>CALMDO010000168.1 GCA_937862805.1 uncultured Bacteroidota bacterium
TGGAAGGATTTCACCAGGTCAAGGCCCCATTTTAACTCCCCCGTCAGCCGGTCGACACACATCACCTGCCCTTTAGGCCCGATGGTCACCACGAATTTCTCATTGATTGCAGGAATGGTGCGGCTCAGTCCATGGTTACGCTTCAACCTGACTTTATATCCCCGGTGCCATAATTCGTCGCCGGATGCCAGCGAGAAACAGCGCAGCAGGTCTTCCCCGGAGGTTTCATTATAATCCAGGAGATAGACTCTCCCGTCGTACACGGCCGGTGCAGCATGGCCTTCACCCAATGGAATTTTCCAGAGGATACGGGGACCGGCTTTATCCCAGTTGTCGATCAGGGGGATCTTCTCTTTACTGATGTTATCGAAATCAGCTCCCCGAAAACGGGGCCAGGAGGTTCCGGGAATTCCGGTGCCCGGAGCAGTATAGGAAAAAGTTTCACCGATCAGGATCGTTTCCTCCGTGGCCATTGTTTTTCCCCGTTCGTCCATCCCCGGGAGTGAAACCGTGAAGGCTGATGACGGATCATGGCTGATCCACCAAGCCAGCAGGGCAACTCCCAGGAAGATCAGCGGGGCAACAAACAACAGGGATGTTCTGTCTTTCAGCCGGTTCACTCGTGAAGTTTTGCTAATGCAAAAGTAAGTGAAAAGCGGGTCGGCTTACTCCTTTTTCTTCCGGATATCATAAGCCATCAGGGCGTTTCCATGACGCACGTACAGCACCCCGTCGCCGATCGCCGGATGCGCAAAATGTTCCCTGGAGCCATCAACGATCTTGAAAGAACTGACCAGCGTAAGTTTTCCGGAGTCAGGCCGGATCAGCCCCATCGTTCCGTCTTCCCCGTAACAATAAAGCATTCGGTCTGCAAAAATCACCGAACCGACAGCAAATTTGAGTGAATCTGCGGTTTTCCCGTTATCCGTACGATTGCTTTCGAAACGGGCCGGGCGGTATCTTGAGCCGTATAAAAAGTCGCCTAAGCGGATGAAACCACTCTGAACGTTTCCGGCTTTGAAATTTCTCCAGCTTTCGGTGATGGAATCACCTCCCGGTGACAACACAAACTTCAGCATGCCGTTCCCTCCGCGATCATTACAGTACAAGGCTCCATCATGGTAAAAAGGTATGTTGCAATGAATATCTCCGGGCCGTTCCATCGGCTGGTTCCACAAAAGGGCTCCGCTCTCTGCATCCAAACCAATCAGATGGTGTATCGTCAGGGTGGAAAGGATCTTCCGTCCGTTGTGCTGAAAAACCACCGGCGAACAGTAAGCAGCGGAGTCACCCATCGCTTTTGACTTCCAGATCAGGGTGCCGTCAAAACGGTTCAACGCCACCACGTTGGTATCGGTTCCTCCGGGAGAACAATACACTTTGTCGCCATCGATCAGGAGCGATTCGGCATAACCGAACCGGACGTTGATCCCATGCAAATCCCCGACCAGGTGCCGTGACCACTTTTGACGACCAGTTGCTGTCTCCACACACAATACCGCGCCCATGCCGGAGCAATAATAGAGCAGATCGCCCACAACCGTCGGACTGGACCTCGGTCCGGGAAAATTTTCAGTCCATTCGCGGCCGGTAGAGGTTTTCCACAGCACTTTTCCCGATTTATCAAAAGCAAAAAGGTAGCCGATGCTGTCCATCTCGCTGGCAAGAAAAATCCGGTCACTTGTGACGACCGGTGAACAAAACCCGTTGCCGATGCTGTCTGCTCTCCAGAGCAATTCAGGACCGGAAGCAGGCCAGCTTTCCATCAGCCCGGTTTCCATGAAAACCCCTGTACGGTATGGCCCGCGGAACTGGGAAACAGGTTGGGAAAAGAGCATTAACGCCTGAAGCGTCAAAAAGAAGAAGAGAGGAAATGAGCGAAACATCAGCAAAGAGTTAAAATGGATCTTGTGACAAAAATACGTTTTTCATGCCTGAGAACCGGTTAATTTTGATCAGGAGGGTCGTTTTGCCAATGAAACCGGTGAGAAAGTCTGTAAAAGCTGCTTATTTTTTCCTGATATCATAAACCATCAGGGAATTCCCATGTCTTATGTATAGCTTTCCGTTGTCGATGACCAGGTGGGCCCAATGTTGATCCGTTCCATAAGGCACCTTGAAAGCGCTTATCTTTGTAAAACTGTTTCCATCAGGCCTTACCAGTACCACCTCCCCGTTCTCGCCATAACAGTAAAGCATGTTATCGGCGCTGATGATGTTCCCTTTACCCGTGATCTTTTCCGAAAACATGGTCACACCTGTTTTCCAATCGACACAGTACCAAGCTTTCCCGTTGTCGTCGGATCCATAGAGTTTTCCATTCAGCAGGACCGCTCCACCCATCCGGTTGCCGATGGTGGTATTTCTCCAGACCTCTGTCACCTTGTTACCGTCGGGTGACAACCTGAGTTGAACACCCCCTTTCCCATATCCTGAAACACAATAGATCAGTCCTTCGTGGTACAGCGGAGTGTTGGCATGAACCGACCAGGTATTGGGTTGGTCAACACTCCACAGGAAGGTTCCTTTGGCAGCATCGATCCCTATGATGGAGGAGGCAGTCTGCGTTACCAGGATTTTACGGCCGCTATGCTCAATAAGGGTCGGAGAGCAATAAGCACTGGCTTCTCCTTTAGCTGCGGATTTCCAAATCAGTTTGCCGGTGTTTTTATCGAGTGCGATCACATTGTATTCACTTCCTCCGGGGGTGCAAAAGAGTTTCTCCCCGTCAATCAGCAGGTTCTCTGTAATACCCCACCGGATATTGGGTGCCTGATAATCCTTCAGGAGATCGATGGTCCAGACCAGGCCGCCATCAACTGCGGAACGGCAAACCAATTTTCCCATCCCGCTGAGAAGATAGATTTTCCCGTCACAAACCAGCGGGGTCGTGCGACTTCCGGGGTAACTCTCGGTCCAATCTTCCCCGAAAGGGATTTTCCACAGGAACTTACCGTTGTTGTCAAATGCGAAGAGATAACCGATCCCGTTGGTGACTCCTGTGGCAAAAACCCTGTCTGCTGTAACCGCTGCAGAAGAATGCCCTTCGCCTAACCCGTCAAAATGCCATAACAGTTGCGGTCCGCCTTCGGGCCAAACCCTGAGAAGGCCGGTTTCCGGGTAGATCCCATCGCGACCAGGCCCGCGCCATGATGCCAACTCCTGCGAAAAACCATGAAGTCCGTTCACACAAAACAACAACAACAGGATTTGAATCTTTTTCATGGTTTAAGCATTAAAGGGTGAGTGAATCAAGACCCAAAGTTACATTTTTTCATCATTTTTCAATATTTCATACCTTTGAACGGAAAACAGCCTTGCTCAATGAACACCCGGAACTTCTTGCTTTCCCTGCTCAGTGTCCTTCTGTTGACAGGGACTCTTATTGCTCAGAGACCTCAATCGCAGCAACCGCAAAAACCCCCGGCCCAGGAGCTGACGACTGCTGAGAGGGCCAAAGGCTTTATCGACCGGGTTGCCCCGAAAATGGATATTACAAAAGAACAAAAAGATACCCTCACGATCATCTTTAAACAATTCATCGATGATGTCGAAAAATACAAGGCTGAGAACAATGCCAAGGTGATCGGGTACATGGAAAAAATCCGCGATGATAAGGTGAAAGCCCTTCTCCGCGATGATAAAAAGTTCAACAAGTACCTGGATGTGATGGATGACATCAAAAGACAAAGGGGATCAAGGCCCGCTCCGGTTCAAGGGGACGAACCTTCCGCGCCTTAATCCATGATCCGGTGCCGGCCATAGTGAGGAAGAGTCACCGCGTAAAAGAGGATCAGCCCGATAGTACAACCGATGGCACAGATCAGGAAGGCCGTCTGAAGTGATGCTAACTGAGCGATCACACCCACCAGTAACATACCTAGTCCCATCCCGATATCCACCGCGATAAAAAGAGTGGAGTTGGCCGCACCCCGGTGACTGGCATCCACCATGTTGTTGATCATTGTCTGGAAAGAGGGAAATACCACTCCGTTCCCGATACCCAGTATCACTGCGGAAAGGAAAAAGCCGGTTGAGGTCTGCCAGAAAGCCAGCAGGGGAAAGCCAACGATCAGCAATGTCAGGCAGATGCCGATGAGACGGCGAGGCCCTTTCTTGTCCAGTGACCTTCCTGCTACAAAACGGGCGCTGATCACTCCCAGGGCGTAAATAAAAAAGAATCCCGAAGGGTTCACGATTCCGATTTCCTGGCCATACAAAGAGATGAAAGACAACAACCCTCCGTAACTGAAAATGATTATCAGCAGGTTAGAAGAGGGAATGAGTGCGGTGGGTTCAATCATCTGATCGAACTTCAGCCGGCTGACCCGTTTTTTTACCCGGTAATCGGAATAATGGATGGCGGCTGCACAACCCATACTGATGAAACCCATCAGGGAACCCGAAAGAAACATGGCAGTATAGCCTCCATTCCGGTAAATGAAAGCTCCGATCAGGGGGCCGAGGGCCATACCCAGGGTGGTGGAAATACCGAAATAGCCGAATCCCTGACCGCGCCTGGCCGGGGGAATGATGTCTCCGGCAAAAGTAGAATTGGCGGTGGTGGTCATACCCCAGGTCAATCCATGGACCAACCTTACAATCGTCATGATCAGCACAGTGGATGCCAGAAGATAGGTGTTGAAGACCAAAGCATAGACCGTCAGGGCAAAGAGAAAGATCGTCCTTCGGCCCAGACGGTCAAGGCCGAAACCGATCAACGGCCTTATCAACACGGCAGCAATGGTATAACAAGACATCACCAGGCCGACCACGCTGTTGGTAGCACCGAGATTCCCGGAAATATAGACAGGCAGTGTCGATATCAGCGAGTAATAGGCGCTGGACATAATAAAATTGGAGAAGATGAGCAGGATAAAATCACGGCTCCACAATCTGTTGTTCATACCCTCTATCTTTCAGGCCGGTAAATCCTGATTTTTCCTTTGACAATGGTTTCCAGTCTCAATTCGCTCAATCCCACTTTTCTTCCTGAAAAAGCAGTATTCTGATGAGCCAGGACGAAGTATCCTTTCTCCTTCACTTCGTAGATAATGGCGGTGTGGTGGCTCATGGTCTCTTCGTATCGCCGGTTTCCTGACTGATATTTGATCCTGACTCCTTCAAACTGAATAATATCACCCGGGTAAATGCACTCCCTGTCGGGTTTCACCTCACGTCCGTATTTGTATTTTTTATCCCATTCAGCCTGGTTGACATTGAGGGCTTCTGCTGCCAGATCCCAACATTCTCCTCTTCCAACCGTTGCCCCGATCTGTGCCCGGGCAAACGCGACGATTTTATGGTTCAGGGGCGGAATGCTGTCACACTTGTCGGGCGCCACGCCTCCGGATTCCCACCCTGCTTGAATGGGAGACGGGAAGAGAAGCGACAACACAATTACCATGAAAAGGATTCCTTTTCTGTTAATCATGACAGGGTTGATTTTTTATACGTTCACAGGCCGATTTAACGGCGGGCCTTGGAGGCTCCTTTTCCTCCCAGGAAGCCCCATCCTCCGCTCCCGATGACAAACCCGAAGGCGTACCACGCACCGTTGTTATTGGTGGCGAAAACGGAGACATCATCCCGCCAGATCATGGCGATGAGGTCAATCGGTGCGATGATCCCGTGCCAGAGTCCGGCCCAGAAGCCATAGGTGTGCCCTTTCAGGCATTCTGTCACGATTTCCCTGTTGGAACAACCGGCTAACAGAAAGGTTACCGCTGCCAAAACCAGGAGCCATGCAATTCCGCGAAAATTGAATAATGTTTTCATGGATGGGGTCTTATTAATTTTACAACCTGACCAGGTTTTTAAAGAATTTTTTGTCGGCCTGGATCTTTTCCGGATTCCCGTAAACACACAGAGCATCCTGTGATAAAAGGTCTTCCACCAGTTTCGCAAACCCTTTGATGTCTTCGGCTTTTGTTGAGAGCACGGCATCCCGGTCTTTTTGAAATTCAGCTTTGGTGCGTTTGGTGAAGTACATGGTGATGGCTTGTTCTCCTTTCTGACTCGGGGTCTGCGGGGCATCCAGATCCGCGATGGTCCCGATGATGTAACGGGTCATCGTGGTACTGTCTGCAGAGAAATCAGAAAGGTACTTAGGCGTGGCCTGGTAATTTTCGATGGTATTCTTCAGGTTGGGATCCCGGTAAGAACTGAAGAGAAAAGTCCCGTTGGGAGTAATGGAGCTGAAACCACCATAGGCCCCTCCGATGACACGGATACGGGTTTGCAGCCAGTCGGTGGAGAGGATCTGGTTGAGGACTCTCATTTTCCCGTTCCAGGCGTAGCCTAATTTTTTAAAGTTGTACCCTTCAATTACATACTGAACCTTGGAGGCGGCCATCAATCCTTCGTTTTTCTTTTCGGGCTGCAGGTTCCATGTTTGCAAAACGGGGGTCCGGGAGGGTAGTTGGACGATCAGCTGATCCAACGACTGGTCGAAAGCGGCTTTGTCGGAGCCTGAACAGGTGGTTGCGGCGATCATGTTTTCGCGGGTGAAGAGCAGTTCGGCTACCTTTTTCAGGTTGGCTGTTACCGTCTCAAGCTGCTGGTCATAAGATTTCATCAGTTCGGTGACAAACCGGTAATAATCGATTCCGGAGGATAATTCATTGAACAATCCCTGGTTGCTGATATAGGATTGCATGCGCCGGGAGGCAATCTGATATCCATTTCCTTTGATGGTGGCGTCGAGTTGCGACTGGTGGCGGAGCAGCACTGCTTTCAGACGTGCCGTATCGCTGTAAATGCTTTGACTGAGGATTTCGGAAGTCAGGCTGAAAAGGCTGTCGAGTTTCCCGTTCATGGCCTTGGTGCTGACTGCAAACTTCGGAAGAAGCTTGTTGTCGTCGAGGTTTTCCTGGAAAGTACGCAGTGAGGTATAGAATCCGCCGGTGTTGATGTTCAGGGCCTGGTTCAGTTCGGCGAAGGTGTGGTTTTTGGTACTGAGGGACCCCAGTACATTGGCCAGGAGCGAGGCGTAGGGGATCATTTCCTGGGGGATCACCCGCAAATCGAAATAGAGGTTAACATAGACAACGCTGTTGGCGAAATCTTCGAAGTGGAGAACGGGAACACCTGACCTTGTGGTTTGTTTGGTTTCGTACCAGAGGGCCTCCGGGTTGATGTCAGCAATTTGGAGCATGGGAATGGTAGCCAGTGCTTTGGGGGAATCTTCCCTTTGTTGGTATTCAATCAGGTCGTTGGTCTCTTTGACGAGGTCGGCAAGTTGTTTTTTATCCAGTGAAGCCTTGAAAGTTTTCAACTCAGCTTCTGTTTTTTCATTTCTTTCTTTGTCCAGTCCCTGGCGCGGTTCAAGGCTCAGCAGCAGAGAGTGGGGGTTCCCGATGAAGTACTTGCGGATGATCTGTTCGAGATAATCGGTGGTGAGGGCTTTTTTTACTTCAGCCAGGGGTTTTTCATATTCCAGTCCGAGGAAAGGATCATCGGCAAAAAACCATCCCGGAAGGGTCTGATAGAGACAGGTGATTCCTTTCTGGGCATCATCACCTTCGCGCAAGCGGAATTCGATCCGGTTGATCACACCTTCCACCTCTTTTTTGTCAAGTCCTTTATCGGCGGCAGTTTTCAGTACATTATTAATGATTTCCAGGAATTTCTTCTTGTCGGTGGGATTGGCATTGTGTGCGGTGATGGTGATTGCATTCTGTTTGAATCCGGAGTTGGATGCGCTCACATCCTGGCCGATCCCTGCCTCCTGGAGGGCCAGCCTCAGAGGGGCGGATTCCTGGTTCACCAGCACCTCACAGAGCACGTCGAGCGCCATGGTCAACGCCATGTCGGTGTTATGTCCGGCAACGAAATTATAAGAGAGAAAGGTTTGATCTTTCATGTCGGAGCCTTCCATGAAAGGATAATATGAAGTTACATCCTTCATTGCGGGAAATGCCTTTTGGTCTTCTATGGAAGCACGGGAACCATTTTTTGTGTAATGATTAAGATAGGCAGAATCGATAAAAGAAAGTTCTTTTTCGAGGTCCCCGTCGCCATAAAGAAAGATATAACTGTTCTCCGGGTGATAATATTTTTTATGGAAATTGATGAATTCTTCCCGGGTCAGTGTCGGGATGGCCGTGGGATAGCCGCCTGATTCATAACCATAAGCGTTGTCGGGGAAGAGGTTCTTGAAGATCTGGTACCAGAGTTCACGGTTGGGGTTGGAAAAGGCCCCTTTCATCTCATTGTAAACCACTCCGGTGTAGCGGACTGGTTGATCTTCCGCGGTAAGTTCATGGTGCCACCCTTCCTGTTTCAGGATCCTCGGTTCAGTGTAAATGAGGGGATTGAAGACAGCATCCAGGTAAACATGCATCAGGTTAAAATAATCCTTCTCGTTCATGCTGGCCACGGGATAAGTGGTCAGATCCTTGGAGGTCATAGCATTAAGGAAAGTATTCAGCGATCCTTTGGAAAGAACATCAAATGGACTTTTCACGGGGAAGTTTTTCGATCCGTTAAGGACAGAATGTTCCATGATGTGCGGGATCCCGTTATCCGATTCAGGGAAGGTCTTGAAAGTTATGCTGAAGGTTTTATTGGGATCGTTTGCAGCGATTTTGATCAACCGGGCCCCGCTTTTTTCGTGTTCAAAAGAGAGCACTTCAGCGTTCAGTTCTTTGACGAATCTCTTTTCAATCAGTCGGAAACCGTGGTAATTCGTTTTCTTCATACAGGATGTTGTTAGTGTACCAGTGAGTACCAGGATAAAAGATAACGCAATAAGAGGCCTCCAATTTTGAAGGGAGTGAAGGTTTTTTTTCATAGTGAACAAGGTTTTGAATAGAACGGGCAAGTTAGTCAAGATGGCTGAACCTTCAAAATATTTTCGCCCGCCGGGTCAATCTTCACGGTGAATGGTATTTTACGGGGGATTTTCAATGCTTTCTATTTCTTACAAAGCCAGGAACCTTACCCGATCGATGGTTTGTTCAACCGATCGTCACTGATTCATCGAATCAGTCCCAACCCTTCCAAAGCCGAAGGATCCCGCGGTTTATTCAACAAAACCTTGCTGAACAGGACCCTGGCTTCCCTGAATTTGCCCATCTTCAACGCTGTCCAACCATATAAAAGCGTGGCATCATAATCAAAGGGATAAAGGTTGACGACTTTTTCAAGGTATTTTTCCGCGCGGGGATAATCTTGTTTGTTGTAAAAAATGGAGCCCATCCTGTAATTGGCCACGGTATTCTGAGGGTCGATCTTCAGGATTTCCTGATATTGGTTGATGACCTGTGTCCAGTTGCCCATGGCAGCCGCCGGTAACACGTACCCGAACTTGGGTTCGATGGCGTAGGGCTTTAACCGGATGGCTTTCTGGTAATAGAGCGCTGATTCATTGTAAAGACCTGCTTTGAACAATAACCATCCGAGGCGTAAATTGATCTCGTAAGCGTTTTCCTGGTACACCTCCTTGAGCGATCGGGCCGCTTTGGCGTACTCACCTTTCGCCTCCTGGGCATAACTCAATTCAAAAGCGTTTGCCAGCATCTTGTTGTCGACCTGAGCTTCAGACAGCACTGCGTGAAACAAAAGCGCCATAAGGGTGATTAACCTGATCTTTTTTATAGTTTCCATGTCAATCCTCCTATAAGGGTATTGGCGGAATAGGGATGATCAGCAATCCGTGGTGTAACTGACATTGAACCGCTTTCGGGATCAGTAGTCTTTTCATACAGCAATTCCTGATATTCTTTCCGCGCATATTGGTAGATAAGCGATAATTGAAGATTTTTTGAAAGAAGAAAGATGAGCTGAGCGTTTAGCCGATACTTTATCTTATCACTGTTGTTATAGACCACAGCCCCGTTAAAGATGTTGGCATTGGTGTAATCACCGTAATAAAAAGTTCCTTCGGCCCAGCACCAGGGAGTGATCCTTCCACCTACCATCTGGCTGAATAAAAGCCGGGTGTCGCGACCCTGGAAAAACCCTGTGACCGCCGTATTTCCGTAAATACTCAGGTTGCCGGCAGGAAACCAGGCTAAAGAAACACCTGCCTGGAATTGATCTTTCCCGTTAAGGTTCGACCAGCTTCCTGAAAAATCCAGACCGAAAATGGAAAAATCATTACCCAGGGTCAGTCCGGTCACATAATTGTAAAAAATTGTATCATTTTGTGTCAGGGTGTAAATCGAGCGGATGAAAGGGAACGTCGTATAGGTATCGGTCGAGGTAACATACCAGAGGGTATCCGTCACAATCGATGCCTGGTAATGTGCCTGCACCAGCGGCAGCGCAACCCGAAGGAGGTGAAAGGAGGGCTGAATCCTGAACCGCCCGGGCAGGACAATTCTTGCTTCCAAAAAAAGTTCATTCTGAAGTGTTTGATACTTAAAGGTAGTATCCGTATGAAGGGTGTCGATCCGGTAATGGTTGTAATAACCCCACGTACAGTCAGCACGCCGCACCAGGTTATCCGATAACACCGACCAACGAAAATTCCTGGTTTTGGAAAAATCGAGAAATGAGTAAGCAGCTTTCAGCGAAGCCCGGTTCCAAAGGTTGAAAGTAAGCGATGCCTGACCGTAAAAACTGTTGCCGTAACGATCGGACTCCGAGTAAACCACTCCGGCACGCGCTGTCCCGTGATTCCCTTTCCCGTTTTCGCCCGCGACAAGGGTGCCTCCTGCTTCCAGCCTCGCCTGTTCAATCACCGGAGTTTTCAGGTTGAGACGCTGTTTCATCGTTTCCGGCATCGCCGGCAAAAGGCTGTAAGCCTCTTGTGGGCGGTTAGAATAGAGATAAGCGAAATAGAGGTACTCAAGCGCCACCAGATCCCCCTTGTTGAAAGCCAGGGCAGCCGTTAAATAACCCACGGAAGAAAGGTATTGCTGTTTTTCAAAGAAAGCGATACCCATCCTGATCCTGAGGTAATAATAATCAATGTCATCGCGCAGGGCTTGCTTCCCCACAAGGATCAGGCTGTCCCATTGCTTTTCCAGGTAAAGCCGGTATGTGAGCGAGTCGATCCGCGAAAAACCTGGTTTTTCACCAGCCTTTAAAGTGACGGGAAACAGCGGCAGAAAAAGAAATACCAGCAGGACGGTGAGTGATGGCTTATACCGGGAGCTTCGTTTCATTCAGGGAAGGGTGTTATCATGATTCGATCAATGTTGCTTCAATTGTTTTACCTTCATCGAGTACCCGGAAACTTTCAATGCCCGATGTGCCGATCTGCCATTCTGTTTCCAGTCTTTTTGTCACCCGCTTCCCGATCGACAGGGTGGTTTCCGATTTCAAACGGAATCCGGTCTGCATGAGTTCATCTTCCAGTTCGAGATAATGTAAACGGAAGGTTGAACGGGTAAAAAGAAAGAAGGGAGCCACCAGATCCTGCAGGAAGATCAGAAGGGGTTTGTTGAAGGTGTGAACCGGGTAATTATCGGTAACCACAAGGTTGCGGTAATGGCCCAGCAGGACTTTATACGCTCCCAGGAAAAAACGATAAAGCAGGGAGGCGCGATCGCCTTCGAAGTGGGTGAAATAATGCAGGTCGCCGTCATTGCGAAACCAGGCTTTCGAACGGCTTTTCTGACACCAGATGCAGGTGTTGTTGTAAGCATCGACCTGGACCTCCCATGAGACCTCTGCCGGCTCCGCGTTGTCGCACTTTACCTGGTACCGGAGTACCTGCCCCGGAATGAAATGGAAAGCTTTTTGCAGGGTACTGTTGTGACGGATATTGGATACCTGCATCCCTTCCACGGGAACCTCGTAAGACCGGAGAGAAAATCGATCTTTTTCATGTAAGATGAAATGACTGACAGGATATTCAATCGTTTTCGAGCCGATGTGAGGAGTCGGTTGCAATTGGAAATGGAGATGGGGAGCCGGAGACCTGCCTGAATTCCCACAGTTGGCCACATGCTGTCCTTTGCTGACCCTTTCTCCGGTTACTACCTTGAAACTCCCTTTTTTCAGGTGTGAAAGTTTAGAGTAAAGCTGATCATTATGCCTGATAATGAGCGTATTGCCCCAATTGTGCTCAAGGTCCATCTTGCCGATCTGATTGTCGTCGTACTCATCCAGGATCTCTTCTACCCAGCCTGCTTCAGGAGCCAACACAGGTTTATTGTAGCCATAAAAATCTTCGGGTCTTTCGCCGGAACCTGAAAAAGTGGCATCATCTTCGTCGGTGACTTCAAAATCCCATGCATACTGCCATTCCCCGGTGTGGGTATAAGCGCCCTGATGCCCCTGGGTCACTTTCCACCTTCCGGAAAAGGGTAAAGCCAACGGTAGAAAAAAGACCTTCCCAAACCGGATCTTATAGTTGTTGTGCGAATAAAGGTTTTTTTCAGGAGAGTGCTGCTGGTAACTCACCAGCTCTGGTGTTGTAAGAAATCTTTCCCTGAATTTCAAAGCATAGAGAAAGATCAGTACAATGAGGTTAAAAGGCAGAGAAAAAACCGAAAGCTGGAAAAGGGCGAAAACCGTGTAAGAACTTGTTAATAAAATGGAAATCAATGGAGTAAGGAGGATTACCCACAGGAAAGACCATCGTGAGGGTATGATAAAATATCCTCCCACTGCAATGGCAGTCAGGATAAAATTGAATCCGATATAGCCATAACTGAGTTCAGTGATATTGGCTCCGATAAAATGGTAGTAAAACCAGGCAGAAAAAAAACCGGTCAACGAAAGAAGAAAAGCGATCCTGGAGTAAATGATCAGCCCGATAGCGACCAGGATACCCCCAAAAAGATGGTACTGAAAAAAGATAGCACCCAACGATCTGAAATAAAGCCGCAGTGATTCGGGCAGCGGGAGAGTGTTGAACCAGTTGTAAACATCTACCAGCGACTGGCCTCCCCATGCATAGAGTTCATTCATCTGGTAGATTCCTGATTCGTTGATTTGTAGTGAAGCAAATTGACGGGCTGCCAGGGTTACCAGCCATATACCCAACAGAAAAGGCACACTCAGGTAGGGCAGTCCGTATTTACCGATCACTCCTTCCATGGTGGCCGTCAAAAACAAAGTCAACAAAGATGCGAAGAAGAGAATGGTAAAAAAGGCCGGACCAGACTGGTACATCACGCCGATGCCCAATCCTGCCAACAAGCTGTTAAAACCATAATAACCATTGGCAATATTTCTGCGGTTGAAGCCGATCCCAAGGGCAGCAGCGTTCGAGACAAGTACCGCGATCAATCCACTCAACCCTGTATGAAAATCCAGAAAAGAGACAATGATCAGGATGATCGCGAAGATCTTGCTATTAGAAAAGAAAACCTGGCTGTAGCTGTTCAGGAACCCTCTCAGAAATGAGGACAACGATGTTTTTTCGGGAATTACAGCAGGCATGCAGTACAGATTATTTATTTCAGATGTTCGGGGACGCGTTCCATTCCGTTCATGTTATCGACGGTTTCCTTTTGACGGATCAGGTGTGGTTTTTCATCCATGTCAATCAATAACACGTTGGGACGCAAGGCTATGAACTGCATCCATTGAGTAAGGTTGTAAGCCCCGGTATTATGGATCACCACGTGGTCACCCCGGTTCAGCAACGGCAGTTCCGCACTTTCACGGATCACATCGATGTTCATACATAAAGGCCCGTACACACAGGTCTCCTCCGTGTAATGAGTAAACGATTGGGCAGGGGTAATCTTGTGGTCGTACCAATAAGAGGTAAACAGGAGGTTAACTCCGATATCGATGATGGTATTACGCCTGCCGGTACTCGACCGTTTATTGGCAATCACCGACCCCAGCAGAAATCCCGCTTCATCAATCAGTGCGCGACCGGTTTCCAGGATCAGCAAAGGGAGATTGTCCTTTTTGAAATTACTGTTGAGCAGGGCACTTGAGATGGCTTCTGCAAAATCGTCGAATGTCGGGTTGGTATCAGTCCCCGGAAGGTAAGCTCCTTTCAGGGTGTTTTTGGAAGGGAAACCTCCCCCGAGGTCGATGTATTTTATTTCATGGTTGTATTTTCGCTCAATTGCCAGGGCCAGGTCTGCCAGTTTGGTAGCCGCGATGGCATACGCCGACGGTGCCAGCATGAAAGTCCCGATATGACAATGCAAACCGACCAGTTCTGCTTTTCCCGAATGCATGATCTTATTGATGACATCCCAGGCCTGGCCGTTCTCGTAATTGAACCCGAACCGGTCCCACATCGGATAAACCCCGGTATCCATGTTGACCCTGACGGCTACCCTGGGTTTCTTTCCCAGTACTCCGGCCAGTTCAACAATTGTATAGAATTCGTCCAGGTGGTCAATATGGATCAGCGAATCGTTTTGAATGGCTTTGCTCAGGTCTTCTTCTTTTTTCTCGGGACCATTGAAGATGATCTTTTTCCCGTTTACTCCCAATGCAATGGCTTTGTCATATTCGAAACCTGAGACCACCTCTGCCCATGAACCTTCCTGATGAAAGATGCTGCATACGGCATTCAGGTAATTGGTCTTGTACGACCAGGCAAACTGTATCCGGGGGTAACGGGCTTCGAACGCTTTCCTTGCCTTTTTTATGGTCGAACGGATTGTCTTTTCAGAGATCACGAACAACGGGGATCCGTATTCTTTGATAAGATCCTTCACGCCATTTCCGTCGATGTGGGTTACTGTCTGAATTTCCGACCGGATTCCGAATTTGTTGGGCATCCCGCCCTCCAGCTTTTTAATTACCGGCCTTTCGTATCTCAACTTGCTCATATAGATTGCATTGTTTAAAATATCGAATCGATTATTTCAAAGTTCTCCGTTCATGCTGATCTGCTCAAACTCCTGACGGTCGACAATCATGTCCCATGCATACCGGATGAACATTTTGCCGACCTCATAATGATTGAACGGACTGACCTCATTGCCCAGTGCCAGGTTGACCAGGGCTTCCGGAATGTTCTGCCCCACCCCGACGGCCAGGTAAATCCATGCGGGTAAACGCGGATTGATTTCTAACAAATAGAGTTTTCCCTCTTTGTCTTTCATCAATTCCAACTCAAAACCACCACGCCAACGGGTCATTTTCAGGAATTTCCGGGTCATCTCCAACATCTTTTCATCGGCTATGGAGATACCTCCCCACGCTTTGCCTTTATCAGTAATATATTGTTTGCGCATGGGAACCGCGGCAATCGTGTTGCCTTTTCCGTCACCCAAACCGGTCACGTTGAACTCCGTTCCATGGATAAACTCCTGAAGGATGATGGGCAGACCCCATTTGGCGCTGATCTTGTTGAAATGACTCTTTAACTGGTCACCATTGTAAGCGATGGAAGCATCGTAGAATTTTCCCTTGACCATCAACGGATAAGAAAACCCGGGATCCAACTGACGGGCGCTGTTCAAATCATGAAAAGCTTTGCTTTTCGGGACATCAATGCCATATTTTTCACCAAAATTGCAGAGATTCACCTTGGTACGCTCTTCATACTGGGCTAATGTCGGGAGAAACATATGAATACCCATCTTTTTTAGTTTCTCCTCCAAACGGATAAAGGAATACAACTCCGCGTCAAAATTGGGTATGATGACATCCAGTTTCTCCTTCCCGTGAATATACATCAAACGGTCAAGCAGGACATCTGTGCCGCCCGAAGGATAAGGAATCTGGTAAGTTTTGTCAACCAGGTCATGCATGTAAATGCCGGGTTCCAGGGATTCATAAGAGAGCCCGATGATCCTGGTACGAAACGATTCGGCCTCCCGTAAAGCCCTGATCACCGACACGCCAGGTCCGGGACTGTCAATGGCATTCAGCCCGGTTACTGCAATGGTCAGCTCATTCTTCTTCATGGCGCTCTAAAAGATGGTGATGTGCAAGGAGATCAATGAAATCATGATAATCACGTTCAATGGTGATCTTATCAGCAGTGTATCTTTCGATCAGTGCCGCGCAGATTTCCTCCTGTCCCTTTGCCTCCCGGATCATTCCAAGTACCTCGATTCCGATGGGGTTCACCGAGAAAGATTCTCCCGTAACGGGATTGAATAAAAGTCCCGACTCACTGACAGCAATATTCTTTTTTAATTTCATAGATACTAACTGGTATTAGTGACATGATCAATGTCTGAATTTAAAGTGCAATTTTAGATAAATATCTGTACACCACCGGTATAAAATTGTTGAATTGTTGTACAAAATTCCCGGGTCTTCAACAGACTGGTTGATCATGAACTTTTAACCATTTCTTCCGTCAGATCAACTCGTGCCGGTAGGAATCCTGACGGATAAAAATGAAGAGTAGCAGGGTGAAGGCCCACAACGATGATCCTCCGTAGCTGATAAAGGGCAACGGGATGCCGATTACCGGTAAAAGTCCTAAGGTCATCCCGATATTGATGGCAAAATGGAAGAAGAGAATGGAAGCCACCCCGTACCCATAGTAACGTGCAAAGGGAGAGCGCATCTTTTCAGCGTTCTGGATAATCCTGATAAACAATGCCAGGTAAAGTACAACTACGATCGTGGAACCAACAAATCCCCGCTCTTCTCCGATGGTACAAAAGATAAAATCGGTGCTTTGTTCCGGAACAAAATTGTATTTCGTCTGGGTTCCCTGGAGAAAACCTTTTCCGAAAAACCTGCCGGACCCGATAGCGATGAGCGACTGGTTCACATTATATCCTGCGCCTTTCGGATCGATTTGCTGGCCGAGAAGCACCTGGATCCTGTCCCTTTGATGTTTTTCAAGGATTTGGTTTACTCCGTAATCGATAGAGAAGATAAAAGCGGTACCAGCCAGAAAAAGGACGATGACTGTCAGGATTATTTTCAGCCTTTTTTTGATAAAAAACAGGGCCCCCATAGCAACGAGGAGCAACCCGGCCGTAAGGATCAACTTATTGACCAACAGGGCCAGGATGGCGAGTACGGGCAGGATGATCAATGCCAGAGGAACATACCCCGGCAATCCGGCCCGGTACAACACAATGATCAGAGCAACAAATACAATGGCAGAACCGGTATCGTGTTGGAGAAATACGATCAGTGCCGGGATCAGTGTAATCAACAGGGCAATGACAAGGTTTTCCGGTTTTCGGACATCTACTTCGAAAGTACTGAGAAATTTGGCCAGGGCCAGACAGGTGGCCATTTTCGCGAATTCTGCCGGCTGGATTCCAAAACCTCCGATGGCAAACCATCCTTTTGAACCACTAATCTCCCTTCCTGAAAAAATGACCAGGATGATAAAAAACAGGAAAAAACCATAAATGAAATAGGCAAACTGAGAAAAAAATTTCGGATCGATGATCAAAGTACCCAGTCCTAAAAGGAGCGCAGCAATGATAAAACCCATCTGCTTACCGTACTTTTGCGTCAGGTCGATGATCTGGTAATGGTTTTCATCATACACAGCGGCATAGATGTTGACCCAGCCGGTGATCACCAACGCCAGATAAATTCCGACCAACACCCAGTCAATCTTGTGAAATATTCCCCTGTGTTCTCTCATTTTCAAAAATTTTCCCGTTGATCAGGTTCCCGTTGATCATTCTCTCTTCGAGGTCTTTACGCGTAGTCTTCCGTTTAAGGTATTGTTCGATCATCAGACTGGCGATGGGAGCAGCCCAGGTTGAACCGAATCCGGCGTTTTCGCACACTACAGAAATCGCGATTTTTGGATTTTCGCGGGGTGCAAATGCAATAAAGATCGAGTGGTTTTTCCCGTGCGGGTTTTGTGCTGTTCCGGTTTTACCGCAAACCGTGATGCTGTCGATGGCAGCTCCGGTAGCGGTGCCTGCCGTGACAACCCGCGCCATACCTTCGATTACCGTGGTAAAGTAAGAGGGATCGATGTTAACCGAAAGGCGTTCATTGAACGCCGGGTTCAGGCTGTCGCTTCGTCCGATGGCCCTGACAATGTGAGGGATAAAATACCATCCCTTGTTGGCAATAAGGGCTGCCAGGTTGGCTAACTGGACGGGTGTGAGTCCGATCTCTCCCTGACCTATACCCAGGGAGATGATGGTCATTGAACGCCAACGGTTCTTTCCGTGGTACTTGTCATAATAGGAAGGAGTAGGAATGTTCCCGTTCAATTCATTGGGCAGATCGATACCCAGTTTCTTCCCGAAGCCCAGCGCGAGGACTTGTTTCCGCCAGTTTTCATAAGCAGCACGGGTGCTGCCATAGACGCGGTTATCGATGATGGTTTTAAAGACACGGCAAAAATAGGTATTGCATGATAGCTGGATAGCCATCGTCAAATCGAGCGGGGAGGGGTGGGCGTGGCAGGCAACCATTTTGCCGTTACCAATTGAAAAACCACCCGGGCAGCCATAGCGGGTGTCGGGAGTCAGTACACCTTCCTTCTGCCCGATCAGCGCATCCACCAGTTTGAAAGTCGATCCCGGTGGATAACTGGCCATCAGCGCCCTGTTAAATAAGGGATTGTATACGGTATCCTGAAGCAAAAGGGTATAATTCTTTTTACGGATGTTCCCGACCAGCAAATTGGGGTCGTACGAAGGGCTGGAGACAATGCAGAGAATTTCACCCGTAGAAGGTTCAATGGCTACGATGCTCCCTTTCTTGTTGGTCATCAACCGTTCACCATAAACCTGCAGGTCTGCGTCGAGCGAAGAATAGAGATCGATTCCGGCTACCGAAGCGGTATCATATTTCCCCTCCCTGAAACTCCCTTTATCGCGGTTCAGCACATCAAAAACCCTGATTTTCATCCCTTTCTTTCCCCTGAGAACCTCCTCATAAGATTTTTCTATCCCGCTGATCCCAACGTAGTCGCCCGACCTGTAATAGGGATTTTTGGCGATAAGATCGGGACTGGCTTCACCAATATACCCCAGGGTATGGGCCGCGACCGAATAAGTGTATTTGCGCAGCGTACGCAATTGAACGAAAAAACCCGGAAAACGAAAAAGTTTTTCTTCGAGATAACCATAATTTTCGCGCGTGATTTGTGCTTCGAAAATGGTCGGAAGATAGGGAGAATAGTTTCGGGCTTTTTCCAGACGGCGCCGGAACTCCCCCCGGTCGATGCCGATCAGTTCACAAAGGGCAGCGGTATCCGGCTTTTTGACCTGCCGGGGGATTACCATCAAGTCGTAGGCAGCCTCATTGTAGACCAAGAGTTTACCGTTGCGGTCAAAGACGAGCCCCCGGGCAGGATATTGGGTCATGTACCGGAGTACATTATTGTTGGCTGAGAGGATGTACTTGTCAACCAGGATCTGTACATAGAAAAGCCTGATCACGAAAATGATGCCGACTATCACAATGAACCCGATAATGATGTATTTCCGGTTGGCCAATGTGCGTTCCATCCCTTATCAGTGCCTTCTTAGTACAATGGGGGGAGTCGAATCGACATTGCTCTTGTTCAAGGCACGATCGTACAGGAAAAAAACCAGTTTAATGGTGTCGTACAACGGCGCCGGATTCAATGTCAGGGTGTCGGTGATGATCCCTTTGATCGGTTTGTCTGGATAATTGGAGAGATAGGGAATCCGCGCACTGAAAGGAGGATCCAGGGATACTTTAACAAATTGGCCCGCCTGTTTCTCATAATAATCGATCACCAGGTTATAATAGTAATTCCCGTTTTTCTGGTAGGGAGGAAGGGTGTCGGAAGATTTGAGACCGAGATCCCCATCCCCATCGGTAAAGGTAAAAACAAGGATCCCTCTTTTCGCAACAGCGCTGGTAGTATCGAACTCAGTAATAAAATGGCTGAACCCGATTTCCGGGATCAGCGGGAAACTCTCTTTTTTGATGCAGGAGGAGAGAAGAAAGGCCCCTGTAACCAGAAGCATGCCAATCATTATGTATGCTGTCCGGTACCTGGTTCGCTTCATGAGCCGGTCAATTGATGAATAAATATTACCTTTGCAGAACGGCAAAAGTACGATATTTTCACTTTACCATACTTAAAAAGGGAACATGGAAATTCAAGAGCATTTTTCGGAAATTTCTTCCGATGAGGGCTTTACCCGGCTGGCACTGGAAACTTTTCGGTATCAGTACCAACATAACCCTGTTTACCAGATCTATGCAAAGACCAGGGGAACAGCCCCCGAAACAGTACAACGCGTGGAAGATATTCCTTTTCTGCCCATTGAGTTTTTCAGAAGTCACACGGTGTATTGCGGAGAGGCTCCACCACAGGCTGTTTTCCTTAGCAGTGGAACGACCGCTCCCGAGCGCAGCAGGCACAGGGTTGCCGACCTCAACACGTACCGGCACGCACTGCTCAGGGGTTTTACCCGGTTTTACGGCCCTCCCGAAAACTTTCAGTTTCTGGCACTCACCCCGACCCCTGAACAACGGCCCGACTCTTCCCTGGTCTTTATGATCCAGACGTTAATGGACCAAAGCCTTAGCCCCGAAAACGGCTATTTTCTAACCAGCCCTTCGGGATTGACTGCACGGCTGCGTCAAAGGAGACCACCTGAAAAAAAAGTGATGCTGATCGGCCTCACCCATGCACTCCTTAAGTTCGCTGAAGAATACCAGGGCGATTATTCACCCCTGACCGTGGTCGAAACCGGAGGCATGAAAGGGTTTCAGCAGGAAATCACACGCGAAGAGCTCCATGCCTCGCTTTCCTCTGCCTTCGGAGTGGAAAAAATCCATTCAGAATATGGTATGACAGAACTCCTCTCGCAAGCCTGGTCATCAGGTGACGGACTTTTTTCTACACCTCCCTGGATGAAAGTGTTCCTGCGTGAGATCAACGATCCCTTTGCCTGGGCGGAAACAGGGCAGACAGGAGGGATCAATATTGTCGATCTGGCCAACCGTGAATCATGCAGTTTCATTGCTACACAGGACCTGGGCCGTTTTCATCCCGATGGCTTGTTCGAAGTCTTAGGCAGGTTTCAGGCAAGCGATGCAAGAGGTTGTTCCCTGATGATCTAAAGAACGATTTCGGGATCTTCAGGCACCGGTTCATGAATAGGCGGGTCATTGTTCAACGGGGAGTTAACCCGTTTCGAAACGGGATACATCTCCATCATTTCAGCCGGACAGGGGGCCAACAGCCGGAGTAAATCCGTTTCGCTACCCCGGGTCAACCATTGATGTGCCGCTTCTGCCTGAAGAATGACTGGCATCCTGTCATGCAGTGGCGCGATCAGTTCATTGGCACGGGTGGTGAGGATCGAGAAACTCCGGAGAAGGGGGCCGTCCTTTTTCCCCCATTGTTCCCAGATTCCTGCCATTACAAATGGCATCCGGTTTTTCAAGAGGATCCGGAAAGGCCTTTTTGTCCCCTGCCGCTCCCATTCGTAAAAACTGTCGGCCGGCACCAGACAACGCCTGTTATGAAAGGCATTTCTAAAGGAAGGTTTTTCCATTACGGTCTCCGAACGGGCATTGATCATCCTGGCTCCGGCAGAAGGATCTTTTGCCCAAAATGGTACCAATCCCCAACGCAAAAGTTCCAGCGACCCGTCCCCTTCACCGATGATCACGGGTAAATCCTGGGAAGGGGCACAATTGTAACTGGCCTTGTACACCGCGGTCCTGACTCTTATGCCGAAACGTTCCCAGATCAACGCATCCTCCACGACAAAAGAATAACGGCCGCACATATATCAATATGAATTTTATTAATTATGGGGATAAAGTTATACATTTACATTGTCCAATTCAAAAAATAAAAGCCATGCCCGAAACGCATCGGAAAAGAAGCAGGAGTAGCCGCGGCAATGCCTCTTCAGGAAGAAGAGGTTTATCCCGTCGTTCGGAATCTTTTGTTTCGAAAAACCTAATCATGCTTCTGGGATTTGTATTCATTCTGGCAAGTCTGTGGTTTGCCATTGGCTCTGCCGGAGATCTGCTGCAATTTTTCCACTCCGGAGGAAAGCCCGAAGTGGTTCAACCTGGAAAATCCATCTCCTCACCTGCCCCGGCAACTGCCCTTGTCAGTCCCGCTTCGGAGTGGTTATGGGTATGGGGGATAGGGGTAGCCCTGATGACCACCTTCCTTATGTATCTTGCTGTCCGTTGGCACAGGCGGGAAATACCCCAGGCACTGGTACCGGTTTTTTATGCTTTTCTGGGATTGATGGCCGTGAAGTCAGCCTGGCCGGCTTACCTTCTTTTTCCACTGATCTGGGTTTTCACCCTGCTCCTGTATTTAACCGGTAAAAAATTGGCTTTCACCACAGCCAACCGGATCAACCTGCTACTCGCCTGGCTTTTTATTTCAAGCTGGTGGGGGATTCACCTGATCGCAGAAGAAGGAACCGGACTGTTCCTTCAATATTTTCTGTTTATAGTTCCCCTGTATTTTTTCTTCTATGCATTGGGAATCAAAGGCGCAGTTCAGGGACACCGCACCTTTTCACGGTATATCTCCAACCTGGGAATCCTGATCAATATTTTTGGATTCTTCCTTCTTACCGCCCTTATCTTGAACCGTCTTGAAGCAAAAGAGTGGATATGGCTGCTCGCACTGGTCGCCGGGGGACAGGTTTTGTTAATCCCAATATGGCTAAAAACAACTGTTCCGGATCATGATCTCTGGATTCTTTCAGGGACCGTCCTGCTGAGCCTGGTACTACCCTTACTCTATACACCACTCTTTGGGGTGTTACTTACGGGGTCGATGGCTGTCTTGTTCATGCTTTGGTCTCACTTTTCTGAAAACCGCTATGGATTGATCATCTCCCTGCTGTCGCTGGCTTTGATGGCCGGTATTTACATGGCACAGTGGGTGTTTTCATACCTGCCTGCCCTCTTTTTGAAGGATGCCCCGCTCTCCGGAACGCTCTTCATCAGGGGCCTCCTCTCCTCTCTTTTTGTAATCCTGGTGATCTATACTGTTCAGTTCCTTCTTGTCAACACACGGGTCCGCCTTTCAAAACAGTGGTTCCGCCGTTCAAGGTATATCAGGATCATGAAGGGTATGTTGCTGGCAGTTGCTTATCTGGCAGGATTTTGGTTTGTGAACTATATTCTGATGAAATGGTGGCAGATACCTGAAGGCAAATGGCTTTCGTGGTTCCTTTGTTCTTCACTCTTTTTTCTGGTGATAATCCCCGTATTGGCCATTGGCAGGTCATCCCACCTTAAAAAAATATTATGGCTGGCGCTGATACTGACTTTATTGTGGCCTTTGACGGTTCATTTTGCTACCGTGGATTTCCGGAATGATTACCTGTTACACGGAAAACCTTCTGCTTTTCTCTTTTATTTTCATTATGCCGGCTTATTGCTGTTAATCCTTTTATTGGTCCTCCTTCACCGGATGTTCGCGAAAACCTTCCGGGATGCCCCGATAGTCATTAATGGTATCAGGATATTCATGATTATCATGGGAATTTTCCTGTTGCTTTCAGAGTACGACCATCTGGATCTGATCGTCCGGTACGAACATGGATTGCAGATAGAAGAAATGATAATGGAGAACCGGGCACTCCCATATTCAGTTATTTTGCTTTTATTTTCCTCGGGGTTGATGATCCTCGGATTTTTCCGACGTGATGGAAGGTTTTTCAGGATGGCAGGGGTGGGCTTGCTGACGATCACCCTGGTCAAAATTGGTTACCTCGATATGAAAACTTTTCCGGCAGCAAGCCGGGTAGCCTTTCTTTTAGGATCAGGAGTTTTTTTGCTTCTTTTCTCCTACCTCTATCCAAGGCTCAGTCACCGGCATCGCCATCACCATTCTTCTCATCACACGCGCTCCGCCGAGAAAAACACATCCGGGAATCCTTCCGGGACAAATCCATAAACCGGACTATTTTTTTCCTTCCACCACGATAACAATCTCACCCTTCACCGGTCTTGAATTAAACCATTCGGCCAGCTCTTTTAAGGTGCCACGGGCGATCTCTTCAAAAACTTTGGTTAGTTCACGACAAACACAAGCATTCCGTTTCTCTCCGAAATAATCCGTCATTTGTTGCAAGGATTTGACCAATCGGTGTGGTGATTCATACAATACAATAGTTCTCTCCTCTTCAGCCAGGAAGGTAAGCCGTGTGTGCCGCCCTTTTTTGTGGGGAAGGAAACCCTCAAAAACAAAATGGTCGCAGGCGATCCCGCTGCTGACGAGCGCGGGGACAAAAGCTGTTGCCCCGGGGAGACATTCCACTTTCAGGTTTTCCCGGATACAAGCCCTGATCAAAAGGAAACCGGGATCAGAAATACCCGGCGTGCCGGCGTCGGTCACCAGGGCAAAGGTCTCACCTTTCAGGAGCATGTCAATGATTTTCTCAAGGGTTTTGTGTTCGTTGAACTGGTGGTGGGCCAGTGTCTTATTTTCGATGCCGTAATGGTGCAACAATTTAGAGGTGGTGCGGGTATCTTCGGCGAGGATCACGTTCACCTCCTTGAGGATCCTGACAGCCCTGAAGGTCATGTCTTCCAGGTTCCCGATAGGCGTGGGTACAATATAAAGGTTGGTCGGTGCCGGGTTCATTTATTCATTACCAGTTTGAATCCCACACCGTGAACGTTGATCAGCTCCACCCGCGGATCTTCCTTAAGGTACTTTCTCAGTTTGACGATATAGACATCCATACTCCTGGCATTGAAGTAACTATCATCGTTCCAAACCTCCCTGAGCGCCGTACCCCGATCGAGCACATCGTTCGCGTGCAGGCATAACAAACGGAGCAAACCGGCTTCCTTTGAAGTGAGTTTCTGCTCTTTTCCCTGAATGGTAAGGGTCTGGCGGTTGTATTCAAAAAGATAATTACCGATGGGAAAAATATTTTCTGCGGCAGCGTTTTTGCCCGATTCTTCCGTACGACGAAGAATGGCTTGCATCCTCAGTAACAACTCCTCCATGCTGAAAGGTTTGGTGATGTAATCATCGGCGCCTGCCTCGAACCCCCTGAGTTTGTCCTGTTGAAGTGCTTTCGCTGTTAGAAAGAGGATGGGGATTTTTTTGTTCAGTGTACGGATCTCGTGGGCTGCCGCGAAGCCATCCTTGACCGGCATCATGATATCGAGAATGCAAAAATCAAACTCCTTTCGCATGAAGGTCTCTACCGCCTCCTGACCGTTAACACACAAGGTAGTGTTGTATCCTTTGGCCTCCAGGTAATTTTTCAGGATATTGCCCAGGTTGCGGTCGTCTTCTGCCAGTAACAAACGGGTAGGGTTCTTCTCCATCACCTTTTTAAATTTAACGTCCAAAATACAAATTTATTCTTTGATCTGGTATGGGAGAAAAATCCTGAACTTTGTTCCGTTGTTGACTTCGCTTTCGAGCGTGATCTTGCCGTGATGCTCTTCCACGATTGCTTTGACATAATTTAAGCCCAGGCCGAATCCCCTTACATCATGAATGTTCCCCGTCGGAACCCGGTAAAGTTTATCGAAGATCTTCTTTTGTTCGTTTTTGCTTATCCCGATTCCATTGTCTTCGATTTGGATCACGATACCGTTGTGTACATTGTCGGTTGTTACCCGGATGAGTGGTTTTTTGGGAGAGTATTTGTTGGCATTGTCCAGCAAATTGTAAAAGAGATTGGTCACGTGTACCTTATCTCCCTCAATCAGCGGCCGTGAAGCACCAAAATTGCTGATGATCTCCCCATCTTTGATCTCGACCTGGATCTTCAGGTTTTTGATCACATCCGTGATAATATGATGAATATCGATCTTCTCTTTTTTCATCTTCAATTGACCCTTTTCAATGACCGCAGCCTGCAAGATTTTTTCCGCCATTACCGAAAGGCGCTGGTTCTCTTCCCGGATCATCGAAAGGTAGTTGTCAAGCAACTCTTCAGAGCCCCTTAGCTCTTTATCACTGAGCGCTTCACAGGCAAGGGAAATGGTAGATACCGGTGTCTTGAATTCATGGGTCATGTTGTTGATGAAATCATTTTTCATTTCCGACAGCCTTTTTTGCCTGAAGATTGTTGCAATAGTATAAGTGAAGGAGTAAACAATTACGATGATGAGAATGATGGAGATGAGGAGCATTCCCCAGAGTTCAGTCAGCAGAAATTGCTTTTCCTGGGGAAAGTAAATACAGAGATATTCCGGGCTGGAGTAGATGTCATTCTGGAATATGGGAAAAGCATATCCCTTCTGTATCAGCTCTTTCTGATAGTTTTCCGATTTTTTGATCAGGAATTGATTTCCTTCGGGTTTGTAAATTCCGAATTCATATCGTGTGTCAACACCCCGGCTGTTCAATACCAGGAAAAGGATAGAATCGAGCGCCTCTTTCGTCAGAAAAGCTTCATAAGGAAGATGGCGGTTAAAATTAAGCATGCTCTCGTATTGGTTGGTCAGGAGGGCTTTGGTTTTCTCGAGTCTTTCCACCTTTTGTACCACCTTAACCATCGCCTCGGTGACACTTCTCCTGAAATTGGCTTCTTTCACCGCTGAGGCGTTCTGTATCCAATAGATTTGTATCCCCATTAATCCGATCAAGGCCAGGGTCATGGATATGATGGTAAAAATGATGATCTTCCGGTTCATGGTACCAAAGGTATCGAAAAAATCACGTTCATGCCTTTAACACTTTTTAACGTATATTAATATTCCTTAACATTTGATGGTACAGAATTGCATTAATTTTGTAACCATTAAACGGAGCAGCTATACTGCATTGTCAGAAAAATTTTTTTTGGGATAACTTATGTCTTTTGATTTTAAAGTGTGTCGGGTCAGCGACACACTTTTTTTTTGCTTATATTGATTCTTATTTTATCTTCGTTTCATAAATCATAAATCATGACCCGGCTCAAATTAGATATCAGTAAAGTAGCTCCTTTCCTGGGCGAAAAGTGCCTGCCCAGGTTTAGGAATGAACTCTTAGAATGTCATCAGGAACTGGTTGGGGCAAAAGGTAAAGGCCGCGATTTTTTAGGCTGGATCGATTTGCCGGTTAACCAATCCTCCGGATTGATCAACAGAATTCAGGAAGACGCCAACTGGATAAGGGCTGTGGCAGAAGTGTTTGTGGTCATTGGTATCGGCGGATCATACCTGGGACCCAGGGCTGTGATCGAAGCGTTGGAAAACCCTTTCCGGGAATTGACCGGAAAAAAGGGCGGCCCGCAGGTGATCTTTGCAGGAGAAAACCTCAGTGAAGATTATCATGCCCGGTTACTGGAGGTTCTGGATCATAAAAGCTATGCTGTCGCCGTGATTTCCAAGTCGGGGACAACCACGGAGCCCGCTGTGGCTTTCCGTTTGATCAAACAACATCTCGAAAACAAGTATGGCAGGGTGGAGGCCGGTAAGAGGATTTTTGCCATCACCGATGGCAGTAAAGGGGCGCTGAAAGGAATGGCTGATAAGGAAAACTATGTCTCTTACGTGATTCCCGACAATGTAGGGGGGCGTTTCTCGGTACTGACTCCCGTAGGGTTGCTTCCTGTCGCGGTAGCCGGTTTCGATATCCGGAAGCTTCTCGCGGGAGCTGCACAGATGCGGGAGTTGGCCTTGTCGTCGGGTGATTGCGAAATGAATCCCTGTGTCCTTTACGCAGCAGTCAGAAATATCTTGTACCGCAATGGGAAATGCATAGAGATACTGGTCTCGTATGAGCCCGGGTTGCACTATTTTACCGAATGGTGGAAACAGCTTTTCGGCGAAAGTGAAGGAAAAGAAGGAAAGGGTATCTTCCCTGCCGGGGTTAATTTCACCAGCGATCTTCACTCGATGGGACAGTACATTCAGGAGGGCATGCGGACTCTTTTTGAAACCGTGATCTCGGTGCAAAATCCTTCCCTGACTGTCACCATTCCCGAAGATCCTGCAGATGCGGACGGTTTGAATTTCATGGCCGGGAAAAGATTATCGGAAGTCAACAGGATGGCGGAAATCGGTACCGCTATGGCTCATGTCGACGGAGGTGTACCCAACATCCGGATCGAAGTGCCGGCAGTGGAAGAAGCAACCCTCGGTGAATTGATCTACTTCTTTGAATTTTCCTGTGCCCTGAGCGGTTATGCTCTGGGCGTCAATCCATTCGATCAGCCCGGCGTGGAAGCCTACAAGAAAAACATGTTTTCCCTGTTGGGAAAACCCGGTTATTGACAACTTGGGATTCTTACTGATCGCTACCCGTCCTGGTTATCGCGATAACCATTTCTCCACTACTTCCGGGTAATACCGATATTCCAGCTGATGTATTTTTTCGGCCAAAGTTTCCGGGGTTTCTCCGGAAACAACCGGGCAACGGGCCTGAAAGATGACCTGCCCCTCGTCGTATGCGGCGTTCACATGATGAATGGTGATGCCGGATTCCTGGTCACCGGCTTCAATCACCGACCGGTGAACTTTCATCCCATACATCCCTTTCCCCCCATGACGTGGCAGTAAAGCAGGATGAATGTTGATGATCCGCCCCTGGTAGGGACTCAGGATGTTGGAGGGAATCAACCAAAGAAAGCCGGCCAGGACAATGTGTGTTATGTTTTGGATTGAAAGAAGGTCGGGGACATAGTTGGTATGGTAAAATTCTTCCCGAGAAAAGACGACGGTCGGGAGGTTCAGTTTTTTGCACCTTTCCAATACGTAAGCCTCCTTGTTGTTCGAAAAAACAAGATCAATACTGACAGAGGGGTGGAATTCAAAATATTCAGCCATCCGCTGAACATTGGTACCGTTACCGGAAGCGAAAAGCGCAAGTCGATGCATGAACCAGACACCTAAAATACAAAAGTAACATAATTTCAGAAGGTGTCTGAAAAACGTTCAATGGAGATTGGTCCTGACATGGGCGAGGTTGAGGGTTTTCTGATGCATTCCGGAGGTACCGTAACAAATTTTCTGAGTAAATGATCCATCGGAAATAACTTCCCGAACTGTTAAAAAATCTTAAATTATTTGAGTGTAATGAGATTATTCTTTTCTTTGCAGTCCGTTTAACCAAAAAAGAAATTAACATGTCTGACATTGCAACAAAAGTCAAAGCTATCATTGTTGATAAGCTTGGTGTTGACGAAAGTGAAGTTACTCCTGAAGCCAGCTTTACCAATGACCTGGGAGCGGACTCTCTTGATACAGTAGAGCTGATCATGGAATTCGAGAAGGAATTTGATATTGCTATTCCGGATGATCAGGCTGAAAAGATCAGCACTGTCGGAGAAGCCATTGCATACATTGAAAACAACAGCAAATAGGGATTGATAAAAGAGGAAAGCCTATTTAAAATGTTACTCCCCTGCTATTGTTAATGAATTAAACCCCGCACCTTGCGGGGTTCTCCGTTAGTCATTGAACCCATTAATGATATACCCGTGGAATTAAGACGAGTTGTGGTAACTGGTCTTGGTGCGCTGACACCAATAGGGAATTCTGTTGAAGAATACTGGAACAACCTGATTAACGGTGTTAGTGGTGCAGGTCCGATTACCCGTTTTGATGCTTCCAGGTTTAAAACGCAGTTTGCCTGTGAGGTTAAAAACTTCAATCCGGAGAATTATTTTGATCGCAAAGAGGTCCGCAAATACGACCGTTGTTCCCATTTAGGGATCGTTTGTGCTACTGAAGCTGTGAACGACGCGGGATTTGCCATGGATCTCATCGACCGAGACCGTGTCGGAGTGATCTGGGCCAGCGGGATCGGAGGGTTAGAGACCTTCATTACTGAAGTGTTGGCTTTTGGAGCTGGTGATGGAACACCCCGTTTCAACCCGTTTTTTATTCCCAAGATGATTTCTGATATCACGGCAGGTCATATCTCTATAAAATTTGGCTTCCGGGGACCTAACTTTGCAACGGTTTCAGCTTGTGCCTCTTCGGCCAACGCGCTGGTTGATGCTTTTAATTACATTCGGCTCGGGAAAGCCGATATTTTCGTGGCCGGCGGCTCTGAAGCAGCCATCACCCAGGCCGGAGTCGGCGGATTCAACGCGATGCATGCACTCTCTACCCGCAACGATAATCCGAATACCGCTTCACGCCCCTTCGACAAAGACCGCGACGGGTTCGTCATCGGCGAGGGAGCAGGCGCCCTGATTCTGGAAGAACTGGAACACGCTAAAGCAAGAGGAGCCAAAATCTATGCTGAACTGGTGGGTGGAGGTTTGTCGGCCGATGCTTACCACATGACTGCACCCCACCCTGAAGGCCTCGGAGCTATCCTCTCCATGAAAACAGCACTCGCAGATGCCGGCCTTCCCATCGAAGCAATCAATCATATCAATACCCACGGTACCTCCACACCCGCCGGCGATATCGCTGAAATCAATGCCATCGTAGGCCTCTTTGGCAACCATGCCTCCCGGATGCTCATCAACTCTACCAAATCAATGACCGGGCACCTGCTGGGTGCAGCCGGCGCCATCGAATCCATAGCAGCCCTGCTGGCTGTCAAAAATGACCTGGTACCCCCTACCATCAACCACTTTACCGACGACCCGGATATTGTACCCCTCAACCTCACCTTCAATAAGCCACAACAACATGAGGTGCAATACGCCTTAAGCAATACTTTTGGTTTCGGAGGGCACAACGCTACTGTCATCTTTGCTAAATATAAAGCATAAATCATTGAGGTTCAGGCCTTATCATTCGACATCCGCCGGTTCCTCCACCGATCGCCAGCTTAAAACCGCCATCAAAAGAATCCTTGGCTACAAACCAAGGAACATCAATCTTTACCATCTTGCCTTTCTCCATCGCTCAGCGACACAGGAAACCCTCAACGGATTGAAAGTGAACAATGAACGTTTGGAATTCTTGGGCGACGCCATTCTCGACGCCGTTACGGCTGATTACCTCTTCCGTACCTTTCCCACAAAGGATGAGGGATTTTTGACCGAAATGCGCTCAAAAATGGTCAGCCGCAATACCCTCAATAACCTTTCCCATAAAATGGGCATCGACCAACTGATCCAGTTGGAAGGCGCCACCACCAACGCTTACCGCTCCTACCGCGGCGACGCCTTTGAGGCCCTCATTGGCGCCATATACCTCGACCGGGGATACGACTTTACCCGCCGCATCCTCCTCGAACGGATCATCCGCCATTATTTTAACATCGACGAACTGATCAACCAGGAGGTCAACTTTAAAAGCAAGATCATTGAATGGGTCCAACGTGAAAAAAAACAACTTCGTTTTTCCGTCATTGATGAAGCAGGGTCAGGGTATAAAAAACAATACATCGTCGAAGTCTCAATCGACGGGGAAGCCCTGGCACAGGGCCGGGATTATTCGATCAAAGGCGCAGAACAAAATGCTGCAGGAAAAGCCTGGCAAAAAATTAATCCGGAAACCATTGACCTTTCATCCAAGATTGGTTAACTTTGTTTTTCAATAAACAAAGCTAATCCCGATGGCCTTGAAATTGACCACCGAAACCCGTTCTGAACCAACTTTTTACACCCTATTCGGGATTTCGTGCCATCTTAAAGATTACCGCATCTCCTTCCTGTTGAACCGTACACTCGAGCTGGAATTCTCCAAAATAGAAGATTTCCAGGGATCATCCCTTTATTGCTCTGACCATGAAGATGGTTTCAACCGGTTTTACCTGCTTGCCAACCGAAATGTTGAAAATATCCTGCTCCCGGAGCTGAAACAGACCGATTTTTTACTCCTGGTCGAAGGACCTTTCAAAAAAGCACAAAAAGAACCACTTTTACAGAAAATCAAATCCATTCCGAACATTCTTACTGCTTTTGAGATCCGTTTTGAAACAATTAAAAATTACGAGCACCTGCTCGCCGATCTTGAAATGCATACCACAAATATCAGGAAAGAAGAAAAAATCAAGTTTTCACCCACTAAAAAACAGGAGGATTCGCCATGTTAGAAGAACTGAAAAAATCCATTGACAAAGGTTTGGAATTCGCTGTCTCCACGCGCGACAAAATCACCCAGGCTGCAAAAGAAATGGCCAAAGAGAACAAACTCACAAAAGAAGAGGCCAAAAAACTCCTGGACCATCTGCTCGAAAAATCAGATGAGGCCCGGAAAAATCTTGAAACTGAAGTCCAAAAAGTGATCCAGGCCAGCCTTAAAAAAATGAAAGTACCGACCCAGGAAGAGATTAAAGCCCTCGAAGCCCGGATCAAGACCCTGGAAGGATCCCGGAAATCCGCTGTAAAAACTAAACCGGCTGCCAAAAAGGCGGCTAAACAGAAACCCCCTGTCGCCGGTAAACAAACACCCAAACCGTGAAGATCTCTAAAATAGGCCTTGCCGTCAATGAAATAGGCCGGGCCCGCGAAATTGTCGCCATCGTCGTCAAATACGGTCTGAGCGAATGGGTCACCAATTCCGGGTTCGGGAAATTCTTCATTTCCAAAAAACGCCTTGCCCGCCTCGAACAGTTCAACCAATGGGAACGCATCCGGATGGCGCTGGAAGAGTTGGGCCCGACTTTCATAAAATTCGGACAAATTTTAGCCGATCGGCCCGATATCGTTCCGGAAGAGCTACGGGAAGAACTCAGGAAATTACAGGACGAGGCCCAACCCATGCCCGACGAGCTGGCGATCCAGGAGATTGAAAAAGAACTGGGCCGTCCACTGGGAGAGATTTTCCGTGAATTCGATAAAAACAGGCTGGCTTCTGCCTCTATGGCTCAGACTTACCGGGCAGTTTTGCTCAACGGCGAAGTGGTGTGCGTGAAAATTCAACGCCCCGGCATTGCAAAAAAAATTGAACTGGACCTCAACCTGATGGCCTATTTCGCCAGCCGGATGCAAAAAAATGCCCCGGAACTGGAATCCATCAACATGATCGGCGTGGTCAAAGAATTCGGGAAAACCATCAAAAAAGAACTCGATTTCCGCAATGAAGCAGCCAATGTGATCCGTTTCGGCCATAACTTTGAAAACGATCCGGAAATCAAAGTTCCCGCAGTCTTTCTCGAGTACACCACTCAACGCATTCTGGTAGAAGAGTTTATCCACGGCATTAAAGTCAGCAACCTGGAAAACCTCCTGCGAAACGACCACGACCCGGTAATTTTAGCCAGAAATGCCGTGAGGATCGTGTTTGACCAGATTTTTGATCACGGTTTTTTTCATGCTGATCCACATCCCGGAAACCTCTTTGTCCTGGAAGGCAATGTGCTGTCGTTCATCGATTTTGGAATGATGGGGTCCCTTCGTCCGGAACACCTTCAGTTTTTAGGGAAATATGTTCTGGGCTACCTCAACCGCGATGGCCGTTCTATGGCCGAAGCCCTGCTGCTGGTCTCCGGAAAAAGGAATTTCTCACGGTACAAAGACCTGGAATTCCAGATCAACGACATGCTGGCCCACTACAAGTACCTTAGCATCGATGAGATGGATTTTGGCCGGATCATGAATGAATCGGTCGATATCCTCGTTCGCTACGGTCTTCGTATTCCGCCTAGTATCTATCTGTTGGTCAAAGCGTTGATGACTATTGAAAGGGTGGCCGTGGGGCTCAACCCCTCCATCGATTTTGCACGCGAAATGCAACCCTACGCCCTGCATCTCATTGCCCGCCAGTACAGCCCCAAACAAATTGCACAGGAGATCTTTGATTCCCTGCTCGACTACTATAAGCTGATCAAAGAACTACCCTCCGACCTGAATGAGATCATTTACCGGCTGAAAGAGGGCCGCTTCAAAACCCAGATCGAAGTCAAAGGCATTGAACCCCTGATCGAACATATCGACAGTAGCAGTAACCGCGTAGCGGTCTCCATTGTGCTGGCAGCCCTGATCATCGGCGCCTCGATCCTCTCCCAATGGGAACAGATACGCTGGGTGGGTACCGTCGTCTTCGGCCTGGCCGGTATCCTTGGATTCTGGCTGGTGATAAAATTGCTCCGGCGCAATAAATTTTAGAAGAAATACAGGAAAAACCCTGCTAAAAAGGACGATGCAACATGAAAAGATCAGATCGTCCCGGTAAATTGTTTCAGGAATCTGACATCATTTTCATAAAAAAGCCGCAGATCGCGGATCTGGTATTTCAACATCGTAATGCGTTCAATGCCCATCCCGAAAGCAAAACCGGTATAAACCCGGCTGTCGATCCCGCAATTGTCTAACACGGCAGGATCTACCATGCCACAACCCAGGATTTCAACCCACCCGGTATTTTTGCAGATGTTACAACCGGAGCCGCCACAAATGTTGCAGCTCACATCCATCTCCCCGGAGGGTTCGGTAAAAGGGAAATAGGAGGGACGAAGACGGATCTGTGTTTTTTCACCGAACATCTCCCGTGCAAAATAGAGAAGGGTTTGTTTAAGATCGGCAAACGATACATTCCGGTCGATGTAAAGTCCTTCAACCTGGTGAAAGATACAATGTGCCCGTGCCGAAATCGCCTCATTGCGGAAAACACGGCCCGGGAAGATCATCCGTAGCGGAGGTTGGCTCTTTTCCATTGCGCGGATCTGCACCGAAGAAGTATGGGTACGGAGTAAAATGGCGGGATCCTGACTGATGAAAAAGGTGTCCTGCATGTCGCGTGCCGGATGTTCCGGCGGAAAATTCAAGGCTGAGAAATTGTGCCAGTCATCTTCTATTTCAGGCCCTTCGGCTACGGTATAACCCAAATGGGAGAAAATATCGATGATATGGTTTCTTACAATCGACAAGGGATGACGTGTTCCGGGTTCCATCGTAACCGGCCGGGTGAGGTCCTCTGTTGAACTATCAGGCATCACCACGTCTTCAAAGCGGGATCTGAGTGCGTCAATTTTCTCTTGTGTCAGCGTTTTCAGTTCATTCAGCAATTTGCCTACCTCCCGTTTCATATCAGGGGGTACCGATCTGAAATCATCGAACAAAACAGAAACCAATCCCTTTTTACTCAGGTATTTAAGTCGAAGTTGCTCCGCTTCCTCACGGGTTTCGGCCGTAACCTCCCCGATTTCATGCATTAACTCCCTGATACGATCAACCATCCTGTACGGGTTTTGGGATCCCTGATGGATCCGTCGTTGTTGTGAAAAGGCGACTATTCGATTATTTTCACCGTCATCTTGATGTCGGTAACCGGCCGGTCACTCCTGTCTTTCTGCACTGCGGCAATTTTATCGATCACATCCAACCCCTCGGTGATCTCACCGAACACGGTGTACTGGCCATCGAGAAATGGCGTTCCCCCAACGGTTTCATATATCTTTTTCTGTTCATCGGTATAGTTGGCTCCCAACTGGGGGGCAGTGATCTTCTTTCCCTGTACGATATAAAACTGTGAACCGGAAGAGGCTTTGGTCGGGTTGACCTGATCAGCCTGACGGGCAGCCGACAATGCGCCTTTTTTGTGGAATAAATTTTTATTGAACTCAGCCGGTACGGTATATCCTGGTCCGCCTGAACCCAATGCCTGGCCAGGTTTCGCATTCTTTGAATCGGGATCGCCGCCCTGGATCATGAATCCGTTGATCACGCGGTGGAACAAGAGCCCGTTGTAATAACCGGATTTTACGAGTTTAACAAAGTTGTCGCGATGTTTTGGTGTTTCGTTGTATAAAATACCGGTCATATCGCCCAGATCGGTATGAATTTTGAATTTTACCACTTTCGGTTGGGTTTTCGTTTGAGACATAACTGTGAATTGACTACAGAGGAGGATAGCAAAGGCCATCAACATCATTTTTTTCATGGAAAAAGAATTAAAATGTTTGGCAAACTTACATAAAAAAATCTTACCGGCTCAGGGAGCGCACGGTCTTTGGTTTTTTTCAAGAAAGCATCGCCTGCAGAGCGGCTCGTAGGATTCGGTCTCTCCCAGCATCACCAGGTGGTCGTCCTTAACCAACCGGTGCGTGTATTGCGCCAGATCGCCACACTCCATGCAAATGGCATGCACTTTGGTGACATCTTCTGCCATGGCCATCAACGAAGGCATCGGGCCGAAGGGTTTACCCAGGTAATCCATGTCCAACCCGGCAATGATCACACGGATTCCATTGCAAGCCAATGTGTTGCAAACAGCAGGCAATTCATCATCAAAAAATTGTGCTTCATCGATCCCCACCACGTTCACATCGTTGGTAAGGAGCAGGATCTGGGAAGCTGATTCAACCGGGGTCGACTGGATGCTGTTTTCATCATGGGAAACCACATTTTGATCATCGAAACGGGTGTCGATGGCGGGTTTGAAAATTTCAACCTTCTGCCGGGCTATCCGCGCCCGTTTTAACCTGCGGATCAATTCCTCGGTTTTGCCCGAAAACATCGAACCGCAAATTACTTCTATCCAGCCTAAACGATTGATCGGATTATTTTTTTCTATCTGCATCGGGTCATCGATGTTTTGTATCTTTATAGCGGAAATCATCACAAAAATACAAATTTCCCGGTTGCAGCGAAACATAGCACACCATGAATAAAAACATCATCCGCGACGAACTCCAATATTTGCTGGAAGCCATCAATGAGCAGTTCGACATCATTAAAGAAGTGGAAGGCAAAATCCCCAGGATCGAATTTGATATCCTGATGGATAATATCCGTAAATTTTATGAGGACATGCGTATGCTTCAACGGATGGAAGAACCGCCCACCCCGACTGAAAAAAAGACAAAATCGCCCGATCCTGCACCGCTAAAAACCCAGGTGACACCCACACCCCAACCGGAACCTTCGCATGACGTGACTGTCCACTTTGAAAAACCGGAATCTGAACCCGTACAGCAACCCTCTGCCAACCGGGAAACCCTTCGCAAAGAGCCACCTGCCCCCGCCCGTAAAAAGCCAAGACCGGAAGAACCCGACCTCTTTGCCGAAGAAGAACCGGTATTCAATATCCGACTTAAAGAAGCCCGCGAAAAATCCCTGGGACCAAAACCCGCCTCTCCTTCCGAGAGTTTAAAAGGTTCCATTACCATCAATGACAAATTCATGCTCATCAACGACCTTTTTGATGGCAACCTTAAGGAATACAACGAAACAATAGAAACCCTGAGCGGATTTAAAACCCTGTATCAGGCTTCGGAATTCCTGGAACTGATGGTGAAAAAAAATTTCTGGGATACCGGCTCTGCCGCTTTCCAAAAATTAAAATCATTGCTGGAAAATCGTTTTTAAACCAGGCCGCATCAACAGCTCCTGTCAGGTCTCAGTCATATCCCCACCCGGAACAATCCGGTAAACTTCTTCCACCTTGTTAAGCAATGCTTCGATCCCGGACAAATCTGTGGCGGTGATCAGTTGCATCCGGTACTTTTTAAAATCGGGAACTCCTCTGAAATAACCTGCATACAGTTTCCGCAATTCCAGCAAGGCGCTCCTTTCCCCTTTGATGGCGATGGCCCGCCTGAGATGCGTCCTGAAAACCGTGACCCGCTCTGCTACGGATGGTTCCGGAAGGATTTCGTGCCGTGCAAGCCAGGCTTTGATATCCCTGAAAATCCAGGGATGACCCATCGCGGCCCTGCCGATCATGATCCCGTCGACACCATAACGGTTTTTCATCTCCTCAGCCTTGGGGCCGGAATCAACATCCCCGTTTCCCCAAACGGGGATCTTCATCCGCGGATTTTCCCTGACTTTTCCGATAAGCGTCCAATCTGCAGTGCCGCCATACAGTTGCGAACGGGTCCGGCCATGGATCGCGATCGCGCTGATCCCCACATCCTGCAAACGCTCAGCGATCTCAACGATCTCCTTGTGCTGCTCATCCCACCCCAAACGGGTTTTCACAGTGACCGGTAACCGGGTCGAACGGACCACCGCTTCGGTCATTCTGACCATCTTAGGGATGTCCTGAAGCAAAGCAGCCCCACCGCCTTTCATCACGATCTTTTTGACCGGGCAACCAAAGTTCAGGTCGATGAAATCAGGAGCCGCCGTCTCTGCCATGGCTGCCGCACGAACCATTGAATCTTCATTGCTCCCGAAGATCTGGATACCCACCGGCCGCTCCTCCGGCTCAAACTGCATCTTGATCCGGCTTTTCCACGAATCCCTGATCAGTCCTTCCGCCGAGATGAATTCAGTGATCACCACATCCGCCCCGTGTTCCTTGCATACCGACCGGAAAGAGGAATCGGTAATGTCTTCCATCGGAGCCAGGAAAAGGGGAAACGTCACAGAAGGAATGAGACCTGATCCGCTCAAAATGTGTAAATTTGGGCAAAATTACCCAAAAACCGGCTCCCTCCCGTGAATCCTTTCAGGAAACCACTGCTCCCCGATCTGTCACCCTTCATGCAACTGCTGTTCACGATGCTGCTCATCATTGCCTGCTATTCCCTGATCTTCCTGCTGGGATTGCTCCTGGCACAACCACTTTTCGGCATCAGCACGGAAGCCGTCTTTGCTTCCCTGGCCTCCTTCGATGACCCCCTTTCTTTACAATTGCTCCGTTATTTCCAGGTACTGCAGTCATTTGGCCTTTTCATTCTTCCGGTGCTGGCTGCATGCTTTTTCTTTACAGGCAACCCCTTTCGCTCCCTCCGGCTGGATCAGGGACCCAAAGGATGGGTTTACCCGGCGCTTATCGTACTGATGTTCATCTCATTGCCTATGGTCAATTGGCTGATCACCCTCAACGAATCGATGAAATTACCGGGTTTTCTGCAAGAAGTGGAGGTATGGATGAAAACCACCGAAGATCAAGCCACTCAGCTGACCGATGCTTTTCTGAAAATGCCCGATACCGCCACGATGCTGCTCAACCTGATCATGATCGGCGCATTGCCGGCCATTGGAGAGGAGCTGCTTTTCCGCGGACTACTGCAACCATTGCTGAAGACCTGGACAAAGAATATTCACTTTGCCATTTTCCTTTCCGCCTTCCTCTTTTCCGCCATGCACCTGCAGTTTTACGGATTCCTTCCCCGGTTGATATTAGGATTGATGTTCGGTTATCTTTTCTGTTGGACCGGATCACTATGGGTTCCGATGATCGCCCATTTTGTCAACAACAGTGCCGCGGTGGTCGTTTCCTGGCTCGGACAACAAGGATGGATCAGCGGCGATTACGAACATTTTGGCGAAACCGGCAATTTCTGGTTTATCCTCCTGAGTACTGCGGCCACGATCCTTCTGCTGCTGCTGATCAGTAAAAAGGGAACAATGACTGCCCAACCCGGCAATGGCAACGAAAAAATCCCTGGCGATCAAAAACCCTGAGACGTTGTAAAGTATACCATACCCCCTCTTCACGTCGTGGAAAAGAACCTGAAAAAGCGCTTCATAACCCTGACCCGGTACCTTCTCGCGGCCCTGATCCTGCTGTTATTGTTGATTCTCTTTTTCAGGAACAGCATCACCGATGCTTATATCCAAAGGAAAATAGACCGTTTCAATGTTTTGACAGGCGCTCGACTGAAAATTGAAAAGGTGCGGATCAAAGGACTGGCCTCTGTGGAAGTGACCGGGATCACATTGGCCCCGCCTGAAGGTGATACCCTCTGTAAAATTGATACAGCCTATGCCTCCATCGGCATCCTGAAATTGCTCAGCGGCCACCTTGCCATCCACGATGTGCATCTCATAAACTCCACTTTCAACCTCATCAGGAAGGATTCAACGACCAACTACCGGTTTCTGCTGAAAAAAAATAAGGAGACAGGGGATACCATTTCCTCGACGGTTAATTATGCGGCGGCGGCCGACCGGTTGACAGGTCTTGTCTTTGATAAAATTCCCCGAAGCCTCAGCATCAGTAATTTGCGGTTGGTCCACCGCGACGGCGACCACCAAACCACTTACTCTCTTAAATCCATGGAGATCAGAAAGCATTTTTTTCACGCCCCCATGCAGGTTGAAGAGGAAGGGGAAACTGCTACGTGGATTGTTGCCGGCCGGATAGACAATGCCCGGCGGATGGTATCCTTCAGGATTTATTCCAATGATACGGCCTCGATCCGGATCCCCTTTGCCGGTTACCGGTGGAACGCCGGCATCCGCTTCGATACCCTCTCTTTCAGTATTAATGAAGAAAGAACAACCGAAGCTGCCACCCGTTTTTCAGGCTATTTTGCTGTAAAAGGATTGTCGCTGACCCATGAAAAAATCGCTGCCGTCCCGGTGACTTTCGATCATTTAGCAATTGATTACCGGGTCACTATCGGAGCGGATTACCTGGAACTCGACAGCGCATCAGTCGTCACTTTCAACCGCCTGGTTTTTCATCCTTATGCCCGGTACCGGCCTCATCCTTCAAAACAAATTCTTTTTTCCTTCCATAAAGGACTCTTTCCGGCTGAAGACCTTTTCACAAGCCTTCCGGCAGGTCTTTTTGCCAACCTCGACGGAATACGGGTACAAGGATCGCTTTCATGGTACCTCAACTTTGGCGTCGATCTGGCGCAACCCGATTCATTGCTTTTTGAGACTTCCCTCGACCGCCACCGGTTTTCATTGATCGGTTATGGAGCTTCAGATCTGGGCCGGATGAATGGTTCCTTTACCTACACGGCTTACGAACACGACCTGCCGGTACGAACCTTTGTCGTTGGTCCGGAGAATCCAAATTTCAGGCCTCTTCACAGGATTGCCCATTACCTCCAGGTGGCTGTGATGACGGCTGAGGATGGCGGATTTTACCAGCACCGCGGTTTTCTTCCGGATGCTTTCCGCGAATCGATGATCACCGACATCAAGGAACGCCGTTTTGCACGGGGCGGAAGCACCATCAGCATGCAACTGGTAAAAAATGTCTTTTTGAACCGGAACAAAACCATTGCCCGCAAGTTGGAAGAGGCACTCATCGTATGGTTAATCGAAAACCAGGGAATCACTTCAAAAGACCGGATGTTCGAGGTCTATCTGAACATCATCGAGTGGGGCCCGCTGGTTTACGGAGCCAATGAGGCAGCCCGTTTCTATTTCAACAAAGATGCCTCCCGGCTGACCCTCAGTGAAGCCCTCTTCATGGCTTCCATCATTCCCCGTCCCAAGGGATTTCGCTATGCTTTCGATGAAACAGGCCACCTGAAAGCATCCAATGCCGAATTTTTCACTTTGTGCAAGGCCAAAATGGTTGCCAAAGGATGGATCACTCCCGGTGAAGCCGAAAAAGCCTTGCCGGATATCGAACTTAAAGGAGCTGCAAAGGAACTGTTGAAAACCCATGATTCGGTGATAACCGGTGGTGCGTCAGATCCTGAATGATAATGGGAGTTGTTCGTTAAAAAATTCCCTTATCTTTAACCCTTTATTAAGGGAATGGGAATCCTGAAACTAAAAAAGAAAGCAGTTGGTTACCTCGCGTTTATGCATCTTTATATACTCAGGCACTTCTGGCTCTCCCCGTGGTTTCTTGCCCTGCCCTTAACCTTTCTGATCATCCTGCTGCTTCCCGCTGTATTCCGTAAGTACAGAATTGAACTCGTTGATTACAGACCGACCGACAAGCCGAATTCCCTTGAACTGTACCAGGACTTGGACGGAGATGGAAACAGTGAACAGATCGTCTATTTCGAAAATTCCGAGGGGAAGGCCTCTCTTAAGATTAACGATCATAAGGGATTTATTCTTGATCATTTTTATTTCTCAGGCACCATCCTTCTGAAAACCGACGCTATAATAGCCGGAGAATATGATTCGACCGGAACCATTGGGATTTTTCTTATGACACGGTCGGGAGATTCTCTCTTTTTGCATGGCATCGCCCCCATGCGATCGGATAAATACCTTTTCAAGGACCTGTTTATCGGCGCATTGGAACCGCAGAACGGAGAAAATGATTTTACGCTGACAACCACCTGGCTAATCGATCTTGATCGAGATGGACTCAAAGAGATTGTTTCCGGGATCATGGCTGGCTTCAGGGCACAACCCAGATTTCTCTTCAG
>CALMDO010000169.1 GCA_937862805.1 uncultured Bacteroidota bacterium
GGCCAATGTATTCGCGGTAAACCGCCGAACGATCCGACTGCCGGTAAGGGGCGTATGGTCCTCCCTGCACAATATCCTCGTCAAAGGCAAGGCCACACCATTTGAGGGAGGCAAGAATGTATTCCTCCGCCCCTTTTACCAACCGCTGCCGATCGGTATCCTCAATCCTTAAAATGAAGCTCCCATTATGTTTTTTGGCAAAAAGATAATTGTACAATGCCGTTCTGACACCTCCCAGGTGCAACGGGCCGGTCGGACTGGGAGCAAACCTTACCCTTACCGCGTCGTAATTCATAACCATAATAGTTTCAGGGTGTAAAAATACGCGATTATTCCTTCTCCCACCAAAGATGGTAAGGATATTCGTATTTTTGCAAAACCATGGCCAACGACCCTGTATTACTGAAAAAACTTGACCGTTTCATCCGGAAATACTACCGGAATCGCCTCATTAAAGGGCTCATGATGTTTGCTGCAATGACCGGGGCATATTACCTGATCATTGTTCTCCTGGAGTATTATTTTTACTTCAACCCGGTCATCCGCGGCCTCCTGCTTTTCTCCTTCATCGGAATCACGGGATTTATCCTGGTAAGGTATATTTTCATCCCGCTTTTCCAACTATTGAAAATCGGACAGATTATCTCCTATAAACAGGCGGCAGTGATCATCGGATCACATTTTGACGAGATCCGCGACAAACTCCTGAACACCCTTCAACTGTTAGAGATGCGAGGAGAAGCGGGAGATTCTCCTTTATTGGAAGCAGGTATCGATCAAAAAATCAATACTTTAAAAGTATTTAGCTTCTCTTCAGCCATCAATCTGAAAAAAAACCTGAAGTACCTCAAATACGTCGCTTTTCCGGTAATCATCCTGTTGGCAGTCAGCATCCTCTCACCAGGATCTATCACCGACCCTACCCGGCGTATTGTTCAATTCAACCGCCATTTCGAAAAACCGCTCCCTTTTCAGGTAACCATCCTTAACCAATCCATGCAGGTTATGCAACAGGAGAACTTTGAGCTGAGGATCAAGGTGACAGGGGAGGAGATCCCCACCGAATTTTTCGTCCAGACAGCCGACGCCCGATACAAAATGGAAAAAGATAAAGGATTTCGCTTCACCTATCTCTTCCGATCGGTTCCTTCAGACCTTACCTTCCGGATCGCTGCCGGAGATTATCTCTCTGAACCTTATCAACTTACGGTGCGACCTAAACCCATTATCCTGAATTTTGAACTGATGATGGAATTTCCGGCCTATATAAAAAAGCCTCGCGAAAAAGTAGAAAATACGGGTGATGTCACCGTTCCGGAAGGTACAAGGATAGATTGGCGTGTTTTTACCAAGGATGCCTCAGATGTTACAATACGCTTCGATTCGGTAAAAAAACTTTTTGAAAAGCAATCGGGCAACCGGTACGGTTACAGCAGAATAATTTCAGAAACAGCATCTTATGCTATTCTGCCAGGAAATATTTACGCCCCCGCCGGTGATTCACTGGCTTATAAAATAACTGTAATCCCCGACGGATATCCCTCCATCACTGTTACCTCTGAACAAGACCCTTTGTTGCAAACGAACCTTTTCTTTTCAGGAACCGTGAAAGATGATTATGGTTTCAGCTCTCTCAGCTTTTTTTACAGAATAGAAAATTCAGAAAGAGGAAATGATACGCTCTTCAAACAAGAAAAAATCGATATCAATCCTGCGTTGGTGACCCAAAACTTTTATTATCCTGTCGATTTGGTAAAACTGAGCGGCAAATCCGGACAACATATCAGTTATTTTTTCGAGGTAAGAGACAACGACGGTATCCACGGCCCAAAAGCCACGCGAACGGCCTTGCAGTCAATGAAGACACCTACTCGCGAAGAGATTGAAGAAAAGACTGAAAAAAGCAGCAAAGCCATTGAAATAAATCTCACAGAAAGCAAACAGGAGACAGGAAAAATAGAAAAAAACCTGGAGGAACTCAATCGGAGATTGACTGAAAAAAGCACTGTTTCATGGCAGGAAAAAAAGAAAATAGAGGAAATGATCAGGACTCAGGAAAACCTGATGCAAAACATGGAGACGATTAACCAAAAGAACAAGGAAAAT
>CALMDO010000170.1 GCA_937862805.1 uncultured Bacteroidota bacterium
ATTTTCCTTGTTCTTTTGGTTAATCGTCTCCATGTTTTGCATCAGGTTTTCCTGATTCTTTATCATCTCTTCTATTTTCTTTTTCTCCTGCCATGAAACAGTGCTTTTCTCAGTCAATCTCCTATTAAGTTCCTCCAAAGTATTTTCGATTTTTCCGGTCTCCTGTTTGCTTTCTTTAAGAGTGTTTTCAATGGCTTTGCTGCTTTTCTCTGTCTTTTCTTCTATCTCTTCGCGTGTAGGTGTCTTCATTGACTGTAGTGCCGTTCGCGTGGCTTTGGGGCCGTGGATGGCGTCGTTGTCCCTTACCTCGAAAAAATAACTGATATGTTGTCCGGACTGGCCGCTCAGTTTTACCAAATCGACAGGATAATAAAAATTTTGGGTCACCAATGCAGGGTTTATTTCGATTTTTTCCTGATTGAAAAGCGTATCATTTCCTTTTTCTGAATTTTCGATTCTGTAAAAAAAACTGAGTGTGCTGAAACCATAATCATCTTTCACGTTTCCTGAAAAGAACAGGTTCGTTTGCAATAAAGGGTCTTGTTCAGAAGTAACAATGATGGAGGGATAGCCGTCGGGTATTACCGTTATTTTATAAGCCAGTGAATCACCGACCGGGGCGTAAATATTTCCCGGCAGAATTGCATAAGATGCTGTTTCTGAAATTATTCTGTTGTAAACGAACCGGTTGCCCGATTGCTTTTGAAAGGGCTTTTTTACCGAATCGAAGCGGATTGTAACATCCGTAACATCCTTGGTAAAAACACTCCAATCTATTCGTGTACCTTCCGGAACAGTGACATCACCTGTGTTTTCTACTTTTTCCCGGGGCCTTTTGATATAGGCAGGAAATTCCATCATCAGTTCAAAATTCAGGATGATGGGTTTTGGCCGTACCGTAAGTTGATAAGGTTCAGAGAGGTAATCACCGCCTGCGATCCGGAAAGTAAGGTCTGAAGGAACCGATCGGAAAATATAGGTGAAGCGGAATCCTTTATCCTTTTCCATTTTGTATCGGGCGTCGGTTGTCTGGACGAAAAATTCGGTGGGGATTTCCTCTCCTGTCACCTTGATCCTCAACTCAAAGTTCTCCTGTTGCATAACCTGCATGGATGGGTTGAGGATCGTTACCTGAAAAGGGTACGGTTTTTCGAAATGGCGGTTGAATTGAACGATACGCCGGGTAGGGTCGGTGATAGACCCAGGTGAGAGGATGCTGACTGTCAACAGTATAATTACCGGAAAAGCGACATATTTCAGGTACTTCAGGTTTTTTTTCAGGTTGATGGCTGAAGAGAAGCTAAATATCTTTAAAGTATTGATTTTTTGATCGATACTTGCTTCCAATAATGGAGAATCTCCTGCTTCCTTTCGCATTTCAAGCAGTTGAAGGGTGTTCAGGAGTTTGTCGCGGATCTCGTTAAAATGTGATCCGATGATCACGGCTGCCTGTTCATAAGAGATAATCTGTCCGATTTTCAATAGTTGGAAAAGCGGGATGAAAATAAACCTTACCAGGATAAATCCCGTAATTCCGACGAAGGAGAAAAGCAGGAGACCGCGGATGACCGGGTTGAAGTAAAAATAATACTCCAGGAGAACAATGATCAGGTAATATGCCCCGGTCATTGCAGCAAACATCATGAGCCCTTTAATGAGGCGATTCCGGTAGTATTTCCGGATGAAACGGTCAAGTTTTTTCAGTAATAAAGGGTCGTTGGCCATGGTGTTGCAAAAATACGAATATCCTTACCATCTTTGGTGGGTGAAGGAATAATCACGTATTTTTACACCCTGAAACTATTATGGTTATGAATAACGATGCGGTAAGGGTAAGGTTTGCTCCCAGTCCGACCGGCCCGTTGCACCTGGGAGGCGTCAGAACGGCCTTGTACAATTATCTTTTTGCCAAAAAGCATAACGGGATCTTGATTTTAAGGATTGAGGACACTGATCGGCAGCGATTGGTGAAAGGGGCGGAGGAGTATATACTTGCCTCCCTCAAGTGGTGTGGTATTGCGTTTGACGAAGACATCGTGCAGGGAGGGCCTTACGCCCCTTACCGGCAGTCGGATCGTTCGGCGGTTTACCGCGAATACATTGGCC
>CALMDO010000171.1 GCA_937862805.1 uncultured Bacteroidota bacterium
AGCAGATTTATTGTTATTAATATCTTCAAAGAACACCCTGGGAAGGTTCTCTTTAACAAGGTAAGACTCCGAACGAAAACAGAAAGTGAGGGTATCGGCTGTAGCAATATCTTTGGCAGTCCAATCGAGGCTGGCAGCAATGGCCATCCAGTCGCCCCCGGAGATGGAAGTCCAGTGCAGGCGGAGTGCATTGATTCCCTGGTGAGGAGGTAAACTGCTTTCTACAGGAAAGCGATGGCTGTCATAACCGGTCATTTCCAGAATGCTTGGGGAGGTGACGGTGAGCCAACTGTATTCATAATAATCAGGATCGGGGCTGTCCTGAAAAAAATACCAGGTTTGTCCCATCCCCTGAAAAGTGGAGAATACAAGAAAAACGATCAGGATGCGTACGATTTTTTTCATGATTTTCAGGATGTAGCAATGCTGTTTGAACAAACTCAGATCGAAGATAAGGGATTTTATGCACCATAATATTTATTCCGGAGGATATTTTTGACCCACCATTACTTCATCCTGAATGAAGGATGTTTCAGGACCTACGTCAATAGTACATCATTCTCCCTATTGATATGTATATTTAATTGTAATACTGATTAATAAAAAATACCAATTGATAAAAAAAAGAGGATAAAAATTCTGTTTGACGGGGTGATTAGAATTGAAGAATAAATTCCACAAGGTTGGCATCGTTGTCAAGAAGCAACCTCTTTCTCAACCGGTATCTCCGGGTTTCCACACCACGGTAGCTAATGTTCAGGAGGGGGGCGATTTCCTTTGAGCTAAGGTTCAGTTTCAGATAGGCACATAACTTCAAATCGCTTTGTGTCAGCTCAGGATAAGTCGATTTCAAGCGTTTGAAGAAATCCCCGTGCGCCTGGTCAAAGAGTCCTTCGAAGATTTTCCAATCCTGGTCATCCTCGATGTTTTTATTGATCTGGGAAACGAGTTTTTCGGTATGCCGTACCGGGGAACCAATGTTATCAGGTATCTTTTGTTTTTCAAGTTCCTGTTTGATGCCGATCAGCAACTCGTTCTTACGGATCAAGGCCATGGTCGAATTGGCCAACTGGATATTTTTGTACGATATTTCAGATTGGAGGTTCTCGTTTTGTAACTTGACAATCTCTTGTTCCGCTTTGTGTTTCTCTAAAAGCAACCGTGTCTCGGTATCATTTCGCAATTGTTCGTGTTTGCGTATCAGTTTCTTCCGAAAATGGCTATAAGTGAAATAGATGACAGCCAACAATATTACCGCATATCCGACCAACGCCAACGGAGAGGCGACCAGTACGGGTTTGATCCGGAAACTGAGGGTAATGGGCGCTGTGATCTCACCAGTAGAAGTCAGGGTCCTGACCTGAAATATGTAATTTCCTTTGGGCAGACGCGAATAGGTCACAGAAGCTTTTTCGCTCCACGGGCTCCAACCGCGATCGATCGGGTCCAGTCTGTACTGAAAAGTATTAAATGGAATGTTGGTGTTGGCATAGGTGAATGAAACTGAAATTGTGTTCCAGGCGTGCCTCAAAGAGAAAAAGGATTCAGTAAGGGGCAACAATCGCTCTTCCCCTGCACCGTTGTAACAAGTGAGCGCCCTGAACATCAGCTTTCCTTTTCTCCCTTCTCGGGTTGCCTCCGTCTTACCCGGAAAAAGCGCAAAGCCGTCATCCAGGCAGACCAGGTTCTGTTCTTTGTTGAGACGGATCACATTGGGATAGCCATCAACCATGTTCAAATGAAAAAGAGGAAGAAAAAAGCGTGTAACCTGCCTGGCATGTTGGTCGCAGATATCAAATATAGCAAAATCGTTATCCCTGATCATGCAGTAGCGATTCTCTCCTATTCTGCTGATAACGGTCGCATTCTCGAACCCGTTGAGTTGGCGATTCAGGATATTATAAGGAATAATTTTATGTTCCAGATCATCATAAGTGTACAGGATGCTTCCCGTTGTAAAAACGATCCGGTCCTCGATTTTGAATACCCGGATATTAAAATCAGATGGGAACCCCTCCTTTTTGCCAAATTTCGTTAGGGCAGCGAGGGTGTCGAGGTGCTCAGACATCCGGAGTTTGTAAATTCCTTTTACTAACTGACCCACCCAAATAGTATTGTTGTGGTCGATCTCCAGAAACCTCGATGGTTCATGGAACCCCTTCACTTTTTTGAAAAGTCTCCATTCCCCGTTGATCTTTTTATAAACGACCAACATCGAATAAGTGCTTTGCAAGAGATACTCTTCCC
>CALMDO010000172.1 GCA_937862805.1 uncultured Bacteroidota bacterium
TGAATTGGGGCAACGAGACCGCTACTTTTCGATGGAATCATCTGTTTACCAATAAATTATTTGCTAATTTCTCTTTCCTCTACGCCAATTACCGCTACTTTTTAGGCACCCCCTCGGGCAACAACACTTCTTTTGAATGGTACTCAGGACTCCGTGACCTGGGTGTCAAAGGGGATCTGAGCTTCTATCTGAATCCCTCCAACACCATCCGGTTCGGGCTCTCCTCCACCTATCACATGTTCCATCCCGGGAAAGCAACAGGTACCGGCGATCAAACCGTGATCACCCAGGTGGAGGTTCCCAACAACTATGGAATCGAATCAGGTCTTTATGGCAGTAACGAACAAAAATTGGGTGATCATTTCACAATCAAGTACGGGTTGCGGTTTTCGCTTTTCCAGAACATTGGTCCGGGTACTGTTTTTCATTACAATGATCAGTATGCCGCCACCGATTCTTCCAATTATAAGGCCGGAATCATTTACAACACTTATTACGGGATAGAGCCCCGTTTGGGAATCCTATGGGATTTCAATGCCCGTCATTCGGTCAAAGCAAGTTATGCCCGCACCAACCAATACCTGCAGTTGGCGCAAAATTCCACCATCGGCACCCCGCTGGATATCTGGTTTGCCGCCAGCCCGAATGTCAAACCGCAATTAGCCGACCAGGTAGCCTTGGGTTATTTCCGGAATTTCAGACGCAATACCATTGAAACCTCGGTAGAGGTGTACTACAAATGGATGCAGCATGTGATCGATTTCAAAGATTTTGCCAACCTGATCCTTAACAACAAGCTGGAAGGTGAGATCAGGAGCGGTAAGGCCTGGTCGTATGGCATTGAGTTCCTGGTCCGTCTGAACGAAGAACGGCTCAACGGATGGATCAGTTACACCTGGTCGCGTACCTTTCGGCAAATACCCGAAATCAACAACGGGCTGGCCTATCCGGCACCTTATGATAAGCCCAACAATGTATCGGTCGTGGCCAACTACACGATCAGTCCAAGATGGTCGGTGGGTGCCACCTGGGTTTATGCCACGGGGGCTCCGGTCACCTTTCCCACGGGAAGGGCGGAGATCGGGGGAAAGATCGTCCCGATCTATTCCGACCGCAACCAGTACCGTTACCAGGATTACCACCGGCTCGATCTTTCGGTCACTTTTTCAGCAAAAAAGAAAACCGGAAGGAAGTTCGACTGGGATCTGAACGCTTCGGTTTATAACGTCTATAACCGGCACAATACCTGGTCGATCAATTTCCTGCAGGATGCCGAAAACCCCAATGTTACTTACGCGGAAAAGGTTTACCTTTTTGGGATCGTCCCTTCTGTCACTTTCAATTTCCACTTTAACAATGAATAGCAGACACCTCTTTCTTTTCTGGTTCCTGTGTTTTTCGGCTGCTTCCTGCACCGAAAAAGTGGATGTGAAGCTTGATACGACTTACACCCGACTGGTCGTTGACGGTTTCATCGCTTCCGATACCGGAGAATATGCCATCCGGCTTACCCGTACTGCCGATTATTTCTACAATGAACCCATCCCACCAGTCACCGGGGCCCGGCTGTTCCTTTCCGACGGAGAGACCATCCAACCCCTGAGTGAGACCGATTCCGGAAATTCCGGAAT
>CALMDO010000173.1 GCA_937862805.1 uncultured Bacteroidota bacterium
ACGTGAAACCAATGCATTGTCTTTCCAGACCAACTCTGCCTACGATGCGAACGACAACCTTTCGTCCATTACCAATGCGAAAGGAGTTTCCACGAGCATGACCTATGATACCTATGACAGGCTTACTGCCATCAGTTTTGCAGGCACAAGCAAATCATACACCTATTATGATGATGGTTCCGTCAAAACCTTCACCGATCCCAACGGCCATGTTTTTACCTGCACGTACGATGCTGCCGGCCGGATTGTAACCGACGGATATGCAACCTTCACCTATGATGCAACAACAGGCAATTTGCAAACCATTGCGAAAGACGGGAAAACCATTACCTATGGTTACGATGGCCTGAACAGAATTGCGACTATTTCATACAGCGACTTTGCTGGCAACACGGTTACCTACACCTACGATAACAACGACAACCTGGCATCCATGAAATACCCGGGAAATAAAACGGTAACCTATACCTACGATGCATTAAACCGTTTAACGCATGTAAACGACTGGAATGGCGCAACAACCGTTTATACCTACCGGCCTGACGGACAGTTGCTCACCATGACATTTCCTAATTCGGTAAAATGCTCCTATTCCTATGACAATGCAGGACGGATGACCGGGGTGGAATACAAACGGAATAGCGGTTCGGGAAGTACCCTTGCTTCTTACACTTTTACTTTGGATAATGTGGGCAATCATCTCCAGGAACAGATCACGGAGCCCTATGAAGCATATCCGGCCATTCCAAACCTGACGACCAACTATACCTACAACACTGCAAACCGCATCCAGACTGCCGGAGGTATGAGCTTTGGCTATGACAACAATGGGAATACCCTGTCCAAAACCGGCTACACCTACATCTACGATGTTAAAAACAACCTGACCGGCGTCTCGGGAAATTACACCGCTGCCTATGAATACGACGGCCTTGGGAACCGGCGGAAAAAAGGGAACACCCGTTTTGTCCTCGATATCCTGGGAATGAGCCAGGTACTGGTGGAAACTGATCTGAGCGGTAACCCGCAAAATTATTATGTGTATGGGTTGGGGCTCATCTCCAGGATAAACGCTTCCGGTGCAACCAGCTATTATATCAGCGATTTCAGGGGGAGCACTGTTGCCATGACCGATGCTACCACCGCTGCAAATATTACCCACAAGTATCAATACGACGATTTTGGAAAAATCACCCAGATTACCGAGGCTGATTTCAACCCGTTCCGGTATGTTGGCAAATATGGAGTGATGTATGAAGACAGTCTGAATTACTTCATGCGGGCCCGGTATTACGATCCGGCAATTGGAAGGTTTATGAGTGAGGACCCGGTGTGGAGTGTGAATTTGTATCCTTACAGTAATAGTAATCCATTAAATAATTTAGATCCAAGCGGTTTGCTAACTCAAAGTGATGTTCAAAATATGAACTTTGAAACTTTAGACAAATTCATAAAAAATTTGAAGAAAAAGGAAAAAATACAATCCTCAGATAAATTAAAACAATATCTGAAGTGGGCAAAAGATGAATATAATTTACGTATTGGACGACAGGAAGCAGAACAAGAATTGTTGCGCATGCAAAAAGCAGAATCTGAGAGAAATGGTAAATTATTTTCTGCTACTGGTGGTTTGAATAATAACAGTGCAACTCCAAGCCCAACACCCTTTTGGGAATCAACACAACCAAGGACTAACAATACAAGTTCGTCAGGCAAAAATAGCACCAATGGATTTGGGCTTGTTAACCCGGGACCTATTGGACCAAAAAACCTGCAAGGTGAATTCATTTGTTTGACTTGTAAAGATTGGACTAAGACAAGGCTCTTTAAATGGTTACTTAACAAATAGTTGCAGGCAACCATTTATTATTTTGTTGGAAGTTTTAAATTCTAATAGCACCCTGATGAAAAATCTTTCAGTATTATTATTTTTGATTTTAGCCATTAAGGTCTCCGGCCAAAATATATACCAGTACGATGCCTTAAACAGGCTGACACTGGCAACCTACAGCAATGGTGCACAGTATCAATATACCTACGACGAACTTGGGAACCGGATGGGGAAATCAACCGGTTGTGCAGTTGACATTACCGAGGGTGATACCATAATTTGTGCGGGAGATTCCATACAGTTGCATGCAGGGAGCAATGCAGGGATCCCATACCTGTTCGATCTTGCAACATCGGTACAGTCAGGCTATGGCGCATGGAGTTTTGATCAGGCATTGGAGACCTATTCGGTGTACAACTGGTCTTACATGATGCCCGGTATGTTAGTCTTTGGTGACTCCCTTGTGAACTATGGTTGGATTGAAGCAGAGATCATCATGGGAACGGCAACAAATACGAACCAGGCAGGCTTGGCCATGGGAATTACCCGTAACAATTTCGGGGATGGTAATATTTACAATGGTTCAGGCGGATATTATCTGGCCATGATCGATAATTCACTCATTTTGCTAAGCGGAACCGCGAATTACGATCAAGGTGTTTGGCCTTCGCCGGCTTTGGCCATTGTTCCAGTCCCGGGATTGCTGTTGACCAACTGGAATAAATTAAAACTTGAAATAGCGCCCGGGGGGATTATCAAAGGTTATGTAAACGACCAGCTTTTCCTCACCTATCCCATACCCGGATCATATCCTATACGAGGCAAATTCGCACTGGTTGCGGAAAATTCAAGTTTCTCCTTTAAAAATATAAATAACTTTGGGAAAAATGCATCCTTCTACTGGTCAACGGGTGATACAATATCAACTATTACAGTTTCACCTCTTGTAAACACAACCTATACGGTTTCTCTCAGCGAATCAGGCTGTACAGACAGTGTACATGTTTTTGTAAATCCTCGTCCTGCAGCGGCTGGCAATATTTCAGGCCCATCTACCTTATGTCGTGGAAGTAATAACGTTACCTATTCTGTTCCGGAAATTGGCAACGTCACCTCCTATATCTGGACATTGCCAGCCGGGGTGACGGGTTCAAGTACCACAAACACGATCCTGTGTCATTTTGGCGAAGGTGCAGCATCCGGGAATATCACCGTCAGGGGCCACAGTGCATGCGGAGACGGTGCCTCCTCTCAACTTTCAGTTACGGTAAATCAGCTTCCGGGCAACAACCTCAGCTGGCCGGTTAATTATGATGCACACGCTGTATTCACTACCGGATTGAATGTACCGAATCAGATGGTACTGAACGCCTCAGGGGACATCTATGTTACAAATCACAGCTATGCAAGTTATTCCGGTCCATATTACAATACACTTGCGAAGATCGATGGATCAGGAAATAAAAGTGTGTTCGTCAGCGGTTATTCAATTCCAACTGGTTTATCCATCGATCAGCAGCAGAACCTTTACTTCACCAGAAATAATTATTCATCTTCAATTTACAAAGTCCTTCCTGCAGGGAGTGTCAGTACTTTCGCAACACTCCCGCACCTACCCGGCCCGATATCCCTTTATCAGAATGGGACGGATTTAAATTTCTATACCGTTTCACATTGGGGATCAAGAGGGATCTACCGCACAAACAGCGCCGGAACCCCTTCACTCTTCAGAGCTGGCTCTTACAATGGTTGCGAGCTTTCACCAGATGGATTGTACCTGTATTCATGGACGGCAGATACCCTGTACCGGTTTTCCACGACCACCGGAATCAGAGAGAACATGGTAACGAATTTAACATCCTTCCAGTCATATCCTTCCTGCATTGGCCCGGATAATAAGTTGTACGTAGCAGCCAGGTCAATTTCCGATGCCACAAAAAGTTCAATATACCGGATCAATGGCGCCAACGATTTCACGGTCGTCATTGATAACATACCCGGAAATTATGAGGAAAATGACATCCTGTTTAAGCCCGCAGGGGTAAATGATTATGACCTATACTTATGTGAAGTGGCTGGTAGCAGGACCAGTCCCGACTTAAACAGGATTATCAGATTTCCTGATATTTTTTCCGGTGCAGCTTCGCTGATTTCAGGCCCCGACTCAGTTTACCAGGGCCAGAATAATTCTTCATTTTCGGTTGAGCCGATCCCCCATGCCACAAACTACATCTGGACCTATTCAGGAACAGGGGCTTCCATCACCGGGAATTCAAATAATGTTTTTGTCAGTTTTTCAGAAAATGCAACTTCCGGAATCCTTACCGTCAGGGGACATAATGATTGCGGCGACGGACCATCATCCGTTGATTTTCATGTGACGGTGACAACAGGCTTATTAACCAACCAGTTCCTTCACAATGTAACCATACCAGCAGGAATGGACAATTGTTACGATGCGACACAAACGATCATTGTTGCGGGAGATGGAACAACATTCAATGTTCAGAACGGGGGCAGTGTTACTTTGATTGCCGGACAGAATATCCGGTTTCTACCGGGTGCAAGAGCAAATTCCGGCGGCTACCTTCATGGGTACATAACCACAAACAATGAGTATTGTAACATGGTCAGGCAACCTGTTGCAATGGTTCAGACGGAACAGACACAGGAAAAACAGGGAGAACCAGAATTTTCCGGAGAAGAGGAAGACGATTGGAATGTGAAGGTTTATCCGAATCCAACCTCCGGGATAATACACCTTGTCGTGCAAACAATTGAGAGGTCCACACCAATCCGGATCAGGATCTATAACCTGCTGGGTGAAGTTGTTTATTCGAATGATTTAACCGGAAAAAACACCGACGAAATCACCTTTGTCAACATAAAACCCGGGATGTACCAGCTGCAGGTAATCCAGGGAAACAACATCGAAGTGGTGAAAGTCATCAGGAATTGAATCTAAAAACCCTGACCTCTCCCTTTGCGAAAACCTGAATATGAGTTACCTTTGTGCTGCGTACAGAAGTGCAACGGCACAACATGCCGTGAACTCAAAAAATCTTATTATGTACCACCAGGATACAGGCGATACCATTAAAACCGGAGGAGTTTGAGAAGCGACCTGATACCATTACCGATGGCAGCATTCAGGGTGGGTTTTTAACAATGCTTTTTTTATGAAATATGATGTTATAGGATTGATGTCAGGTACCTCCCTG
>CALMDO010000174.1 GCA_937862805.1 uncultured Bacteroidota bacterium
TTTCTCTTTCAAGCCTTTTCTTTCATCGGTAGTCATTTACCTGATCGGTGTTATCCTGTATACTTTATGGACGAGTTACCAGGAAAAGAAACAGATCATTCAACGGGTCCATAATCAATTGATGGTTGCTGCTTCTTCCGTCAAAAATGTACTGCCTCCCGATTTTCATGACCGCGCTTTAAACCCCACAGCGATCAGTGATTCCGAAAACCTGCTCAACACGATTTTGCTTTCAAAATGTGCGATGACAGCCGGGGTCAAGTACCTCTATACCGCGGTGGTCAGGGACCATGTTGTTTATTTCACCTCCTCCAGCGCCACGCTCGAAGAATTTCAAAAAGGGCGTCTTCCTTATTACTGGCAGAAATATCCGGAGAGCACCAACTCATTTCAGGAGGCTATCCAACAGGATGAACCTGTTTTTGAAGCAACGACCGACCGCTGGGGGACATTCGAAAGCATCATCATTCCCGAACAAACCATGACGGGACACCGCTACCTGGTAGGGGCTGATCTCGATACTGCTTTCATCAATGCAGCCATTATAGCGCGAATTCCGGCTATTCTCGCAATGGGATTTTTCTTCCTGATCATCGTCCTTCCGGTACTCATCGCAATCCGTATCTCTTATAAGAAAAACACAGAAAGGCTCCAGGCACTGATCGAAGAAAGGATCAAAGCCGAAAATGAATTGGTTGACTATAAGAACAACCTGGAAACCATCGTTAAATCAAGAACCGAAGAACTTGAAAAGGAGATCAAAGACAGGGTTATCCTTGAAGAGGAACTCAAAAAAGCCAAAGAGATAGCAGTGCGCGAAAGTCGTGCCAAATCGATCTTCTTAGCCAACATGAGCCATGAAATCAGGACCCCGATGAACGGGGTGATCGGAATGGTCAACATACTGAAAGAAACAGAATTAAATAATGAACAAAAAGAATACCTTGACATCATTGAGATTTCCGGAAATAACCTTCTTTCAATCATTAACGACATCCTCGATTTTTCCAAGATAGAAGCTGGTCAGGTCGAATTGGAGAACACCCCTTTTAACCTGAGCCAGCAAGTAGAAGAGGTGATCAAGATACTTCATCCCAAAGCAGAAGGGAAAGGGTTGAAACTGTACTTCAGCGCTTCCCACCACTTGCCCGAACTGGTGAAAGGAGATCCGCTGCGGTTCAAGCAAATCGTGATGAACCTGACAAACAATGCTATAAAGTTCACCAAAGATGGCAGCATCACCATCGAAGTGGAACCTGAAAAACAGACTGAAGACCGGATTAAGATGATCTGCAAGGTGATCGATACCGGAATTGGCATCTCTGAAGCCGGAAAAGTAAAACTTTTCAAGGAGTTTTCACAAACCGATGCCACAACTTCCCGGAAATTTGGAGGAACCGGACTTGGTTTAAAAATATCCAAAGACCTCGCTCACCTCATGGGAGGAGAAATCGGGGTCGAAAGCACAGAAGGAAAGGGTTCCACTTTCTGGTTCACCGCAGAATTTGAAAAAATGCGTCCGCACGAAGTAGCACAACTAAAAACCGATCAAAAAGATGTGCGCCCCAAATCCTTTGCCATCCTGATGGTTGAAGACAATTACATTAGTCAGCGGGTTGCCAAAACATCCCTCGAGCGTGACGGTTATAACAACATCGATCTTGCCCTGAACGGGAAGATCGCCGTACAAATGTTCCGGGAAAAAGAGTACAAAATTGTGCTGATGGACATCCGTATGCCGGTAATGGACGGACTGGAGACCACAGAAAAGTTTCGGGAGATAGAAAGAAACCATCCCGAAAGACCTCCCACTTATATCGTGGCTTTTACAGCTTATGCAGTGGAAGGTGATCGGGAAAAATTTATTGGAGCAGGCATGGATGATTATATTGCCAAACCTTTTCAACCCGAAGAACTGGTTAAAATCATCGAAAAATTTGCCGATAAAATCCGGCTTCGCACCCAGCGATCGCTTAAAATCCTTCTCGCTGAAGACAATAAGATCAATCAAAAAGTAGCCATGAAGACCCTGGAGACTTTCGGACATAAGGTAGACCTGGTTGAAAACGGTTACGAGGCCATCGAAAAATTCAAATCCAATGACTTTGATCTGATCCTGATGGATCTTGAAA
>CALMDO010000175.1 GCA_937862805.1 uncultured Bacteroidota bacterium
CGGCCGTCTTTGAGAACCTCCACTTTCTGTAATACGGTTTCTCCTTCCGGGATCAGGGTTTTCCAGGATGCGAAATCGGGTTGGTCTTTATCCGCTACCATGAACCGGTTGTTGGGTGCATGGTCGTTGGTCAGGCAATAGATTTTATTGCCAATGGCATCGGGATAGGCTTGGAATTTCTTGCTTTCGTAGATCAGCCGGCCCTCTTCCAGTGATCCGGTTTTACGGATCCGACAGCTGTTTGAATTGAAGTCGCCTTCTCCCGAGAAGGTCACATCGCTGTAACGGTTGTCGTAGATATACCAGGAATTTTTGGCATCGGCTGTGGTACCGATGACCTGCGCCGTAGTGACGGGATCACCGACTTTCCAGTAATATGTTTTCAACGGGCGTTGCGCGTTGACATCTTCAGGGCTGCGGAGGGTAAAATAGGCGTGTTGCTGGTCTTTCGTCCATTGATAACCGAAGATGTTTTCCAGGGGAGGATACAAGATCTTTCCGTCGCGGGTGTTGATGATGTAAGTGGTGGATATTTCGGCTCCGCTTTTCTGCACGCTGATGGCAGCCCTTTCCCCGTCAAAAGTATAAGCAATGCCGGTGGTAGCGGTTTTTCCGGAGGTGTCGAGTTTAACCGGATCCCATATCAGGATCTTTTTCCCGTCGAGCAGCGTATACAATGAGGTTTGCTTGTCCCCTTTTTTCCTGATACTCTGGAAGACCCTTTTGCCGTGTTTATCGAGGGGGCCTTCATAATCCATATCGATGAAAGCCGCGATCTCTTCCCGCAGTCCGGGATGTTCTTTTTGAGTGGAGTTCATGAAAGCCACCGTCGATTCGTGCTGGGCTTTGGTCCAGGCAATCACCGCCGGATCGGTCTTGTCCTCCAGCCAACGGTAATTATCGGTGAGCAACATCCCGTGCAGCGTGTCCACCACGGGGATTTTAGGTGTAACGGGTGGAAAAAAGGCCGTTTGCGCAAAGCCGCTCCACGGAATCCAGACCATCACTAACAGAAAAAACTTTTTCATATACGCTTATTTTTATTGGTGTTGATACTTTTCAGCGATAACGGGTCACCACAAATTCTTTTGATGGCTTCATACTTTTGAAACCATTCGGGAAAGTGATGAATAAAACGGATGGGTTTGAAACTCTCCTTTCGCAGGATGGTATGTTGTGTGAATCCTGTAGCGCACAAAGTTCCTTCTCCATTCACGATTTCGTAGCCGTAAGTTGTTTTATGGCCCAGATTTTCTTCAACCCAGGTTTTCACGAAGACCCGGTCGCCATAGCGAACCGGTTTTTTATAGGTGATCTCCACCTGCAACACCGGTGAACAATAACCCGCGTTTTCCATTTCAGCGTAACTGAAACCCACCTCCTCAATCAGTCGGGTTCTTCCTAATTCAAACCATCTCAGATAGTTAGCATGATAAATGATCCCCATCATATCGGTGTCCCCGTAGGTAACCTGGATCTCCATGGTCGAAATGTACATGACAGAAAAGTTGATAATCCTGATTTGACGGTGCAAGTTACCAAAAAACCCGATCCTGATTCCATCATCCATTTTGTATCTTTGCTTGTTCCAAAATATGTTGTTATGTCCGTCCCGACCTCAAGAACCAAGGAATCTGCCAGGATCACGGTAATCGAAGAAAAATGTGATGGCTGCGGTAAGTGTGTGAGTATTTGCAGTGATTTCTGCCTGGAGTTGCTGAATGGCAAAGCCCATCCTTCCGGAAAAGCGGTTTTCGGTTGCATCGCCTGCGGCCATTGCATGGCTGTTTGTCCTGAAGCCGCCATCGAAATCCATGGTCGTTTTCTTTCACCGGAAGACATGTTTCCGTTGCCCGGAAGAGAACAAGCGGCCAACCACGAGCAGCTCCTCGCGCTTATGCAGCGCCGCAGAAGTATCAGGAAATACAGGAACATCCCGGTTGAAAAAGAAGTGATAGACCGGGTGCTCGAAGCAGCCCGTTCAGCGCCGATGGGTATCCCTCCGACCGATGTCAACATCATGATCCTGGATTCCCGCGAGAAGGTGCGTGCTTTCACAGAAGATTTTGCCCGGTACCTGGAAAAAGTCAAATGGCTCACTTCCGGTTGGTTCCTGGCTCTGATGCGGCCCTTCTGGGGAAAGGCTACAGATGAATTTTTCCGTGGTTTTATGAAGCCATTGGTCGATAAATATTTGACTGACATGAAAAAAGGGGTCAACGTGATCACCTATGATGCGCCGGTCGCCCTCTATTTTTACGGTTCTCCGTATTGCGATCCCGCCGATTCCATCATTGCCGCTACCTATGCCATGCTTGCTGCCGAATCGCTGGGCCTGGGTACCTGTATGCTGGGGGCCATCCATCCCTTCATTCAGAATGGTAAAGCCGCTACCCGCTTCAGGGAAAAACACGGGATCCACTTTAAAAGCCGCGAAGGGCTTTTTGTAATCATGGGCTACCCCAAAGCGGAGTTTTTAAAGGGCATCCGGAGAAACTGACCCGGAAATTTCAATAATTAACAGATAAACAATTGTTTAACAACTATTGACGCAATACGGAAACAGGAATGATCGATCTCAGGAGTGATACAGTAACCAGACCTTCGAAAGCGATGTTGGAGGCGATGTTTTCAGCTCCCGTTGGGGATGATGTTTTTGGTGATGACCCGACGATCAATGCACTGGAAACCAAAGCAGCAACGATAACGGGTAAAGAGGCAGCGCTCTTTTGTCCTTCGGGCACCATGGCCAACCAGATCGCGATCAACGTGCATACCCGTCCGGGCGATGAGGTGATCTGTCACCGTCATGCGCATATCTATTATTATGAAGGCGGTGCCATCATGAGGAATTCCGGAGCTTCCGTTTGCCTTCTGGAAGGCGACCGGGGTCTTATCACGGCAGAGGATGTGGAAGGCCACATCAATCCGGAGAACGACGTCCACCGTCCGCTGACCACCCTGGTTGAAGTGGAGAACACCATGAACAAAGGAGGCGGGGCTTGTTATGCTTTAAAGGAGCTGACAGCGATCGCGGAGGTGTGCCGGAAGCACCGCCTGAAATACCATCTCGACGGGGCGCGGTTGTTCAACGCCCTGGCGGTCACCGGGGAGAAGATTACGGATTACACTTCCCTTTTTGATTCTGTTTCGATTTGTTTGTCGAAGGGGCTTGGTGCGCCGGTCGGGTCGGTATTATTAGGCGACAAATCTTTCATTCTCAGGGCGCGCCGGGTGAGAAAAGCTTTCGGCGGCGCTATGCGTCAGGCCGGATACCTGGCTGCTGCCGGTATTTACGCGTTGGATCACAACATCGAAAGGCTCGTGGAGGATCACCGGAGGGCCCGGCAACTGGGAGAACTTCTTTCCGAAATGAAGTACGTGGAGAGGGTGTTGCCTTTTGAGACCAACATCGTGATCTTTGAGCTGCGGAAAGAGCTGCCGGCGATGCAATTCCTGGATTTATTGAAAACGTACGATATCCACGCACTGGCCATGGGTACAAATACTATCCGTTTCGTCACCCATCTCGATTACACGGAGGAGATGCTGACCAGGACGCTGGAGGTTTTACAGGGATTAAAACCCTGACCGGGCTGCAGGGACTATACGTCATCTCACTTCAGGCGACGGTCACAGCCCGTTATCGAATTCAAATTTGGTATCCTTTGTCTTCTTACCGTTGGTTCCGATGTTGAAAAGGAATCCGGCATAAAATACCCGTCCGTCGCGGCGGCGTACCGACTCCTGCACGAGAATGGGCGTATTCACGGTACTTCTCATCGTCTGGGAGTCGAAAAGGTCAGATATGGTGGCTATCAGCGAGAGTTTTTTCTTCCAAAGGTCCTGTCGGAAACCCAGGTTGACCACCCAGGATGGTTCACGCATTCCCTGTGCGGTAAGCGCCTGGCTACGGTATTGACCGTTGATCTGGAAGAGGGTCGTTTTGGTAATGCTGATCGATGCATTGATCTTACCATTCCATGAAAAGACCGATTTGCCGGCTTCATAACCGATGTTGGATGCGTCCAGTTGGCTGTAAAACCCGGAAGCGCTGAAGTTGAGGTTGGCGATTTTTCCGATTTGCCAGGTTCCGCTCAGGTCGAGGCCGGCCGACTGGTCGGTGGCCAGGTTGTCGATAGTCGTAATCAGGACGGAGTCGTTGAGGCTGGAGGTGACCCAGGCGAAGCCATGAACCTTGTACCTGTAAAAGAGAGTGGGCACCAGGGTGAGCTGTTTCAGGCGCAGGGAATAGCCCAGTTCTATGGAATGGATGTCTTCAGGTTTCAGGTCGGGGTTCCCGACAAAAATATTTCTGGGGTCCCGGTATTCGGGGACCGGATTCATGTCCTCTCCATCGGGCCGGTTGACCCTGCGGCTATAGTTCAGTTGCCATTCGTTTTTTCCGGAGGAGAGGTCCAGATGGAGGGTCGGGTAGAGGGCGAAATAATCGTTTTGCGCGGTGGCGTTGAGTGATCTGAATTCCAGGTTCACCAGTGCTTCCTCTGCACGCAACCCACCCATCACGCTGAATTTTCCCCAGGTGAAGGAGGCGGTGACATAGAGGGCATGGACGGTTTGATTCGCCCAAAATCGGTTTCCCTGCGAGGTATCGGCGATCCATCCGCCTGCATCGGGATTCCACCCATCAACCTCCTGTTTCTGGTTGGTCAACTGCATGTTCCCTTCGTAGCCGGCTTCCATGCTTGACCGCACCCATAGCGGCCGGCTGTAGTTGACCATCAGGTTGAGGTTTTGTTCCGAGTTATCGGCCAGGCTCCGGCTCACCTCATCGGGATAAGGCGGGAACTGGTATACATTGGTATAGTTGTCCTCTTCCGATTCTGCATCCCGCTGGTACTCAAAGTCGGCTTGCAGCGTGTGTTCTTTCTCTTTGTCGAAAGTGTGTTCATAATTGGCTTTCAGCCCCAGACTGGTCTCTTTTTCCAAACCGGAATGGTCGCGCCACAATTGTTCTGTGGTGGAGAAGGAGGTGTCCTGGTACAGGTAAGTGGTGAGATCGGTTCTGTTGACTTTCCGAAAATTGAAGGTACCGGAGATCCCGGCATAATCTTTCGGGCTGATGTCCCATTCGATCCCAAGTCTGCCCAGGTGCGAGGCCGGGCGGGCTGCTCCTTCGGTGGTTTGGGTGAGATACACTGAATTCCCGGTAACGGTATCAATGGTCTGGGAGTTGAGATCACTGCTTCGCCAACGGTAATCCTGACGGTAGCCGTAACTGCCGAACAAATTCACTTTTCCGGTGTTGTAGTTTAGTTGAAG
>CALMDO010000176.1 GCA_937862805.1 uncultured Bacteroidota bacterium
GTAGCCAGTTTGGATGGGAATTGCCTGTTGACCTGCATCCACTCTTCCCTGACCTTGTTTTTTTGTTCTTCAGACATTTCATCAAAACCATTGAATTTTTTGTTCACGACCGCCCTTGCAGAATCCCGGGCCGGGTTGGGTTCAGGGGCTTTGACATAATCGCTGAGGATGCACATCTGAATCACACCACCCTGCCTGGCGAGCAGCACCAGCAGGGAATCGCTGAGGTTTCGGGGGTTGTCGCACAAAGCACGGGCACATGAATGAGAAGCGATGACCGGTGCTTTACTTACGGAGAGGACGTCGAGGAAGGCTTTATCGGAAATATGGGATACATCGATCATCATCCCGGTGCGGTTCATCTCTTCCACCACTTTAAAGCCGAAAGGGCTCAGGCCGTTGAACTCCGTGGTATCTGTAGAGGAATCGCAGATGTCGTTGTTGCGGGTATGACAGAGTGTGATGTAGCGTGCTCCCTTGTCAAAATAAGTTTTGATAAGTGAAAGATCTTTCCCTATTGCGTAACCATTTTCGATCCCAATGAAGAGGGCGCGGCGACCCTCTTTTTTTAACCGGATGGCATCTTCGGGTGCGAGTGCCAGTCCTGCCTGATCCGGGTGGTGCTGAACGGCCGCATGAAGCGTATCGAAAAGCAGGAAGGTTTTTAGCCGGATTTTTTCATAGGCCTGAGGGTTTCGTTTGCCCTGGGAGAGAAAGATCCCGAAAAAGGCACCGTCGAGGCCCCCTTCCTTCATCCGCGGAAAATCGACCCGTGAATAATCTTTTCTGGCGTCATGCGCCATGCCGATGTCAAATCCCGGTTGAACCATTCTCAGCGGGGCATCGTTGTGGGAATCGATGGTCAGCACATGCTGATGAATGGCTTTTGCTTTTTTTACCAGTGGATCAGGCTCCCCTGACACGAGGTTGAAAACAGGAAACAGGAGGAAAAAAGTGAGGCAGAAAAAATGGCGAAGGACCCTTGAATAGAAATTCGTGTGTTGCATGGAAAATTTAGCCGGCTAATTGACGTAGATAGAGTTGAATGGTGTTCTCCAATCCGAAATACAACGCATCGCAGATCAGGGCATGACCGATGGAAACCTCCAGTAGCCCGGGAACTTTTTCACGGAACCAGGCCAGGTTCTGCAGGTTCAGATCATGCCCCGCGTTGATTTCCAATCCCACGTCCAAAGCGGCCCTGGCTGCCTCCGTGAAAGGCATCACTGCTTTTTCGGGGTCTGCGGGATAGTTTCTGGCATAGGATTCAGTATAGAGTTCCACCCGGTCGGTTCCCGTTTTGGCAGCCTGAAGGATCATTTCGGGTTTCGGATCGATGAAAAGAGAGGTGCGGATACCGCTTTCCTTGAATTGATTGATAACCTTGCAAAGGAAATCAAAGTGACTGATCGCATCCCAGCCGGCGTTGGAGGTCAGGGCATCCGGCGGATCGGGCACCAGGGTCACCTGATCCGGTTTGACCGATAACACCAGCGCTATAAAGTTGCCGGAGGGATACCCTTCAATGTTGAATTCCGTCGAGATCAATGGTTTGAGTGTTGTCACATCCCGGTATCGGATATGTCTTTCATCGGGGCGGGGATGAACTGTGATTCCCTGAGCTCCGAACCGTTCACAATCGAGTGCGATACGGATCACGTCCGGCAGGTTCCCGCCCCGTGCGTTGCGCAGCGTGGCGATCTTGTTAATATTGACACTGAGCCTGGTCATACTGGCTATTTCTTACAAAACTACAACAAAAGAAAATCCGAACATTCTTTTTAAGTACCTTTATTTCCGGAAAACAGCTCCATTTGGGAGCTGAGATAAAAAGATAACCAGTCGTTTTCTATTCGTGGAAAACGAAGTATTTCAATCAGAATAAAACAATGCGTGTTGTTGTCCAAAGGGTATCGGAAGCATCGGTCACCGTGAAGGGTGAAATCACCGGCTCAATCGGTCCGGGTTTGGTGGTTCTGCTGGGCATCGAAGAACAAGATACAATGAGCGATGTGGAATGGTTGTCAGCAAAACTCATCCGGTTGAGAATATTCAATGATGCACAGGGGGTGATGAACCTTTCGATTCTGGAAACCGGGGGCGATTTTCTGATCATCAGCCAGTTCACGCTTCACGCCAGTACCCGGAAGGGGAACCGTCCATCCTACATACGGGCTGCCCGTCCTGAACAAGCCATCCCGTTGTACGAAGCATTCGTAAACCAAATCGCACAAGGTATCGGAAAACCGGTCAGCACCGGACGTTTTGGTGCAATGATGCAGGTCAGCCTGGTCAATGACGGACCAGTGACCCTGGTCATCGATTCACGGAATAAAGAGTAATATTGCTCTAACAAAAAGTGTATGAAAAAGTTTGTGATCACCGGAGAGTCCGAGACAGTCCCCGAAAAAATCATTGAATCTCTTCACAATGAAGGATTCGAGCTGTCAATCGAGCAGCCCGGGTCCGCTATTTCTGAAATGAGCAATCCTCATCGTGAAGAATTGTACCGGGTCATCATCGAGAACACCGGTGAAGGATTAGGGCTGGTGGATACGCAGGAGGTATTCACTTTTGCCAATCCCGCCGCATGTGCCATCTTCGGGTTGCCGGAAGAGACACTGACCGGTAAAAGTCTGCTGTCGTTTCTGGATCCTGCCTCGGTAAAACAGATCGAACAGCAGTCACAGATCAGAAAATCCGGAAAAAAAAGCATCTATGAACTGAAAATCAACCGGCCTGATGGTGAAAAGCGATGGATCATCGTCACAGCAACCCCGCAATACGACCTCCAGGGAATATTTATCGGGACCTTTGGAATCTTCAGGGATATCACCCAAAGAAAGCTGGACGAGAACAAACTCCTGGAAAGTGAAAAAAGGCTCCGCCAGATTGTTGATCTGACCAACGACTGGATTTGGGAGATCAATCCTCAATGGCGATATACTTTTGTTTCCAACCAGGTGACGCGCATCACCGGTTACACACCGGAGGAGATGGTTGGTAAAACACCTTTCGATTTTCTTTTTCCGGAGGACGTCGAAAAAACAGTGGAAGAGCTGAAGCAGATCGTTCACCGGTACCAACCCATCACTGCCATGCCGGCCAGGGTCAGGCATAAAGAGGGACACATTGTTTATGTCGAAACTTCGGGAATTCCTGTTTTTGACCAGGAGGGCAGGTACTTCGGTTATCGTGGCGCAGACCGTGACGTGACCCTGCGGAAGTTGTACGAACAGGAATTGATCGTAGCCAAGGAGAAAGCCGAAGAATCCGACCGGCTGAAATCTTCCATCCTGGCCAACATCAGTCATGAACTGCGAACTCCCCTCAACGGCATCGTGGGATTTGCGGGAATCCTTCGTGAAGAGCTCCGCGATACCGATTATGAAGGAATGGCAGAAAATATTCAGAGTTCCGGAAACCGCCTCATGGCTACCCTGAACTCCATCATCATCTTGTCGCAACTCGAAGCCCATAAAGTCAACGTGGAGGTTCGAGAATTCAGCCTCACCGATTGCCTGTTGCCCGTGGTACACTCCTACGATGCCCAGGTATTGGAGAAAAAAATCCGGATGGATACGAGTGAAGTGATGCCGGTCAGGATTACCACCGACGAACATTTACTGAAACAACTCCTCCGGCAACTTTTAGACAATGCTGTCAAATTCACCGACCGCGGTGTTATCCGGATCTCTTCGGGAGCCTTGGTCAATGAAGGGATGGAGTGGGCAGTGATCCGGATCACCGATACCGGAATCGGGATCGACCGCGACTATTACGAGATCATCTTCCAGGAGTTCCGCCAGGTGAGCGAAGGATTCGGGAGAAAATACCAGGGAAGCGGCATTGGCCTGACCATCAGCAAAAAGATCATTGACCTGCTCAGGGGAAGGATCACCCTCGAAAGCGAAGCCGGCAAAGGATCCAGCTTTTCTGTTTGGCTTCCAATGAATTACGACAAGGCTACTCTTTATAAGGAAATCTTCAATACCGGTTCGGAAATCGGTGAAACAATGGAAACAGCTTCTCCCGGATTACCGGAATTACTGCTGGTCGAAGACAACATTGTAAATGCAGAATTGACTGCCTTTTTCCTGCATAGGAATTATACAGTCGATACCGCGAAAGATGGCCTTACCGCCATCGAAATGGCGAAATCCAAAAAATATGTCGCCATCCTGATGGATATCAACCTGGGCTTCGGGATGAACGGACTGGAGACGGCCCGTGAAATCCGGAAAATGCCCGGGTATTCGCAAATCCCCGTCATTGCCGTGACCGGCTACACCATGGACGAAGACCGGGAAAGAATCCTGGCGGAAGGTTGCACCCATTATGTTCCAAAACCCTTCGATAAAAACAGCCTTCTCCAGGCGGTCAGCGAAGCCTTGTCAGAAAGCGGAGGTCGGGAGTTTTAACAAAATATTAACGCTCCGACCTTAGCCGGTGTTAATTGCTTGTTTATCTTTGTGCCACAAAGTTCACTGAATCTCTTAAACATTAAAATTATACTTATGAAAAAAGTTGCATTGTTATTTTCTGCTGTCGTCCTTTTTGCCGGTCTGACTTTCGGCCAGACTCCTCAAACACAGGACAAAACAGCCAAACCGGCTGAAAAAAAGGAAGCTCCTAAAGATCATCCCAAAGGGGGCTGCGATCAGAAAACCAAGGAAGCCTGCAGTAAATCAAAAGATCCTAAGGGTTGCTGCGCAAAAGAGGCAAAAAAACCTGCTCCTGCACCGACCACTCCCGAGAAGAAGTAATTTTTGTCTGTCACCCATACTAAAAGAGGGCATTCCCACCGGATGTCCTCTTTTTTTATCTACTCTGAAGAAAGGTTTGCTGTTTTCAACCTGAAGTTTTCCCCGGAATCCGGAAAACCACGGGCATCCTGACCATCACCCTTACGGCTCTTCCATTGCGTTTTCCCGGTTCCCACCGGGGCATCTCTTTGGTAACCCGTATGGCCTCTTCGTCACAACCGCCACCGATCCTTTTGCTTACATCCACGTTGGAAAGCGACCCATCTGTCTCGATGATGAAAGTAACCACGACGACCCCCTGAATGGAGCCCTTCAAAGCCTGCTCCGGATAACGGATGTGTTGCCTGAGAAAATAAAGACGTGCCTCGTCTCCGCCAGGGAATCGCGGGAAAACATCTATGGATGTGGCCAGTCCGGTATCATCCGCGGTCCCGCTTCCCAACCCGGAACCGCCCGGATGGGATACTGTGTCATTGCTCGATTCTTCCTTATTTAAATCCTCGGCCGGTGGTGTTTCAGCAGGTGGCTGCTTTTCTTCTGTGACTGAATCCGATACGACCGGTTGCTGTTCGGCCTCCTGCAAAGGTCTTGACAGCGACCGGAGGAATTTACTGAGTTCCTCGTCAGGGGGAGCGATCATTCCGTCGTACTCCAGTTCATACATCAGGTCACCCTCCACCAGAGCAACCGGTTCGAAATAATAATATAAAAAGGGGGTGATGGTCAATAACAGCAATACAATGATGCCAATCAAGGTGGAAACCAACAGGTAACGGGGATATTTACGGCGGAGGTAATAGGCTCCATAGCTTTTATTCCGACCCGAAAAGGCCAGTTCATTCAAACTTGCTGATGACCTGCCGGTCATCGGTCCAACATTTTTTTCAACAACTCAATCTCCCTGCGCTCCCTTTTGGTTGGGCGACCCAGACCACGGGGGCGGAATTCAAAATCGTGGTCGTGAGCGCGCTTCAGCTTCCCGAACTCTTCCGGTGGCGTCAACTCTTCCAGGTACTCGGGAACCAGCTTTGCCGACAATCTTTTTTCAGTGACCAGTAACACCCTGACCGTCCGGACCATGGGAGGAAACGAGAGCGCAATGACCGATCCGGGTCTCACCTCGTGCGAGGGTTTGACCGGGTGATCCTGCACCCTGACTTTCCCGGCACGGCAGGCATCGGTCGCCTGACTGCGGGTTTTATAAAGCCGGGTACACCATAACCATTTATCGATCCTTATCACATCCGCTTTGTCCATCATTTTTGACGGAAATAAATCTCCATCGGTACACCCGTGAAATCGTAGTGTTCCCTGATCTTGTTTTCAATGAAACGTTTGTAGGATTCCTTTAAGTATTGGGGATGATTGCAAAAAAATACAAAAGAGGGGAAAACAGTTGGTAATTGCATGGCGTACTTGATCCTTACGTATTTGCCTTTGGTAACCGGAGGGGGCGTTTCCTGGATCACCGGTAAGATAAAATCGTTAAGTTCAGAAGTACCCACCTTACGGCTCCTGTTTCGGTAAACCTCTACAGCCGTCTCAACTGCTTTAAAAACACGCTGTTTATTGATCGCCGAAATGAAAAGCACCGGTACATCCCTGAAGGGTGAGATCTGTTCACGGATGAAAGCCTCAAACCGGAGGTGTGTATTGGTGCTTTTTTCCACCAGGTCCCATTTATTCACCAGGATCACTACTCCTTTATGATTTTTCTCAATCAGTGAAAAAATGTTCAGGTCCTGCGATTCAAAACCTCTTTCAGCATCGACCATCAACAGGCAGACATCACTGCTTTCAATGGAGCGGATCGCCCGCATGACCGAGTAAAATTCAATGTTTTCCTTCACTTTGGCTTTTTTCCGGATACCAGCCGTATCGATCAGGTTGAATTCCATTCCGAAATTATTGTACCGGGTATGGATCGAATCACGGGTGGTTCCCGGAACCGGGGTGACTATGTTGCGGTCGTTGCCAAGTAAGACGTTCAACAGGGAAGATTTGCCGGCATTGGGGCGCCCGACGATGGCGATGTTGGGCAACCGGGGTCCGTCCTGAGGCACTGTTTCGGGATCCTCCCCGAATGATTTCACGACCACGTCCATCAGATCACCGGTGCCACTGCCGCTGATGGCGGCGATGGAGAACAAATCACCCAACCCCAGTTGATGAAATTCATGGATGGCGTCCACCACTTTGTAACTGTCCACTTTGTTGGCAACCAGCAGGACTTTCTTCGAGGTGCGGCGAATCATCGCGGCAAGGTCCTCATCCATGGGGGTAAGTCCTTCCCTGGCGTCCACCATGAACAGGATGACATCCGCCTCATCGATGGCAAGGCGGACTTGCTTCTTGATCTCCTTTTCGAAGATGTCTCCTGAATCATCGACATAACCACCTGTGTCGATTACCGAATAGGTAACCCCGTTCCAGTCACCCGTGCCGTAATGGCGGTCGCGCGTTACTCCGCTGGTTGGATCTACTATGGCGTCCATTCCGCCGCAAAGGCGATTGAAAAGGGTGGATTTCCCGACATTCGGACGTCCTACAATCGCGATGATGTGTGACATAGGTCTTTTTGTATGAACAAAAAACAATTAATCGATATACCCAAACCGTTTCAGCGCCTTCTCATCCTGCCGCCAGTCTTTGGCGACCTTCACACGGAGTTCAAGGAAAACATGGACATCCAGAAAAGCCTCAATCTCCTTGCGCGCGTCGGCGCCCAGCTTTTTAATGGCCTTCCCCTGGTACCCCAGCAAGATGCCTTTCTGCGTTTCCCTTGCCACATAAATGGTAGCCGTGATACGGGTGATGGAAGTCTCTTCCTTAAATTCCTCCACGGCCACTTCGGTCGAATAGGGGATCTCCTTCGAGAAATTGAGCAGGATCTTTTCACGGATGATCTCCGAAACGAAGAATCGCTGGCTGCGGTCAGTCAATTCGTCTTTGGGGTAAAAAGCAGGCGATTCAGGCAGGTGATCGATCACGGCTTTCATTACCTGGTCAAGGTTTTGGCGGTGAAGGGCTGAAACCGGAAGGATCACGGCTTTTTCAAGGATCGATTGCCAGTGTTGCACCTCCTTTTCAAGCAGGGGCATGGAAGTCTGATCTATCTTATTGATAACCAAAACTATCGGAAGATTTGAATGGTTTAATTTATCCAGGATCTCCTGTTGTGTAAATTCGTTGCCAGGCTCAGTCAGTAAAAGGATCACATCCGCATCGTCGATGGCAGCATACACGGCTGACATCATGGCCCGATGAAGTTTGTAATGCGGTTTGAGGATGCCCGGAGTATCGGAATAGACGATCTGGAAATCTTCGCCGCTGAAAAGTCCCATGATCCGGTGGCGGGTGGTCTGGGCTTTGGGGGTGATGATCGAGAGCTTCTCCCCTATCAGAGCATTCATCAGGGTAGATTTTCCCACGTTGGGATAGCCTATGATGGAGACAAAACCGGCTTTGTGAGACATGCGATCAGTTTCTTTAAGCAGATGAGAAAGGTATCCCGGAGGTTATTTGTTTTCAATCTTTTCGGCGGCAAAGGTAAGGAAAAATCAGGTTGGGTGCTGATTTTCATGATATGAGCCGGGGAAACATCAGTTTATCAGCGTTTTGTGCGCATTATGGCGATGTGAACAGTGATGGCCAAAGTGATCGCGCCAACCAGCAACTTAAGCCACAACCAGGGGATGAAAAAGAGGATAGAGAGGGAGGTGGATAGCCATAAAAAACTCAGAGACATGATTTTAATTCTGAGTGGAATTCCCTGGCCTGACTGGTAATCGCGGAGGTAATGGCCAAAAAAGGGATTGTACATGATCCAGTGGTAGAAGCGGGGTGAGCTGCGATAAAAACTGGCGGCTGCGAGGAGTAAAAACGGGGTGGTGGGTAACACAGGGAGCAAAGCTCCCAGAAAAGCAAGGAAAGTGAACAAAAAGCCTGAAACCAGCAAGAAAATTCTGAGCATATTGACCGCTAAGGCATTAAAGTTTTCCTGAAACGAAATTTCTCCTTTTTTATTATATTCTTGGATAAGACCAACAGAAACATTATCTTTGCAAACCATTTCAGAAAAAAGCGTTCTAAAAATATATTGCGGGGTGGAGCAGAGGTAGCTCGTTGGGCTCATAACCCAAAGGTCATAGGT
>CALMDO010000177.1 GCA_937862805.1 uncultured Bacteroidota bacterium
CACGTTTTAACCGATCCGTTTCAGAGCATAATTTCGATTTTATTCTCCTCTTTGGCAGTCAGTAAAAGGAATTGGTCCACGGAAATTAATGCGCCACCCGTTCGGTATGGGTTTTCTTCAAGGTTGAAAACGATTGGCTGACCGTTGATAGTGATTTTTAGCGGCGAAAAAGTGTGTTCTTTAATCAAATAATGAAAAGTCACCTTTCTTCCCATAAGTTTTAATGAGGCTGTACAGCCGTCCATTGAGAGCGGCAACACGGGGTCCAGGATCAACCAACCTTCTTTTCGGCGTAATCCCAGTAAGCGGCTGATTACCAATCCTATATAGATACCCGGCCCGCTGGAATAGACCCTCCATCCTCCTTTTAGAAGGTGGTTTCCGGACAGAATCTCTTCATATTTTTCATCGGCTTCATAACGGTTTTTAAAAGTAACATCCGAGCTGCTGTAATAGCAGTTCGATTGTCGGTAATCGCCACAGGTAACAATCTCACGGTAAGCCACGGGGTTTGCTTGTCTGAGGGCTTTGACAAAAGCCTCTGCATGCCCCATGATTGCTTGCACCTCGGCATAACGGATATGTTCATGTACATACATCAGTCCTATTTCCCTGCCAAAAAAAGTACTGCTCTCTGCACGTTGGAAAATTTGCTGTATTCCGCCATGGTAACGAAGGGGTCGGTCCATTAAGCGGGCACCGTCGGGTCCTTTCAGATGTTTTTCAACGACTTCCAGGTGCCGGAGTGCCTGGTCTTTGGTGAACAATCCACTGATGATGCCACGGTTCATGGGTAAAAGGGAGTATCTGATCCCGGTCGTTTGGTCTGAAGGGTGCAGGAGGAGTTTGATGCTTCCATCCTCTTCAACCATGCCATACCCGGCTACCAATCCATCCTTTACCAGATATTTATTGAAGTCTCCCCTGATACGCCGGCTGCGCTCTTCAAGGTAAGCAGCGGTGGAATCATCTCCCATGAGTCTGCAAACTTTACCGTACTGCACAAACGCCTGGTAGTTCATCTCGACTGTCCAACTTGAAATCATCCGGCGGGCGAGGTCTTTGCTGACAGGCTGCAGGGAGTCGTTCCAATCGCCACCCCCGAAGGGTACCAGTGCAGTTCCAGGGACAAATGAATCCGTGATCAGATCGATTACCCGTCGAACATGTTCCCGCAAGGGCATTGTTTCCTCAGGTTTTTGCAGGTTTTCGCGGTAAAACGGAAGGGATTCATTCATGAAAGCATAATCACCGGTAATCATAAGGTAATTGCTCAAAGCCAGGATACACCAGTAAATCACATCACCATGAGCGCTGTCGGCGCGTATTTCCGAATATCGGTCGAACATCCACCATTGGGGCCAGCTCCCATCACTGTGCTGGTTCGAAAAGATGATCTTAAGAATTTGTCTGGCTGCTTCATATTTTTCAGTACTTAACAGCAGATCGACAGGACCTTGGGAGATATCGCGTGTACCCCAGGCTGCACCGCTGAATTGTTCCAAACCATAAGGAGTCAGGTAATGGGTCAGGGCATTCATCCCATACCAAGGCAGAATCTCACGGATCGCCTCTAAATCAGAATGGTTTCTGTTAATCAAAAGGTTCAGACTCAACTGATCCCAGAAAGTCTTTGCTTCAAGAGCGTCCGATTTGAATTGCCGGTCACTGTCCTCAATTGTTCCGGCATCTATTGGGCACGTCAATCCTCCGGTGATACTCATACAGAAGTTGTCTGAGTTCTGAACTGCTATTACAAAGAGTGAAGTTCTGGAAATCACGGGATTTTTGGTCAAAAGTTCCTCTCCACCAGTTTTGATTGCGGTGT
>CALMDO010000178.1 GCA_937862805.1 uncultured Bacteroidota bacterium
TCACCGCACGTTTCAGAATTGAAGGCCGGTTTGTTTCAGCCAGGTTGCTGGGATCCGGTCATATCAACGATTCTTACCTGGTGACCACCGAACCGGGATTGGCTCCGGATTACGTGCTTCAGCGGATCAACGGAAACATTTTCACCAACATACCGGAACTCATCAACAACATCCTGAAGGTAACTTTTCACCTGAACCGGAGGCTGCAAACAGCCCCTCAGGAATACCGGACCTTCCAGGTGATCCGGCTGATTCAATCGGTCAATAGCGCTTATTACTACCGCGACCGGGAAGAGCATTTCTGGCGGATGTACAACCATGTTACCGACAGTGTCAGTTATGATGTTATTGGCAATGATTCCATCGCTTTTGAAGCAGGCAGGGCTTTCGGGCTTTTTCAGTACCTCACCTCCGACATGGACCCATCCGGCCTTTTTGAAGTATTGCCGGGATTTCATGATGCACAAATGCGTTTGTCGAATTTCAGAAAATCGGTCGAAAGAGATGTGGCCGGGAGGCGTTCCGCTGTGACCGGGGAGATCCGTTTTGCCGAGGAACGTGCCGATGAGATGCAACAGATCAAGCGATTAGGCGATGAGGGAAAAATCCCCCTGCGGGTCACCCATAACGACACCAAATGTAACAATGTCCTGTTCAGCCCGGAGGACAAAGCCATTGCCATCGTTGATCTCGACACCATTATGCCCGGTTATTCTTTATACGACTTTGGCGATGCCATCCGCACCGGGACCAACACCACTGCGGAGGATGAGCAAAACCTCGATAAAGTCGGCATCAACCTGGAGCTCTTTGAAGCCTATACCGGCGGATATCTTTCTGTGGCACTTCCTTCATTGAACCAGGTTGAACTGGAACACCTGGGTTTCTCAGCCCGCTACATGACATGGCTCATCGGGCTGCGTTTTCTTACCGATTACCTCGACGGGGATGTTTATTATAAAACCTCCTTTCCGGAACACAACCTCTATCGGGCCAGGGCACAATTCAAATTACTTGTAAGCATGGAAAAAAATGCCCAAAAGATGGAAGCGATCATTGACAATCAGCAAACGAAATACCGATCTGCACATGAAATACGATAACCTGCCCCTGGTCTCCTCTATTCAACCGCGTATTATTTCACTTTTAAAGATCTTCATCCTCACTCTTTTGGTCCTGTGGTTCCTTCCACCGTCGGAAGTCACCGCCGGCACAGGCAACCTCAATGAGCCTGCCCTCATCCCAAAACCTCTCCGGATGAAACCGGGCAAAGGTTTATTCCAGCTTAGCAAAGCCACAGTCCTCGAAATCCCGGGGAACAACGCAGAGGCACACCGGATTGCCACCTTCCTGACCGACCGGATCCAAATGGCCGGGGGGCCGGTGCTTTTTCCACGGCAAACAGGGAACACAAACAAAACCGGGAATAAGGTGATTATCCATCTGGATCCTCAGAAAAAAGAGGGCCCCGCCGAAAGTTATGAATTGAAAGTTACTGTTAAACAAATAGAACTGAGAGCCGGATCAGGAGCCGGACTTTTTTACGGAATCCAGACCCTGCTTCAGCTTTTCCCACCGGAAGTTTTTGAAAAAGCTCCCCAGGGAACCAGGGAAATTTTTACCATTCCCTGCATTGAGATCCGGGATCAACCCAGGTACCCGTACCGTGGAA
>CALMDO010000179.1 GCA_937862805.1 uncultured Bacteroidota bacterium
AATGGAAATAATATTTTTATGAAAATGTACGTTTTTTAACGAAATTTGTGGCATGGTTTCAAACCGTTACCGGTTCTTCATCATTTTTTTCCTCTTTGCAACTGCATTGCTGACCCTGTTTCCCTCCTGTAAAAAAGAGGAACAGGCGCCGGAGATCCCGTACGTGTATGTCGGTTTCAGCCTCAATCCCAACGGCACCCAGTACATCAACCTCAACAGGGTCAATGGCTGGGAAACGGTTTACGGTGGTTACAACGGGATCCTGATCTTCAGAAAATCCCTGAACGAGTTTGTGGCTTTTGAGCGCGCCTGTCCTTATGATCCGCTCACCGAAGGAGCCCAGGTCAGGGTGGATGAAAGTGATATCACCTGCTCCTGTCCCGTTTGTGGTTCCCGCTTTATCCTGACCGACGGAACACCTTTCGAAGGTCCTTCCCACTTTCCTCTGAAGCAGTACACGGCGATCTACGACGGGTCCATGCTCTATATCAGCAATTAATACCGATAATGGTCTGGTTTGTAAGGGCCTTCCTGCGGAACTCCTATATAATCAGCTTGTTCCGTAGTCAGCCGGGTCAATCTGACACCCAGTTGTTCCAGGTGTAACCGCGCGACTTCTTCGTCCAGTTTTTTGGGAAGCCGGTAAACATCCACCGGGTAATCGTTCTTCCATAGGTCGAGTTGGGCCAGGGTCTGGTTGGTAAAGGAGTTGGACATGACAAATGACGGGTGACCGGTGGCACAACCCAGGTTGACCAGCCTTCCCTCTGCCAGAAGATAAATTGTACGGCCGTCAGGAAAAATGTATTGATCGACCTGGGGTTTAATATTGATCCTCCGGATCCCCGGCCATGTATTGAGCTGTTCAACCTGTATTTCGTTATCAAAATGACCGATGTTGCAAACAATGGCCTCCTCTTTCATCTGTGAAAGATCCGTGGCAGTGATCACATCCTTGTTCCCTGTGGCAGTGACAAAAATGTTACCTTCCGGCAAAGCCTCCTTCAGGGTGGTCACCTCAAATCCTTCCATGGCTGCCTGTAAAGCGCAAATGGGATCGATCTCTGTAACCAGGACCCGTGCACCGTAAGCCTTCATGGAACGGGCACATCCTTTTCCCACATCACCATAGCCCAGTACAACCACCACTTTGCCGGCAATCATGACATCAGTGGCGCGTTTGATCCCGTCGGCCAATGATTCACGGCATCCGTACAAGTTGTCAAATTTTGATTTGGTCACCGAGTCATTGACATTGATAGCAGGAACCAGCAATGTTCCTCTTTCCTTCATCTGGTAAAGCCGATGTACGCCGGTAGTGGTCTCTTCCGATACCCCTTTCCATTCCGAAACCATCCGTTGCCAATGGGTTTTATCCTCCAGGTACAAAGCCTGAATCTGTTGAATCAGTGACTTTTCATCAGCGCTCTCTCCCACTGCTGTTAATAAGGAAGGATTCTTCTCTATCTCGAATCCTTTGTGAATCATCAGGGTTGCATCGCCGCCGTCATCAACAACCAAATGAGGTCCCTTCCCTTCAGGAAAAGACAATGCCATCCGGGTACACCACCAATATTCATCAAGAGTCTCCCCTTTCCAGGCAAAAACAGGAATTCCCCGCTCGGCAATCGCCGCAGCGGCATGGTCCTGAGTCGAAAAAATATTGCAACTGGCCCATCTTACCTCAGCGCCCAACTCGATCAGCGTCTCTATCAACACCGCTGTCTGGATCGTCATGTGGAGTGAACCACTGATCCTGGCCCCTTTTAAAGGTTTTTCTTTTCCGTATTTTTTTCGTAGCGACATCAGACCGGGCATCTCTTTTTCCGCCATCTCAATCTCCTTGCGTCCCCAGGAAGCCAGCGACAGATCGGCAACTTTGTATTTCACGTCGTTTTCCAGTGCAACATTTTTCATAATAGGATCGTTTTTTGTCATTTGGAGGGGCAAAATTAGTAATATTTAGCTTATCATTGTACCCATGCCGGTCATTCATCAATTTGATTTCAGTGAAAACCATGCACGGGTGTGGCGAATCACCGAATCCTGCGAAACCTTGTTACAGGAGATCCGATTACGGAAGGATGAGGAAAATATTTACCGACAATTTACTAACGATAAACGAAAAAAACAGTGGCTGGCCTGCCGGATCCTGGTAAAACAGATGCTTTATCCTGACGAGGTCAGCCTTAAGCAGGATCCTTACGGAAAACCCTTTCTCTCCCCGCCAATCCGTCACCTCTCACTCTCCCACTCAGGGGATATGGCTGTTGCAGTAATCAACCCTGAAA
>CALMDO010000180.1 GCA_937862805.1 uncultured Bacteroidota bacterium
GTTGAAGAATGGGCGACCGTTTATGAGCAGGAATTGAATGATTTTAATGCCCTCCTGGTCAAACTTTTAGCGGACCGGCTGGCGGAAGCTTTTGCCGAACTGATGCACCAGCGGATCCGTCGTGAATTCTGGGGTTATGCCGTGGATGAACACCCCGGCCCTCTCCCGCGAAACCATTCCACTTACCAGGGGATCCGCCCCGCACCCGGGTACCCGGCCTGTCCCGACCACTCAGAAAAACGAAGCCTTTTTGACCTGCTCGAAGCAGAACAACAAACCGGAATAAGGTTGACCGAAAACTTTGGCATGTACCCCGGCGCTTCTGTCTGCGGCTACTATTTTTCCCATCCCGCTTCCCGTTATTTTAACCTGGGAAAGATCGGGAAAGACCAGGTACATGACTATGCCCGGAGAAAAAACCTGTCTCCCGAAAAGATCGAAAAGTACCTCCATCCCCATCTTAATTACTGACCATGCGCATCACCGACCTGATACTGAAAAGTAATAAAACACGCTTCTCCTTTGAACTCCTCCCTCCGCTCAGGGGCAATAACATCACCCACATATACCGTATTACCGATCCCCTGATGGAGTTCAACCCCTCCTTTATCAATGTGACCTACCATCAGGAAGAGGTTGTCTACAAAAAACGGGAAAATGGCCTGCTCGAGAAGAAAACCGTCAGGAAAAGGCCCGGAACCGTGGCCATTTCAGCAGCCATCAAATACAAATATCCCTCCGTGGAGGTGGTGCCTCACCTGATTTGCGGGGGTTTCTCCAAAGAAGAGACCGAGTATGCACTGATCGATTTCCATTACCTGGGCATCGATAACATTTTAGCCCTCAGGGGTGATGCACCAAAGAACCAGCGTCACTTCATTCCTGAAAAAAATGGCCATGCCCATGCCGATACCCTGGTAGCACAGATCACCGCGATGAACCAGGGGAGGTACCTGGATGAAGAGTTGCAGGGCACCTTCCATACCAATTTTTGCGTGGGTGTTGCAGGTTATCCTGAAAAACATATCGAATCTCCCAACCAGGCGTATGACCTCCGTTTTCTGAAAGAAAAGATCGATGCCGGCGCCGAATTCATCATTACCCAGATGTTCTTCGACAACCAACGCTATTTCGATTTTGTTTCAGCCTGCCGCAACGAAGGGATTACCGTACCCATCATTCCCGGCTTGAAACCCCTTTGTTCCCTGAGAGAAATCAATGTTTTACCACAGGTTTTCAACATCGATATCCCCGAAAGCCTGGTCCGGGAGGCCCTGAAATGCAAAAACAATGAAGAGGTGTTCCGCCTGGGCGTGGAATGGGGCATCGCCCAATCAAAAGAATTGATGCAATCAGGAGTCCCCGTGCTTCACTATTTCACCGTGGGCATTTCCGAAAATATCCGCCAGATCGTTAAAGCCGTTTTTTAAACCATCGTCATGCAACTGTACCATACCTTTCAACAGGATGCTCAATCCGGGAAAAAGCAATTTGCCATCCTGATCGACCCTGACAAAAATTCACCTGACCAAATTTCGAGAATCGCACAAATCGCTTCAAGGGAAGGAGTCGATTACTTTTTCATGGGAGGCAGCCTGCTGATGCAGAATCACCTCGAAAAGTACATCTCCTGCATCAGGAA
>CALMDO010000181.1 GCA_937862805.1 uncultured Bacteroidota bacterium
GGGCAAACCCGAGGTGTTGATGGTGATCTTGCCGGCATTGTTATTCAGTTGTTCTGTAGCAACTGCTGTTCCGACCATGTTGCGGACAACCAGAAATCCGTCAGCCCCGGCAGGAATGGAATAGGTAAAGGTAGCTTTGACAGAAGCCGGATTGGGAATGGCAGAAGAGAGGGTGATCCGGTCAGCCTGTGAATCGTCTAAACCCATCGGATAGGTGATGTATTTCACCACAACACTCACTGAATCATTGGCGTCATTGTCAGCATAAAAAGTCCACCTGATAAGGCTTTCTCCGGCAGTTAAATATTCTGTCTCGGTGGGGACATAGTGGCCCGAAAAGTCGGTAGCAGTCTGCCCGGGATCGATGGATTCGGCATTGGGAGAAATCGTCACGTTGGAAGGGTAGCAACCATTAGCCCAGCACATGGTAAACTGGGTACCTTCCATTATCGACATCTCGGTGCGTTTGCAAAGGACATTGATAGTTCTTGAACCCGTGTTGGTCACCAGCAGGTAGGTCACCAGTTCGGTACTGTCGGGGGTTCCGCGCTGATCGATGATGGAATTGGCAACGATGGGTCCGGCGTTGTTCGAGAGGGTGAGGCTTTGAGAGTATCCGTAGAAAGCAACCACGGACAAAAGGTAAGAAAGAAGGAAAAATTTTTTCATGAGGCAGGTTTTGAACGGATTGAAACGTCACAAAATTACACAATTTCCCCATTCAGCGGGCAGCGATCAAAAAAAATATTTAGCGAGGCATTTCAACATATAACATTGATATTCAATTATTATGCGGGATTTTAACTTCGATAGCTCCCACCCCGTACCGGGCCATCGGAGCGTCGTAGAATTCAATTCCATGGTAACTTCCCAGTTCTGTCAGTAATACATTTCTCAGGATCCCGTTACCCGTTCCGTGGATGAATACTACTTTCAGGAAGTGTGCTTTGATCGCGCTGTTCAGGCACCGGTGGAACCATGCGCGTTGAAAATTGAGTATTTCGCCCTTTTCAAGGTTCGAAGGATCCTCTACCAGTTCATGAATATGGAGATCGACTTCGGCTTCCCTGGGCGCCACCTGGTATTTCATGATGAATTCTTCCTCCTCCTTTTCAACGGTAGTCTTTTCCTCAGGTTGTTCATGGAGCGGAAAGCCAGTTTGTTTAAAATGGTCGGTCAATGAAAGAATTTTAACGACGATACCTTTGGATTGAATTGAAGGATGGTACCTGTAACTACCCTCTTTCAGAAATTTTTTTGCGTCGATGGTATATTCAGAGTTGAAGGGAGGCAGTGGTTCGGGTGTTTGTTCTTTATGAAAAAGGAACTGGATGGCGCCTTCGGTCCAGCGTATCAGTTGTTCCCTGTCGATGGTAGCGAGGGTAAACCGGGTGGAAGGGAAGAGGCTGCCATAATCCATTCCTTCGAAACGGCCTTCCGGATTGCGGGAAAAAACATTGTAGATCAAATCAAAAGGGGTATTGTTGATCAGGCAAACATCTACCATCCCGGTGATCAGCCATTGCTGGTCGTGCGGGACGAAGGCTAAAAAAATCTCCCCGCTCTTTCCCTCCTGCTTAACGGAAGCGGGCAGTTTGGTCTCTTTTTCAACGGTTGGTACATCCACCGGCTTCCTCACTTCGGGAATCCCTGAACTCAAAGGTTGTTCAAAGAACCGGGCTGCCGGATGATCCGAGTCGGTCCTGATCAGTTCCGTAACCAGGGTTGGAAGCTCGAACCCGTCTTCAATCATCACGTTGACCATTCTGCTGTCGATCACTTTTGAGATCACACCACCGCCGGGTGCATTGAGAAACTTCACTTTATCTCCTACTGAAAAATCCGCCATGGTCTAAAAGATTAGTCCGATACGGTGTATGTACCGGATAAGGTTTATTTCTGACAGAAACGCAAAAGCGGTATATGATATTGAACCGGGGTCAAAATTATTTCTGTTTCGCACTCCTTCTCCATGATTCCCGGATAAATGGTTCTTCCCTTTAAATGGTTCAATTTAAAAAAAAGTTTTACCTTGCACCGTTATTAACCAAAAAACATTCATTATGAGGAGAATTTCTATCCTGCTGGCAGGTTTCTGCCTATCAGCCATCACATCGCTCGGAGGAGGTTACCAGGTTGGTCTGCACAGTATGCGCAGTATTGGCATGGGGCTTATCGGTACCTCGCTCAGTACCGACGCGAGCGCCTTGTTCTTTAATCCCGGAGGAGGTGCATTTGTCAACGAAAAATGGAGTTTTTCTGCCGGGGTCAGTTTGATTTTCGCCAGGGCTACTTTTCAGGCAAGGGATGTCAATTACCAAGCCACGCTTGTCCATGAGGTAAATACTCCCTTTTATTTTTATGCTGCTTATAAACCCATAAAAAATCTGAGTGTTGGTTTAGCCGTCAATGCCCCTTATGGAAACAGGCTTTCCTGGGGAGATGACTGGAAGGGCCGGTACCTGATTCAGAATCTTTCATTCAAAGCCATCACCTTTCAGCCGACCGTTTCATACCAGTTCGGGGATATTGTAGGGATTGGCATCGGGTTGGTTTATGCCACCGGGAATGTCGATCTCAACAAAGCCATTCCCATCGAGGGATCAACCGGTGACGCTACCATGAACATCAATGGGAGTACCGGTAATTTTGGTTTCAATGCAGGGATCATGGTGCATCCGGTCAAAGGATTAAGCCTGGGCGTGGATTATCGTTCAAAGATCGAAATGAAAGTCAAAGGTGCAACAGCTACCTTTAATGTCCCCTCGTCGCTCAAGACCCAGTTTCCCGACAACAAAGCGGATGTAATGCTCCCGTTGCCCGCCAATCTTGACTTTGGCGCTTCTTACGAGTTCGGTAAAGAGAAGCAATGGATGATCGGGATCAACCTCTGTTATGTTTTCTGGAAAACCTACGATTCACTGGTTTTCAACTTTGAGACAAAAACTTCCACCATCAATCGTTCCGCCACGCCTGCCATGTATGAAAACCGGCTGATCGAACGCATTGGTGTACAATACCGGATCAACAAGCTGATCACTGTCAGGGTTGGTGGCTATTATGATCCCTCCCCTGTTCCCACCGATTACATGAACCCCCAGACGCCCAGCACGAATGAGGTAGGACTCACCTGCGGGCTTTCCGTTTATCCGTTCAAAGGATTCAGCGTGGATGCCGCCTTCCTTTACCTGATGGGTTCTGAACGATCAGGGACATTCAGTCCCGACAACTTTGCCGGCACTTACCGGACAGGCTTCAATATACCGGGAATCGGTCTGAGCTATAGTTTTTAATTTTAAATCCGTGATACTATGAAAAAAATAATATTGATCCTTGTAGCTGTTACCCTTTTCTTGTCCTGTGAACGAAAGATCGACGAGTTCCCTGCCGATTCCAACGGAGTCAATTTCAGCCATTTTGTTGCTGTTGGCAACTCCATGGTCGCCGGATACGGTGATAATGCCCTTTATCTTTCGGGCCAGCAGCAATCCATCCCCAACATCATGGCGGTTCAGTTTAAAACCGTCGGCGGTGGAGACTTTGTACAACCGTTGATAGGTACTGAAGAGGGTGTCGGGGTGACCGCGATTCCCGGAGGTATTTACTGCAACACCAAAATGGTGTTGAAGGTGGTTCCCGATGTGGATTGTAACGGCAATCCGGTCGGTACGGCTTCTTTGAAACCCGCCCTTCTCAATCCCACGGCCGATCAAAGCACCCTGATCGCACAGTTGATGGCGCCGCCCACCGTTGCCGGACCTTATGATAATTACGGTGTACCCGGTTTGTCACTCCAGGCTGCTTTCATGCCGGGATATGGCGCTTACAATCCTTACTTTGCCCGTTTTGCCAGCATCACTGCCACTTCATCGGTGATCGGGGAAGCGGCTTCGCGTCAACCGTCGTTTTTCATGATGTGGTTAGGCGATATGGATGCACTGGCATCTGCATTGGCCGGAACCGACCTGCTCCTGACACCGGTCGACACTTTTGCCAAATATTATCCTATGGCAACAGGCGCCCTGCTCGCTTCGGGAAACAGTCCGAAAGGAGTCGTTGCAACGATACCCGACGTGACCAGCCTTCCGTTTTTCAATACCATTTCAAAACAGTTGCCGTACAATGGCGTCACCCTGACTGCCGATCAGGCAGCCGGACTCAACTTCCTTTACAACATGTGGGGGCATGGTGACATTGTTTGGGAAGAGGGCCAGAATCCTTTCGTTTACAGTAAACCTGACGGATCGTGGAGACAGATGCAGGCAGGGGATCTCTTCCTGCTCACCCTTCCGACCGACTCCATCAAATGCAAAGGAATGGGGGTTGCCAATCCGGTTACCTACCAACCTTATCCCATCCCCGGAGAATTCGTATTGGACATCACGGAACAGGCCAATATCAAAGCACGGACAGACCAATTCAACCAAATCATCAAAGCGACTGCCGCTATTCAGAAACTCGCGGTTGCTGATATGAACACCTACCTGAAATCGTTTGTCAGTGGTATGGTTTTCGACGGTATCAAGCTCTCCACAACCTTTGTCACGGGAGGCCTCTTCTCTACTGACGGGGTTCATCTCAATCCCCGCGGGAAAGCGATTGCGGCTAACTATTTCATACAGGCTGTCAACGATTACTATGGATGCCGGATTCCCCAGGCCGACATCACCCGCTACCCCGGACTGGTTTTTCCGTAAAATAACCGTTAATCCACCTCAACCCCTGACCCCTTCTTCGTTAATTCACCTCAACCCCCGGCCCCTTCTTCGTTAATTCACCTCAACCCCCAACCCCTTCTCCTGAAGGAGAAGGGGAGTTGTGGGCTGCCAT
>CALMDO010000182.1 GCA_937862805.1 uncultured Bacteroidota bacterium
TGGGGATCATGGATTTTGTTAGCCTGAATATTTCATCAAGAGAAATAACGTATCTGGAGATATAATAAATATCATAATAATCCCGAATCGTGCATCGTTGCGATATCGTGGCCATTTTGAGTACCGCGATTACATCAGCCCTGGCAATATTTACTGTGCCCAATTGAATCGTATGCGGTTTAATCTTGAACGGGATGATCACTGCTCCCGTTGAAAAAAAGGTCAATTTCACATTGTTGACCAGAAAATCCAGTTGATATGCACGCTCCTCCCTGATCAAACGATGATCGGGAAAGGTTCGGGCAATGAATCGTTTAATTCCGATGGCATCAATCTTCTCAGCATCAAAAATAAAATCGAGGTCCTCCGACTGACGGTGTCCCAGTTGCAGCGCAAGAGCAGTTCCCCCGACAAGGGAGAACCGGGTCATGTATCTTTCCTTTGAAAGAAGTGTTAAAAGCGCTGAAGTGGCCGGAGGGATATTTTTAATTTGAATATTCATTTCCCCAGGATAATTTTATCGACGAGGTTGCATCTTCTCAGCCAGTGGCCGCGTGTTTCAATTTCATGGTTCACCCGGGCAATTACTTCCAATGGAATCATGGAAGATAATTGAAAAATATCGGCCAGATCTCCATATAGTATTACCATTTCGGCCACGACCTCTTCAGGAAGATCTGCATCGCTGTTGTACGACCAAAACAAATGCCTTGGAAAGGTCGAAATTTTCATCAATTGGCTCTGTTGAGTGAGCAAAGATAACTCATTCTCAGGTATTTTGCAACCAAATTGGTCACATGGGTCATTCCAATTCCCTGAGAAAATCCCTTGTAACCTCCAGCTGAATCACAACGCCATCCTTCCGCAACTCACAGATTCGTTTCTTGCGGTCAACCCGGTAAATAAAAGCGCGATTAACAAACGCTGAACGCGACAGGCGTAAAAAATGCCCTTCAGGCAGCATTGCAAGCAAACTTCCGAGGTTGATGGTAACCATTTCCGTTTGGGTTAAAGAAAAGAAAACCCGACTGTAATTGCCATCGGCAAGGACATAGGCAATCTCTGCCGGGTCGATCAGCAGGAAACCGGCACGGGTGTTTACTCTGATCCGGTTGTCATGATGCAGGTGCTGAAGCAGGCGATCGACCTTTTGGCGGAAATCCGCGTCAGCACGGGATACCGCGTAACGTTTGAGGGTTTCTGCAAGGGCATCCGGATCAACGGGTTTAAGCAGGTAATCGAAAGCAGCCACCTTGAAGGCCCGGATCGCATATTCGTCATAAGCGGTTACAAAAACGATGGTTGTTGCAAGATTCAGATCGCGTAGCCGGGCTACCAGGTCAAACCCTGTTTTCCCGGGCATCCTGATATCAAGAAACACCAGGTCGGGATTTTCCTTCATGATGACCTCGAGTCCCGAATCAGCGTTGGCAGCCGTGGCCATGATTTCAACCTGAGGATGTCCCGATAAAAGGGAGGTAAGTACCTCGACCGCTTCAGGCTCGTCGTCGATCAGAACAGTCTTAATATATTTTATCCCGTTCATTATCAATTATTTTATAGTTGAACCCTGCAGGAATGATGACGGTTACCCTGGTCCCGGCAGGTTTGCTTTGCTCGTCCATCAGGTCAGTTACTTCATGGATGATCTTCTGATCGTTGTACCGGTCGAAGAAGTCATAATAGAAATTCAGGATCATCATGCCTTTACCGGTAGATTTCTCGCCAAGTTCTTTCGCCTTCTCGCGTCCGATCCCGTTATCCTCAATTTCAAGGTGCAGCCTGTTTCCATTTTCCCGGATGGTGATGAGCAGTTCACCCGGTCCATCCGTTTTGTTCAGCAATCCATGCTTCAGGGCGTTTTCGGCATAGGTGTGAATCACCATCTTGGGAACCTCCTGGCTGAGGTTTACGGGTTGAACAAGGTTAATTTGGTAACGAAACGAATCACGAAACCGTAATTTCTCAATCTCGAGGTAATTCTGCACAAAATTAATCTCTTCGGCGAGTGTCCGGGTAACCTTATCCCCTGATGTAAGCACCTGCCTTATCAGGTTGGAAAGTTTCACAAAGAAACTGTATGCTTTCTCCTTCTCATCCTTCATGATCACTGAAGCGATAGAATTAATGGCATTGAAGGTAAAATGGGGATCGATCTGGTTGCGGATCGCGAGCAGTTGTAACTCTGCTATCTTCTTCTCCGATTCGAGTTTTTCCCGCATAGACTTTTTCCGGCGGCTCATGACCAGGTAACCCGACCAGAAAAAGAAACATGCCATGAGGAGGATCAACAGCGTCAGGAACCACCAGGTTTGCCAGAAAGCAGGGTGGATGACAATTTCGTAAACAGCCGGCTTGTCAGACCATATCGCGGCATCGTTGCAGGCGATCACCTTAAAAATATATTTTCCCGGCGACAGGTTCGTATACACTGCAAAACGCTCGGAGGTGGGTGGAGACCAGTCCTTATCCTGCCCTTCAAGCTGGTACCTGAACCTGACGAAGGTCGGTCCGCGAAATACCGGTGCGATAAAATCAATCCGGATATTATTTTCCGAATGGCCGAGGTCGAGACGCCCCTGTGTGACAGCCGCGTTTACCCTGGGAACGGGTTTCATGGTTTCATCGAAGACACTGATCTTCCCGATGTAAACCTTAGGAGGCCTGCCTGCTGAGGGAAGGTTTGCCGGATCGATGCATTGAAGGTTATCGGTGGTTGCAACCCACAGGATTCCTCGGCTGTCGTAACACACTGCGTTCTGCTGGCATTCATTGCCGGTGAATCCATTGTCCCCATTGAAAAACCTGATGTTTACGCTGTCGTTCATCCAGAAAGCAGCCAGATCGAGGAATCCGACGCCATGCACCCCTCCAATGAAAAGTTTTGATGAATCGATGACACATAAGCTCACAACCAGGTCATTGAACCATGGATTCAGGACCTTCCGGAATTCCTTCATATCAAATATCCAAAGACCATCGGCATTCCCGATCCAGATATTTCCCCTGTGATCCTTTGACATGGCATTGGCGCCCAGCGAATAAGGAAATTCCTTATTCGGGAGATGCGTCACCTTTTCTCCTTCGAGGAATGAGAGGCCTTTGAAACCGCCCAACAACAATCTGCCGGAACCGGCTTCCATGATGGAGACCACTTTATTTCCCCTGTTCCCGGGAAAAATCTTCAGCATCCGGTAACCGGGAATGGCCGGGTTCCGCTTCAGAAGGCCTAAATCGGTCCCGATGTATTGGGTGTGTGTTCCGGTATCTTCGAAAAAACTATAGGAAGAGGTCAATGGCAACCCATCGATTTCCCAAAGCGTGGTACCATCCCAGCGCATCATGCAGGCGGGGTTCATGCTGATGTAAATATTACCAGCCTGATCCCTTCCGCACCCGGGATAAATCTGCTGTTTTTTTTGTGAACCAAACAAAGAAGGCGTCCTGATATCAGAGATAAGACCCTGCTTGATTTTTTGAATCCCGTCGTCAAATCCTCCTGCGATGATGTTCTGTTTGCTGTCTTCGGTAACGACCTGGATGTTTTGATGAAGTCCGTCCGATGAATTGTAGTGTGTGAAACTGAATGAGTTCAATCTCAGCAGGCCCAGCGGCGAGCCTAACCAGATATTTTGTTCCTGATCGAGCAATATGGCATTCGCGGCCGTAAATGGCAATCTGATCCCGGCCATTTTTTGGTTAATCACCTGACGAAGCATCATGGCCGAGCGGGACGAAAGGAAGATGGAATCCCTGCCCTGAATAAAAAACGGGATCGTGGGTATGTCGGGATCCATGCCGAAATTGTAAAGTTCCGTAATCACGGTATCTGAAACAGCATAGAGTCTTGACGGCTCTTTTTGCTGTAAATCACTTTTTGAAAAATTCCCCGGTGATTCCTCCGAAATATATTTGTTGATGGACTGATCGGGGCTCAGGCAATAGATCCGGTCATCCCTGCCAACCATGATCGTGCTGATCGATTTGACAGGCAGCCAGACAACCTTGTTGTTGCGGAAACAAGCCAGCTGACCGTGCCTGGCCCTGAAATAGAAGTTCCCGTCTCGTTTTGAAAAAGTCAGGTTCCACGATCCATCTTCACAGAACAAGTCGATGATCCGGTCAATAAAGGTGTGATTCAACTTCAAAATTCCATGATGATCGATCTGGAGAACTTCCTTAGACTGAGTAATGAAAAAACCTTTGCCGTCACGGCTCCAGAAGCCCGGGAAATGTCCGTCAACCGGATAGCTGGTCAGGTATGTTTTCGTACATCCGTAAGTAAACAGCAGCGTTCCCCTCGCGGTAAGAATCCAGATGGTACTGTCGTTCAGGTCTTCAATGTTCAGCACCCATGCCTTTGAAATTCCTTGGGAGTCAGCGATGGTCTGAAACAAATTTCCGTCGAAACGACTGATTCCTGATTTCGTTCCGATCCACAGAAATCCTTTCCTGTCCTGGTGAAGCTTGGTTACCTCCGACTGCACCAGTCCATCGGCAACGGTATAAAGTTTATAGCCTGCCTGCTGAGCAGGAGAATGGAGGAAAAAGAATAAAAAGAGTGAAATGATCAGGATTGTCGTAGATTTCATCAGGGTGGTCAGAGCCATTGCAACAGATTTTCCAGCCGTATTCCGCGCGATCCCTTGATCAGTAAAGTACTATCGGAAGGAGGATGGTGTTCGAGCCAGAGGCCGGCCAGTGCAACATCGTCGAAACAGATATTTTTTCTCTCCCGGTTCACGCGGGTAAAAACCGGACCAACCAGGAAGACCTCATCGAAACCGCTGTCGTGAATCCTTTGCAGGATATGTTCGTGTTCTTCGTCTGCAGCATCGCCCAGTTCAAGCATATCGCCCAGTATTAATATTTTGCGGGGATAGTCGGTGGCGGCGAAGGATTCCAGGGCGGCGGCCATACTGGTTGGGTTGGCATTGTAAGCATCCATCACTACCAGGTTCTTTTCTGTCCTGATCACCTGGGAGCGGTTGTTGCCCGGGTTGTACTTTTCGAGGGCTGCTTTCATCCGGGGTATTTCCACTTCGAAATAGTTACCGATACAGCTTGCGGCCAGGATGTTCGGAACGTTATACTGTCCGTAGAGTTGCGTTTCCAGGTGCAGCGATCCCGAGGGTTTGAAGGCAATGTCGAGGGCAATAAAGGGTTTTGCCGTTATCCCGAAGCCGGTACAATCACCCGGAGAAGTGCCATAGGTGATTTTTTCCAGGTTTTCGGCCAGCGTGGTCAACAGGCGATCATCCTGGTGGAGGAATACTTTTCCCTGGTGATTTGCGAGAAACCGGTAGAGTTCTGTTTTGGTAGCCATGACCCCTTCAAATCCTCCGAATCCTTCCAGGTGTGCCCGGCCGATGTTGGTAATGAGTCCGAAGCCGGGCCGGGTGATTTGGCAGAGAAAATCGATTTCACCGGGATGGTTGGCACCCATTTCGATGAGAGCGATACGGGTTTCGGGTGTCAACCGGAGCAAAGTAAGGGGTACGCCGATGTGGTTGTTCAGGTTCCCTTCGGTGGCGATGATTGGATATTTGGTTGCCAGAATGTTAGCGGTAAGTTCTTTGGTGGTTGTTTTCCCGTTGGTGCCGGTGATGGCTATCACCGGGATATTGAATTGGTCGCGGTGGATGCGGGCAATGCGCTGGAGTGTTACCAATGCGTTTTCCACCAAAAGGCAGCGTGGGTCAGATGTCAGGGAAGGATCATCGATCACTGCGAACACGGCTCCTTTTCGAAGGGCTTCATGGGCATAGTCATTGCCATTGAAGGTTTCTCCGCGGAGGGCAAAAAAGAGGGAATCGGGAATGATTTTCCGGGTATCTGTTGAAATGTGTGGATAATCCCGGAAATATTGATAGATCTGGTCGGCGGAGTGCATAACCGGGGAGGGTTATTTCCCTGCTATGGCACCTCCGACCCGTGTCATGGCACAACGGAAACCAACAAAAGCAGAGGCGTCGTTTTCGTCCATGTAGCGACGCATCCCGGGGTTCAGATAGTAGGCGGGATCTTTCCAACTGCCACCCTTGTAGACGCGGGCGTGGTCGGTGATCAGAGAGCTCACCCCGTACTCATACATCATGGTAGTAGCGCTTGAATCTCTTACAGCTTCCCGCCAAAGGTTATTGTCAACGTTAGAGGCGAAGTCGCCATCAAGGTAGTTGATGTTGTCAGCCTGACGGTAATTTTTCCGGTTCATCGCTTCGGCGGTTGTGATATCGCGGTATTTGATACGGCCCAGGCTGTCTTTTTCAGCAAGGTAGCCTTCAGCGTCGCGTTCCGGTGTTTTGAACACGTTGCCCCTGAAGGGACGGAAATCGGCGACCTCGATCCCGTTGAGGGGACGGTAAACGTCGAGTACCCATTCGCTAACGTTTCCGGCCATGTTGTAAAGGCCATAATCGTTGGGGAAATAGGAGCCGCAGGGGGCAGGAATGTCGGCGCCGTCATTCAGGTTGCCGGCAACCCCCATGTAATCACCTTTTCCGCGTTTGAAGTTATCCATGAAACTGCCATAGTATTTTGATTCGGCAATGCGAACATAGTTCCCGTTCCAGGGATAGGTTCTTCTTTCGACAATGCGTTCTTTCTTTGTGTTACCTATCAGTCCGAAGGCGGCGTATTCCCATTCAGCCTCGGTCGGGAGCCGGTATTTGGGTAACATGATCCCGTCTTCCATTTTGACTTTCCGTGTACCGGTACCGTTGGGGTTCAGATCGGGAAGGGCTTTGTCAACCAAACCTTCATATTGACCAGCCAGGTAAGCTTCGGTGTTGAAATTGTTTTCGTTTTTCTGTGCCGGATCCATCGAGAGAATTCCTTTCCGGATCAGGAGCATTTCATTCACCCGGTCGGTCCGCCAGAGGCAGTAGTCGTTGGCTTGTACCCAACTGACACCAACAACCGGGTAGTTCCGGTAGGCAGGATGGCGGAAGTAATACTCAGTGAGCGGTTCGTTGTAGGAGAGTTTGTCGCGCCAAACCAGCGTGTCGGGCAGGGCTTTCCTGTACACACCCGGGTAATCGGTGCCGTAAACTCTGTTGAGCCAGTAGAGGTATTCAATATAATCGAGGTTTCGGACCTCTGTTTCATCCATGTAAAAACTGGCAACGGAAACCCGGCGGGGTTGATTGTTCCAGTCGAACATGACATCATCCTGTGTCTGACCCATGGTAAAGGTGCCCCCTTCAATAAAAACAAGGCCCGGGCCGGTTTCCTGATCGGCGAACTTCCTGACTTCAAAACCGCCGTTTTTCGGGTTGTTGTATTCCCAACCGGTGGTGCCGGAAACTTTGGAACTGCTTCCCTTTTTATTACAGGAGACAGAGATGGTTGTCAGGGCGATGAGCAGTAAAGAAACCTGAAGAAATTGACTGATTTTCATCCGTTGAAAATTTTTGCAAACCTACATGAAATTTATAATATTTTCAATCATCCTCGTAAAATTCGTATTCCCTGCATACCGGGAAAAACGACCAATCCGGATGAGATAACTAAAAAACGGGGCATTTTATTGCTTTGATCACCCTTCTTTTTTCGACGGGGTTGAAACGCCATGATGCGGATACTTCGTGAGCCCCGCCCGAAGCGTTGTTCAGCTTACTTATCGAATAGTCATAACTGTAAGCGATGAAAAGGTTTTTCCAATGAAAACCCAACATCGGGACAACGGCATCGGAATTTTCGAAATTAAACCGGTACCATGCACCCACCACCAGCGGATCAAAGGTGAGATATATTCCGAGATTCAATTGATGAAACATCCCCTGTTGCTGATACAGGACATTGGGGGATAACGAGAACTCTCGCTCCTCGTCACGATAACCATTGTCCAGGTTAATCAGCGCGCCGGCATGCATTGTCAGTTTCATGTACAAGGGAGATCGTTCGTTTGAAGAAAAGCCGACATCGGGCTGGGAGAGGTGATCAACCGCTACTCCTCCATACAATACCTCGTTGTACATCAGAAAAATACCGGCTCCAAAATCGGGAACACCGACAGAGGAGTGATCCAACTTCTCATAAAGGTAAGAGTCCCGATCCCTGGTTGTAAGTTTCGAAGTGTTCAATGCCGTCATGTAATACCCTGCCCTGACAGCGCCGCTGGCCTGAAGTTTTTCGCTGATTTTAAATTGGTATGCGTACATGAGGCTGACGGAGGCAGTAGTAAGGGCCCCGTTCCCTGTCTGGTCGAACCAGCAATCGATCCCGGCCCCGCCGTGCATTGGCTCCAGGTACATATCGTAGGAAGCGTGGTAGGTGACATAAGCGTTGCCCAATCCCGGCCACTGGTTCCGGTAGTTGACCACCACCCTGGGAGCCCCGGTGCTGCCGGAAAGGGCGGGATTCAGAGTCAGGGGATTGGCATAAAATTGAGAGAATTCAATGTCCTGGGAAAATGAATAGGATCCTGCTAAAAAAAACAGTACAAAAAAAAATAAAGGACGGATTCCCTGCATTCTGGTAAACCGGTTAAATCGAAGATATCGGCGGCACTGCATCAGTGGCAATGCGATGAACAAATTTCAACGCATCCCCTTAAGCAGGCAACAATATACCTGCCTCTAAAACGTTAATTTTGTCGCTGATCATATAGTTCTGCAAAAATTTTTCCGGCCGGAAACTTTTTTGCAGTCCCTCTTGTCTTAATGTAATATGGATCGAATCTATGAATAACTGCTATACTTCCCCGGTCGTTTATTGGATTGTTCTTCTCTTTCTGACCTTTTCGATACAAGCACAGCAGGTGGTGGTAAAAGAAGCTGTCATTGACTGGGATCCTCCCGAAACTTGCGGCAATCAACCGGGCAGCGCTATGATCCTCACATTCCAGGGCTCCGTTACCCGTGCCGATTTCGGATTGCTTCCATTCTGGAACTGGTCTTTCATCAGTGAATCGGCTGAAGAGGAGATCATCCACATCACCCTCGGGAACCTTGTTTTTGAACCCGTCCCTGTCGATCCGGAACATCCCTTGCAGGATCAATTCAGGATCCCCGATTCTATAACCTTCATTACAGGGCTCTCCATTCAGCGAAAAATGCCACGGATGACCATCTCCCTGTTGCCCCTGAGAGTAAACCCTGTAACCGGCCAACCGGAAAAGCTGACGTCATTCACCCTGGAAATGCTCCTTTCAAAAAAATCTTTTCCGGAAGGAAATCTGAAGGAGACGGTGGCCTATGCCGACCATTCGGTACTGGCCTCCGGGAAATGGTACAAATTTGCCATCACTTCAGGCGGAATTTGCCAACTGACATACGACGACCTGAAAAGCGCCGGGATTGATGTGACCTCGATCAACCCTGTCAACCTGCGCATTTACGGCAATCAGGGTGGAATGCTCCCCGAAGCCAATGCAACGGAAAGAATTGATGATCTGCGCGAAAACGCAATCTATGTTTCAGGAGAGCAGGATGGGCGCTTTGATCCCGGGGATTACATCCTTTTCTATGGACAGTCACCCGATACCTGGAGCTATACCTCTTCTGACCAACTTTTTCATCATAAAAAGAACATCTACGCCGATCAAACCTGCTATTTTTTAAATTTCGATCTGGGAGCAGGCAAACGCATTGCCGACCTGCCCTCATCCACCGCGCAGCCCACCGTATACATCGACCGTTTCAACGACTACGCCTTTTATGAAAAGGAGGATCTGAATTTTATCAAATCGGGAAAAGACTGGTGGGATAACCAATCTTTTGAACTGACGCTGTCGCGCAACTACACCTTTACTTTTCCCAATATCGATACGGAAAGCCAGGCGGCGCTTACCGTTAAAGTCGCCGCCAGGTCGCTCATCACCAGTTCCTGGTTTGTCGCTTCGGTGGATGGCCGGAAATTATTGACCCTGGAGATCGACCATACCACTTCGGGCTATGAAAGCGATTATGCAAAGGAAAACCAGGGTACCGCAACCTTTACACCGAAAAGCCAGGTGCTGACAACCAATTTGCTTTACAATAAATCATCCGGTTCGATCGGGTATCTTAACTACCTGGAAATCAATGCAACACGAATGTTGGTCCAATCCGGTTCCCAGATGCCTTTCCGGTCGGCAAAATCGGTCATGACAGGAGGCATTGCGGAGTATTCGCTGACCGGTAACGGGCAGAACCTGCAGATCTGGGACGTTACCACCACCGGGGAGGCTCGCCGTCTGGTTCCTGAAAAATTCGGGAACAACTATACCTTCAGGATTGAATCGGGTATGCTCAGGGAATTCATCTCTTTCGATGGCAGTACTTACATCAAACCCGTCTTCGCGGGAACTGTCGCGAACCAGGACCTTCACGCAACCCTTCCGGTCGATTACATCATGGTGGTCCATCCCGATTTTCTTCCTGAAGCGCAGCGGCTGGCAGCTTTTCACGAACAATATTCCGGGCTCTCCACCTTCATCACTACACCCCAGCTGATCTATAACGAGTTTTCCTGCGGGTCACAGGATATAACAGCGATCCGCGATTTTGTAAGAATGATGTACAACAGGGCGCTACCCGGTGAGGAACCGCGTTACCTGTTACTTTTCGGAGATGCTTCCTACGATTACAAAAACAGGGTACAGAACAACACTAATTTCGTTCCGGCTTTTGAATCGGCAAACTCCCTTGCTCCCGACAAATCTTTTGTTTCCGATGATTACTTCGTTTTGTTGGACCCCAATGAAGGACAGGCCGCCACCGGCGATCTGGATATGGGCGTAGGACGGCTACCTGTCTCCACCCTGGCGGAAGCCACTGCCATCGTCAACAAGATCCTTCACTATTGTTCCAATTCCGATTCAGTAAAGAACGATTGGAGAAATGTTGTGACTTTCGTGGCGGATGATCAAAACGAAGGGGGCAATTTGTTCGTGAAGGATTCAGAAATATTGGCAGCGATCATCGATACAAGCAATCTTTCCTGCAATATCGATAAGATCTATTCGGATGCCTACACCATGGTCAGTACACCCGGAGGCAACCGGTACCCGGAAGTCAATGAGGTCATCAATAAAAGAGTCACCAGGGGAAGCCTGATCATGAATTATGTGGGGCACGGGGGTGAAGTAGGATGGGCCCATGAAAGAATATTGGAAGTTGCCGACATCAAGGGATGGAGGAATCTGGACAACCTGCCTGTCTTCGTGACTGCAACCTGTGAATTCAGCCGTTTCGACGATCCCGAACGAACCTCAGCCGGAGAATGGGTCTTCCTCAATGAAAACGGCGGAGGAGTAGCGCTCTTTACTACTTCCCGGCTGACTTACGCCGGTACGAACAGGTCGCTGCTGATCAATTTTTATAAGAGCATTTTCAGGAAAAACAATGGAACTTACCTGAAACTGGGGGATCTCCTGATGGCGGCAAAATACGGGATGGGTTCCTATGCCAACATCCATTCGTTTGTCCTGTTGGGTGATCCCGCGATTCAAATGGCCTATCCCGAACTCAGGGTTGTAACCACCTCCATCAACGGCCAACCCCCGTCAAATATACCGGATACCCTTAAAGCCCTTTCGGAAATCACCATCACCGGAGCAGTACTGAATCCGGATGGAACAGTCGCCAGCGACTTTTCCGGGACCGTCTTCCCGACGGTATACGATAAGTCGGTAGAAGTGTGGACCAAAGCCAATTATGGGTTGGATGAAAAGTATCCTTTCTGGCTCAGGAAAAATCCTGTTTACAAAGGGAAAGTACAGGTGACCCATGGCCTTTTCTCTTTTACCTTCATTGTTCCGAAAGACATAGCTTATCAGTACGGGATCGGCAAAATCAGTTATTATGCCCGTAGCCCGGAAACCGATGCGCAGGGGTACGATGAAAACATCCAGGTAGGTGGGTACAATGCTTCTGCTACTCCTGATGATACAGGACCAGCCATCCGCCTCTTTCTGAACGACCGGAGCTTCCTCTCAGGTGGAATCACCGGACCCTCTCCCGTGTTGTTTGCCGACGTCAGCGATTCATCCGGGATCAATACGGTGGGAAACGGCATCGGTCATGATCTGACCGCCGTACTCGACGGGAAAAACTCCGATCCGTTGATCCTGAATGATTATTATGTTTCCAACCTCAACACTTTTAAAAGCGGTACCATTGCCTATCCCATGTCAACACTGGCTGAAGGCGAACACAGCCTGACCCTCAAAGTCTGGGATGTCTATGACAACTCTTCGGAAGCCGGGATCACTTTCGTGGTGGTCAATTCTACTGAATTTGCTTTCTCGCACCTGATCAATTATCCAAACCCGATGCGCGATCAGACTACATTTTCATGGGAAACCAATCAGGTGAACCAACCGTTGGAAGTTGAAATTACCATCTATACCCTGGATGGCAACAGGGTTAAGACCATCCGCCAGACCATCTACAGTCAGAGTTTCCGTAATACGATGTTCCAATGGGACGGAACCCTTGATAACGGTCAGAAAGTCTCTTCGGGAATATATGTCTATCGGCTTCAGGCTATGTTACCAGATGGGACGGCAAAGCACCTTACCTCCAAATTGGTAGTGATTCGCTAAAACTGTACTTTTACATTTTTTTTATCCATGCGCCTTCGCTCTGGTTTTTTACTTCTGATTCTGGTCTTCCTCCTTTTACTACCGATTATATCCAACGCGGCAGGTGAAAGAAAAGCCCATTCGGTACTGGCTACCGGTGAATGGTACAAAATTGCCGTGATGAATTCCGGGATTCACAAACTCACCGGCGCTGACCTCATGGCAATGGGTATCGATCTGTTTGCAGTGAACCCGGCCAACCTAAGGCTTTTCGGAAACGGAGGGGGAATGCTCCCCGAATCCAACGCGGCAGAAAGAGCCGATGACCTCCTCGAAAACCCGGTAGCGCTCTTCGACGGAGGCGATGGCCGCTTCGATCCCGACGATTACCTGCTGTTCTATGGTGAATCACCAGACCAATGGATTTTTGATGCCTCTACACGGTATTTCAACCATCAGAAAAACCTCTATTCCGATACCACTTTTTATTTCCTGAACCTGGGATCAACGCCGGGAAAAAGGGTACAAAACCTCCCTTCGACCACGGAAACCCCCAATTATTTTGCCACGACCTTCAACACTTATACTGTTCACGAAACTGACTCGCTAAACCTCATCAAATCAGGAAAGGAATGGTATGGAGAAATCTTCGACAACACCCATTCCATCAGGGAATTCCCATTTATATTGACCGATATTGATTCCCTTTTTCCCTTGCGCCTTAGAACAGCCGTTGCGACCAAAGCCCCTAACGTCAGCTATTTTGTCATCTTTTCCAATGGACGGAGAATCGACTCGGTCAAAGTCGACGCAACCAGTCCGGGTGACATATCATGGTTCGGGAAACAAAAAGTTAAACTCTCCATGATCGGCTTTCCTGATGAAGACCAACGACTTACTCTTCAGTACAAATTGCCTGTCTCCAACGCCTTGGGCTGGTTGAATTATTTGGAAATCAATTATGTAAGAAAACTTATCTGGAGGGCTCCGCAAATGGAATTCAGAAATACTGCAGGTTACGGGCCCGATATGATCACGCAATATTACCTCCAAAAGGCTCATTCACAGATCACCATCTGGGATGTGACAAACATTGCTGCCATACGACAATTAGAGACCACCCTGACCGACAGCCTGATGATCTTCAGACAAGCGACTGACAGCCTGCGCCAGTTCATCGCCTTCGACGGTTCTTTTTATTACCCGGTGATTCCCCTCGGGAAAATTCCAAACCAGGATCTGCATGGATTAGCAAGCCCTCAACTGATCATTGTGACCCATCCTGCTTTTTTGGCCCAGGCTAACCGGTTGGCCGACTTTCATACAAGGGAAAACGAGCTGACCGTGCAGGTTGTGACCACCGGGACGGTGTATAACGAATTCGGCGGAGGCAGTCCTGACGCCACAGCCATCCGCGATTTAGTCAGGTTCTTTTATGAAAAAGCCGATTCTTTGTCGCGCCCCCGCTACCTTTTACTGATGGGCGACGGATCGTACGACCCAAAAAACCGCATTCCGGGAAACAATAACTTCATACCTACTTTTCAATCGACAGAATCTTTGTCACATACCGGAAGTTTCGTAACCGACGATTATTACGGAATCCTCGATGAACCTTATGGACAGGAAGCCAACGGCCCCATCCGGATCGGGATCGGCCGGTTTCCGGTGAGCGATACCGTGACAGCCAACGTAATGGTGAACAAGATCATCCATTATTCCGATCACGCGTTCCCGATTACTTCCGATTGGCGCAACACCATCACTTTTGTAGCCGATGATGAAAACCGGAACCTCCATTTTCAACAGGCAGAAAAACTGGCTGCCATCGTTGATACCGCCTATCCCGTTTTTAACCTTAATAAGATTTATTTTGACGCCTATCAGCGAACACAGATTCCGGGAGGATACCGTTTCCCGGATGCCACGAAAGCTTTGAATGATGCAGTGGAAAAGGGTTCTTTGATCGTCAATTACACCGGACACGGAGGCGAAGCAGGATGGGGATATGAACAGGTTTTGACCCTGGCCGACATCGACAGTTGGACCAATGCCGATAAACTCCCGGTTTTCTTTACCGCTACCTGTGAATTCAGCCGGTTTGATAATCCCGAACGCTACACTGCAGGTGAAAAGGTGATCCTTCATCCGGGAGGAGGGGCTGTTGCCCTCTTTTCAACCACCCGCCTGGCCTACGCGGGATATAACATCAAACTGAATATCAGCTTCTTACAGCACCTGATGGACCGGGATCAGGAAGGAAAATACCTCCGGATGGGTGACCTGATCCTGTTATCGAAAAACCTCAACGGAAACATTCCCCAGCTCAAAAACTTTGTCCTGCTGGGCGATCCTGCCCAACATCTGGCTTTTCCACAATACAATGTCAGAACTGTCTCCATCAACGATGAGGCCGTCAACCAGCCGGATACCGTACTGGGTTTATCGACGGTGACGGTTAAAGGATTGGTTGAAGACATTGCGGGACAGCCTGTTACAAACTTCAATGGAACGTTGACAGCCAAGGTTTATGACAAACCGGTGACCTATTCCACCCTGGGAAACATTCCTCCGCCTGAGACCTATCCCGAACCTTTTACAGCCCGGAACTCCCTTCTTTTTAAAGGGTACGCACCGGTGGACCAGGGGGCGTTTACCTTCTCTTTTGTGGTTCCCAAAGGAATTGCACTGCAGTTCGGCAAAGGGAAACTCAGCTATTATGCCCGGGATGACCAGGCGGATGCAGCAGGATATTGCGACCAGATCATCGTAGGAGGCAGTGACCCTCAAATCGACCCTGAGAATGAAGGACCTTCTATCGCCTTGTACATGGACAACAGGGATTTCCAAAACGGTGGCAGAACCAGCATCCAGCCCGTGCTTTTAGCCGATCTGTACGACACCAACGGAATCAATTTCACCGGGTTGGGAATCGGTCATGAAATTGAAGCGGTGCTGGATCATGACCGGGCGCATGCGGTGGTGCTGAATGACCAATACACCCCTGATTTCAACTCCTACACGCGAGGTTCGTTGAGCTGGCAATTGGAGGAGCTTACGCAAGGCATTCATACGCTCACGCTGAAAGCCTGGGATTTGTTCAACAATTCATCAGAAAAAGAGATCTCTTTCTACGTCTTCCCCCAAAGTACCATTACTGTCAAACAGGTGATGAACATTCCCAATCCTGTCAGGGATCACACGTGGTTTATCTTTCAACCTGAAACCAGCATCCAGGGGGATCTGGAGGTAAGAATCACCATCTATGATATAACCGGCCGGCCTGTTCATACCCTTGAAGGGAAAGTGGAGGAGGTCGGCAACGGGCCCGCAAAATTTTACTGGAATGGTACAACCAACGCAGGTACAGTACTGAGAAATGGAGTTTATCCGTATAAACTGACCTTTAGGGGAAGTGACGGAAGTTACACCGAAATCTCTCAAAAATTGTTAATTCTCCGGTGATAGGTACAAAGAAAGGGTTATTTTTTTGATCCGGACAATATTGCCTTGCAGGTACCGTTATTTTTTGAATTCTTTGTTCATTGTAACACTAAACTTTTATAACAACCCATGAAGATCCGCTTCCTCTTTCTGATTTCCTTAGTGATGATTTCGGCTACCCTCTTTGGGCAAGATACGGAACCCAATGATGGCAGTCGCGTTATTTCTACTGCTGTTCCTTTCCTTACGATCGCCCCTGACGCCAGGGGAGGAGGGATGGGAGATGTCGGAGTAGCTACCTCCTCCGATGCCTATGCCATGTATTGGAACCCTGCAAAATATGCTTTCAGCGATAAGTCGTTCGGATTCGGAATCGGTTATGTACCCTGGCTGAGAGGTTTGGTCAACGATATCGGATTGGCTTCGCTCACCGGGTTCGGAAAGATCGGCGACAAACAGGCAGTCGCGGCCTCCCTGCGCTTCTTTTCGATGGGTTCGGTGATGTTTACGAATGATGTCGGACAGGAACTGGGGGAAGTAAAACCCAATGAGTGGGCCATCGATGCAACGTACGCCAGAAAATTCTCGCAGGAATTCAGCGGCGCCGTTGCGGCCCGGTTCATCTATTCGAACCTGGTCCCGGTCAATTATACCGCTTATGATGTTCGCCCCGGTACCTCTTTTGCGGCAGATGTGGCGATTTATTACCACCATGAAATGGATATCAACGGATTGAGTGGCGCTTCCATCGATGCCGGGCTGGACATTTCCAATATCGGTGCAAAAATGTCGTACAGCAGCACTTCAGTCATCAAGGATTTTATTCCTACAACCCTGCGTATAGGCCCCTCCTTTACCATGGATATTGACGACTACAACCGCCTTTCTTTTGCAGTTGATTTTACCAAGTTGCTGGTGCCCACTCCGCCGGTCTATGCCATGGATTCAAGCGGGAACCCGATTGTCGGGCCGGATGGCAAAAAGGAGATCGAAAAGGGTTATGATCCTGACGTTTCCATTGTCAAAGGGATGATCCAGTCATTCTATGATGCGCCTTACGGATTCAAGGAAGAACTTCAGGAGATCAACGTGGCAATCGCTGCAGAATATTGGTACAACAAACTGTTCGCGATTCGCGCAGGCTATTTTTATGAATCGAAATACAAGGGAAACCGCCAGTTTTTTACCCTTGGCGCCGGTTTACGTTATAATGTTTTCGGACTTGACTTCTCCTACCTGCTGCCCGTCCACAACAACAACCCCTTACAGAATACCCTTCAATTTACCCTGCTGTTCAATTTCGACAACAAGAAATCAGGTGGTTGATGAACCAACCTGTTAGTTCGGGTCAATTTTTATCAATCAACAGTATTAATCGGCTAATGGTTAAACAAGAAGCTGATATCCAATGAATTTCAGAGTAGGTTTCGGATTTGATACCCATGCCCTGATCCCCGGATCGGGGCTGCGTTTGGGCGGGGTGACCATTCCATTTGACAAAACCTTCAAGGCCCATTCCGACGGCGATGTCCTGATTCATGCCATCATCGACGGATTGCTTGGCGCAGCAGGATTGCCTGATATCGGAAACCAGTTTCCCGACACAGATCCGGCTTACAAAGGGATTGATAGCGCGATTCTTTTGAAGGAGACGATTGAAAGGATCACTGCCAGGGGTTTTTCAGTCGGGAACATCGATACCACCATCGTGCTTCAAAATCCGAAAATCGCCACCCGGATCCCCGCCATCGTTGATACCCTTTCTAAAACCATGAACCTCGCCCCTGATTGCATCTCAGTAAAGGCCAAAACCAGCGAAAAACTAGGGTTTATAGGTCGTGAAGAAGGAGTGTCGGCCTATGCCGTGGTGCTTCTGACCCGGTAAGCCTTATCCGAAGCTCACTCCATGGCGTGATCCTGGTAGAATTTCACTGAAAAATCATCCACCAGCACCGTTTTCTTTCCCTTGTTCCAGACATAGATCTTGAGCTGCGCTTCGGGGTTACGAAAGATCGGAAGGGTCAGAGAAAAAGAGTATTGACGCCATTTCCTGAATGGGGCGTCAGGAGTATCGTTGACTTTGAATCCCTGCCAAAAGTTTTTTCCAGGCGAGATAGAGTCGGCGCTCAATACTACCCACGCTTCATTTCCGGCGCCCGGTACACTGTCGTAAAGCATCACGGTCCCTTCCACAAAAAACCGTCCGGGAATTTTGCCGATTTCTTTTGTCTTTATCGCCAATCCGGTGCTAAAGGGATGCAATGAATCCAGCAAGCTGACACGGGATCCCGAACGGGCGAGGGTGGTCTCTGCCAAAGCCATTCGGATCCAGCCGGGTGTATCTTGTTCGTTGTCGGATGTCATCGTCAGACAGGGATATTTCATATCGACTGTAAAACCGGGTAATTCCAGGTTTCCTCCTACGCGTTTGTCTTCCGTCGGATCGGCGTTGAGAAAGAGATAATGGTACTTTTCGCGGTTCATGCTGTTGGGATGGATCATCCAATGGGTGTACTGCCAGGTTTGAAAGAGGTTCAACGCTGCCAGGGGCAGGAGGATGATCAGCAACAAGGAAGAGCGGATACGGCTTGGGAACCGGTTCATTGTCAGCGCGGGAAGGAGGAAAAATAACCCGTAATAATCGATCAGCGGGCGCATCCCAAAACCATCGCCATAGTACCAATTCCACCAACTTGCAGTCACATAAGTTGTAGCAGCTAAAAAAATAACCATGATCAACCATCGGAAGCGGTTGGTAAACCAAAGTCCTAAGGCACAAATCCAGGTGAGGAGAATTATGGGTGTGTAAACGAACAATCCTTTACGATAGCTGAAAAGTATGTTGATAATTTCCGGTTGCCCGAACCGAAAACCTTCATTGCGGTAAGGCCAGATGAAAAAATGACCGGTTTGAAGGTACCACAGCAAAGGCTGAATGGCTACCAGCATCAGCAGGAGTAGGAAACCTGCCACGGTAGCCCTCATTTCATGCCCTAAAGTCTTTATGAAATCAACGAACTGCCGGGGTGTTCCGGCAAGAAAGGGAACCAGCAGGAGAAGCAACAGGTGAGTAGGACGGATCAGCAACAGCAGGGCCAGGAAAAAGCCGGTTATCAGGGATTGTCGCGGGTTCCACTTTATCAATCCCCTTAAAATACTCAATACGAATCCATTGACAGCGAAAAAGGAGTAGAGGTGCGACATGGTAGGCTGCCAGAGCGAATAGTAGAAGAGGTTGGTTCCGAAAAGGAGAAAGACGAGTAGTAAAACTGAAAGGTCACGCTGTACATTCAGTTCTTTAAAGATTTTTGCCAGGAACCACAGGCCCATGATCAGGTAAAAGAGGGATCCCAGTCCGACAAAGATTTGAAAAAGAAAGCCGTAGCCATCGGCAGGTATCCCCGTCAACCAGGAGAAAAACCAGCCGGCCAGAAAAAAGGGGAGAAGAAGCAGTGCTTCACCGGCGAAATATTTGTTGACCGGACGATGACCAAACTTTACGAGGTACCCTGGCTCATAACCCGGATCTTTCAGTAATTGTGATTCCCTATGGACCACTTTTTCGTAAGTCAGATCTCCTTCTAAGAGCAGTGCCGGAAGGTAGGCGTAATAACCTCTTCCGTCGCTGGTGATGATCTGCTTCCACCCTTCGCCATCCCGGTCGAAGATGCGCAGGGAGAGGAAAAAAGCGACCATGAAGCAACTTATCCCGAACAGTGCGGTACGCGTGGGGTTGATCCTTTTCATCTCTTGAATTCACAAACCGGCCGTTCCGGTCTGTTAACCTGTCAAAATTAGTAAAACCGGTGGATATCATTTGGTAAAGTCAATTAAATGACGTACTTTTGCAGTCCTTTTTTAAAAACCATTATTCATTAAAAGTCAAAACCGATGCTAAAACAGTATGAAACCGTTTTCATTATGACTCCCGTTTTGTCTGAAGAACAGATGAAGGAAACGGTTGAAAAGTATCAGAAGTTCCTCGTCAGCAAAGGCGCCGAGGTTGTCTTCGAAGATCACTGGGGGCTGCGTAAACTGGCTTACCCCATTCAGAAAAAATCAACCGGGTTCTACCATTTGATCGAATTCAAGGCAGAGCCCTCTCTGATCCGTGAATGGGAAGTCACCTTCAAACGCGATGAGCGTATTCTTCGTTTCCTTACCGTTGTTCTGGACAAACACATGTTGGCTTACAACGAAAAGAAACGCAACAAGGCAAAAGCCGCGAAAGAAGAAAAAGTTCAGTAACCCCTGAAAATCATTTGACATGGCAACACAACAACAAGGAGAAATAAAGTATCTGACCCCGATAGCGGTCGATACCAAAAAGAAAAAATATTGCCGCTTCAAAAAAAGCGGGATCAAGTACATTGACTACAAAGATGCTGACTTCCTTATCAAGTTCGTGAACGAACAAGGGAAACTCTTACCCCGCCGGATCACCGGTACTTCTACCAAATACCAGCGGAAAGTAGCCCAGGCAGTTAAAAGGGCACGGCACATCGCGTTGTTACCCTACATTGGTGATTTATTAAAATAAGGAGGCAGGAACCATGGAAGTAATTTTAAAACAGGATGTGCTAAACCTTGGCTACACGAATGAAAAGGTCAACGTGAAAGCCGGTTATGCCCGCAATTATCTGATCCCACAGGGGATTGCTATTCTGGCTACCGAATCCAATAAAAAAGTATTGGCTGAAACGCTGAAACAAAAAGCACACAAGGAAGCCAAGATTAAAAATGCGGCAGAGGATGTTTCCAAATCCCTGAAGGACCTGGTGGTAAAAATCGGCGCCAAAGCAGCCGAAAGCGGAAAGATCTTCGGTTCAGTCAACGCCCTCCAGATTGCGCAGGCTTTGAAAGAGCAGCATAACATCGAGATCGACCGCAAAAAGATCCATGTCGATCACGAACACATCAAGGAACTGGGTACCTATAAAGCAAAAATTCATCTCCACAAAGAAGTTCAGGTGGAGATCACCTTCGAGGTCTTTGCTGAATAGACACACTTTCTCTTAAGAAAAAACTGTACTTTTACCCGGGGATTTCCCCGGGTTTTTTTATGCTTCACCGCCAGCAAATAAAAGATGTTTCTTCCCTCAGAATGAAAAAATTCAGGGATTCCCAAAGGTTGTTTCTGGCTGAAGGTGAAAAACTGGTGGATGAGCTGCTCCAAAGCCGTTTTCAAATAGCCGGCCTCTATGCCTCGTCCCCGTGGATCGTGACTAACTTTACCCTGATCAACCGGAAAAAGATCCCGGTTTTCGAGACAGCTGTTCATGAAATGGAAAGGATGACCGCACTGGCTACCCCCAGCCCTGTACTGGCCGTGATCTGCATCCCGGAACCCCCCACCCTCCTTTCATCCACCGCGATTGGCCATTCCGATGCGCCCGTCAATCTGTTGCTTTCCCTGCTCAACGGCCCTTCCTCCGGTCTCCTTCTGGCACTTGACGGGATCAGCGATCCGGGAAACCTTGGAACCATTGTCAGGATCGCCGATTGGTTTGGGATCACGACGATCTTTTGTTCAGAAAACACGGTTGAATTGTACAACCCAAAGGTGGTCCAGGCTACCATGGGCTCCATCGCCCGCGTGGAGGTCCAATATTGCAACCTGAAGACTCTGCTGGAAGCCTGCACCGGCCGGATTCCCGTCTATGGAGCCTTCCTCGAAGGGAACAACATCCATGAAGAAGACCTCTCCGCAGGTGGACTACTACTGATCGGCAATGAGTCAAGGGGAATCTCTGAGACCCTGGAACCATGCGTCACTCAAAAAATTCGGATCCCTTCCTATGGCAATTCTCCGTTCGGGAAAGCCGAATCCCTCAACGCTTCCACGGCAACAGCCATCCTCTGCGCCGAATTCAGAAGGGTGATGAATCTGGAATAATGATGTAAACAATGCTTATGTTAAGAACCAACCTTCTTGTTTTTTTATTGTTGCTCTGGCCCGGTTTTAGTGGTTATTCACAATCGATGCCCAATATCAACAGGGTATACGACCCCTCCATAAAAACCGTACAAGTTACCAAATCGGGATTCGAGCTCTCGGCGCCGATCATTCGCCTTCATTCCGATGAACAGATCCGGATCGATTTTGATGATCTCGACCCGGAGATTAAACGTTACAAGTTTACCGTTCTCCATTGTGAATCGGACTGGTCTCCCACTACTGGTCTTGACCTGCTCGAGGTGATCGACGGATTCAGGGAAGAGAACATCGATCAGTTCGAATACTCCTACAACACCACAGTGAAATACACCCATTTTACCGCTTTCTTCCCGACCCCGAACATGCGCCCGCGCATCTCAGGAAATTATCTTCTTGTGGTGTACGAAGAGGATCCGTTCCGACCGGCATTCACCTGGCGGTTCATGGTATTTGAAACCTCTCCCGTAGTGACAAACGGCAGCGTGGTACAAAGCAGCCGCATGGAAGACCACCTGACACGTCAGCAGATCGATATGGTGGTTCATCTGAACGGATTGAGTGTGACCGACATTACACGCGAGATCAAAGTGATCATCCGGCAAAATGGCAGATGGGATAACCTGCTCAAACCAGGGCGACCGCGTTTCATCCGCGGCGATGAACTCGATTATCGTTACGACGAAACCATCGTTTTTGACGGTGGCAACCAATACCGGTCGTTTGATACCAAAAGTCTGATCTACCAGTCGGAAAGGATAGCCAAAATCAGTTTTGACACGACCAACCAGGTTTTTTTACTTCCCGACCTGCCCCGTCCATTCAAACAATATGTTTATGATGAGGACCTGAATGGACAGTATTATGTTAAAAATGAAGAACATGCTGAGAACAGCAGTACAGAAGCCGATTATGCCTGGGTTCATTTCTTCCTGCCTTATCCCTCTCAGCTTACAAACGGACAGTTCCATATTCTGGGCGACCTTACTCTGGGGGAACTTGGCCCGGAAGGACAGATGTCCTACAATTTCACCCGCAAAGGGTACGAATTGAACCTTTTCCTTAAACAAGGTTATTACAACTATCTCTATGCCCTTGCCGGCAAGGACAAACCTTATGGAGACATTGCCTTTATCGAAGGAAACCACTGGGAAACGGAGAATGAATACACCGTGATGGTGTACCTTCACGAAACAGGCACACTGTACGACCGCCTCATTGCCGTGAACTTTATCAATTCTATTCCTAAATGATCGGGATGTCTCCCGGTCTGGGCACATTAAAGGACCAAATCATCACAATTACAAAAGAAAGTGATGCCTTTACTCATTATCATTTGATAGGGACAGTGTTTCATTTTATTTTTGTGGACCAGATAAAATTTTGAAATTATGAACCCCAAATTGAAATACCTTACCCCCTTGAAACTGGTTATTTTGTTTCTCGGGATGTCGATGTTTTTTATCTCCTGTAAAAAATCGGATGATTCCACCGGCCCGAATGGAGAGACCCCCGTCAAATCCATGAAAGACCTTGTTATTCCTTATAATTTTGAATGGAACACCACAGTAAACATTGTTTTTTCAATTCAGGCGAAGGATAACAGGGACTATCCCCTGACAGGCGTCAGATTCAGGGTTTACACTGCCAGTCCTGACTCCGGAGGAGTCTACATGTTCGGTGGAGTTACTGATGCGACCGGTACCTGGACCACTACACAGCCCTTGCCCGCCTACATGACGAAAGTAACAGTGACGAACAATTATGTCGGATTGATCCGCGAACAAGTGATGGCCGTTACCGGCGGTCAGGTTACCGGATTGTTTGGAGGACTTGCTCCTAAGCCTTTACAACAAAAAGCTTCTTCGGAGATCATTCCCAGTCCCCTGCCGGGTGTTTATTACCTGGGAACCTTTAACAGCCAGGGTGTTCCCAACTACCTGGTTTCGCCCAACGATCCCGTGGATGCTGTTCTTTTGAACGACCTGAATGCCACTTTGCCCGAATACCAGCCCGTTCCGACTTACCATCCCGAATATTTAAGCAGTACGGTGCCCAATAACCTTCCCCTGACCGAATTGTGCGATCTCTGGGTGACGTATATCACTGAAGGGGCCGGATGGACCAATTCTGTTGGTTTTTTTGTCTTTGATACCGATAACCCACCTGCCAATGCTGCAGCCATCGATTCAATCAAAGTGGTCTTCCCAAACATGTCGAATGCAGGAAGCAGCGGAGGACTCAATCCCGGGAATAAAGTTTACATGGGCCGCTATCCTGCAGGAAAATCTGTGGGCTGGGTCATCTTTGCGAACGGTTGGAACGGATCGAATGTTACCAACGGAAAGTACCGGATATATTCTATTCCCTCGCTGAACCCGGAGACGGATCCCACCCTGAAAAAGCACACCATCCTGTTGCGGGATGCCACGCGCTATTCAATCTTATTAGGTTTTGAAGACTGGCGTCGCGACCAGGGGTCGGACCAGGATTTCAACGACGGTATTCTTTACATCAAGGCCAACCCGGTTACCGGTATAAACACCGATGGCATGCCACTGGTTTCGACAACACAGACCGACACCGACGGCGATGGCGTGCCCGACGTGACGGATGATTATCCATCAAATCCCCTCAAAGCTTTTAACAATTATTACCCCAATAAGTCCGGCTACGGATCACTGGCCTTCGAAGACCTTTACCCCAGCCAGGGCGACTATGATTTTAACGATCTGGTAATCAGTTACCGTTTTAATCAGATCACCAATGCCCTGAACCAGGTGGTAGAAGTTCATGCCGAACTGATCCCCGAAGCCATGGGCGCTACCCTCCATAATAGTTTTGCTTTCCAGATGAACCTCGCTGCAAATTTGGTACAATCGGTTTCCGGTAACGAACTCAGGCATGGTTTCATCAATGTTGCTGCCAATGGCGTTGAATCCGGCCAACGTAAAGCGGTCATCGTGGTGTTTGATGATGCCTGGGATCTGCTTCCCCCTGCCGGAGGCGGGATTGGGACCAATACAGAACCCGGAGCTCCTTATGTTATCCCTGATACCCTTAACGTCGTCGTTACCCTGAGCCAACCGGTTCCACAATCGGACATCGGACTTCCTCCCTACAATCCTTTCATCATTATCGACCGTAACCGTGTAAGGGAAGTCCATCTACCCGATTACCCTCCCACCGATCTGGTTGACGGCTCCGATTGGGGAGATTATTCCGACGACAGCAACCCGGCAATTGGCCGCTATTATAAGACGCAAACCAATTTACCCTGGGCCATCAACATCTCCGATAAGTTCAGCTATCTCTACGAAAAAGAAGCCATCAACACGGGTTACCTGAAGTTCAACGCATGGGCTGAGAGCGGAGGCGCCCTTTATCCCGATTGGTACGTCAATACCGCCGTCGGCTACAGAAACAGTTCGAAGATATACAACCATTGATCCACCCTGCGAACAAGCCGCTTCTTCAGTCTTTCCTCCTGTTGTCAGCGCTTTTGATCTTCACTCAATGCAAAAAAGATACTGCTGACAACGATCTTCCGGGTATTTCTTCGGGAATGGACGGACTCATCATCGAGCGGCTTTTCAACTGGTCGCTTACACGGGAAGTCGCAGTACGAATCACAGCACTGGATGGGAATGGCCATCCGATACCCCATGTCCGGTTCGATATTTATCAAGGCAGTGTACAGTCACCGGGAGAACGCACTTTTGCCGGGGCCACGGACTCCACCGGCGTTTTCGTGACCAACATGGTTTTCCCGATGGATGCGGAAAAAGCAGTGGTAAAGACCTTTTCTCAAGGTACTGCCGTCGTTCGTGAAGTTACTATCTCTGACAACGCTCTAATTACTGTTTTTGAAGGGTTGGAACGAGATACCACCACCGACAGTGACTGGGACTACATACCCGATGCATTCGATGACTACCCGGCGGATACTGCTCAATCATTCAATAATTATTTCCCCTCGGAAAATCATTTCGCGACGTTGGTTTTCAACGATTCCTGGCCGGGAGAGAGCAATTATGACTACAATGATGTAGTAATCCGTTACCGTTGCAACTACATCACCAATTTTTTCAACCAGGTGGTTGAAGTTGACATTACCCTGGTTCAGGAAGCGGCCGGGAGTACCCGTCACAATGGTTTTGGAATCCAATTCCGGCTGGATCCTTCCTTATTCGACACGGTGAGCGGATCCCGCCTCACCACGGGGACAATTCATACGGAACTGAAAGGATATGAATCGGTCCCGGGTACGATGATAGTGATCGCTTATGATGACGGGAGAAGCCTCTTTGAAGGAGGTGATCTTCCGGGGCCCGTCAATACTGTACCGGGAGTTGCTTACAGGAAGCCGGATACCTTGTCTCTTCGCATTGTATTGCCTGAAAACCAATCAATTCCGGTGATCATGTTCGGTCTCCCTCCCTTCAACCCCTTCATTTTCACCGATGGCGACCGGAGCCATGAAATCCATCTTCCCGATCATCCTCCCACTGCCCTGGCGGATACTACCTTGTTTGGAACACTTTCCGATAATTCGCAGCCTTTGATATTCAGATATTACAAGAACCGCAACAACCTGCCCTGGGCTTTGCATTTTCCGGGCGAATTCAGCTACCTCACCGAAGGATCGGCCCTCATCCGGGGCTATCCCAAATTCGGTGGTTGGACGGAAAGTGACGGTTCCGCTTATCGTGACTGGTATTACAAGGAGGGCCAGGGATACCGCAATGAAGGGTATTTATACAGTCATTGAGGTTCAGAAAGGATAACCGATCCCAAAATTCCAGACGATATCCTTTAACTGCATTTTATCGAAGTACCAACGGTCATTTTCAGGATACCAGGGCACCCTTAGCGGGATGGCAGGATCGAGACGGAAGATGAAGAAGTCAAAATCAAGCCTGATTCCAAATCCCGCGTCAATGGCCACTTGTTTAAAGAATCCGGGAAAAGAGAATTTTCCTCCCGGCAGATCGGCCGTCTCTTTCAATAACCAGATATTGCCGGCATCAACGAAGAGTGCTCCGCGGATCCATTGGTAGATGGGAAACCGGTATTCGATGTTGGCTTCCAGTTGGATGTCGCCGATTTGATTGAAAGTGTTTTCCTCCTCCGAATGATAGCTTCCGGGCCCAAGGTAGTACATCTTCCATCCCCGCATACCGTTGGCGCCACCCGCAAAGAAAGCCTTTTCGAAAGGCAGCACGGTGGAGTTTCCGTACGAAATCCCGATCCCGCCATAAAACCGGTAAACCATCGAGAATTTATTGCCCAGGATGTTAAAGTAGCGGAAATCGACATCGGGACGGATGTATTGTGAATAGGGTAAACCGAAGAAATTGTACATCCCGCTATCGCTCTTTTTAAGGTTGAAGAGTTTGTCGATCGCGTAAATCAGGTTGCCGCCTGTCTCAAAATTGGAGCGGATATAAAAGAAATCTTTGACTTTGTTAACCTTTTGGTTGCTGAAAGTAAAGCTGTATTTCAGTCCTGCCACAATGTGATCGGTATACTGATTCCTGAGTCTCCGGTCGGATTGTGAATTGATGACAGAGTCGAAATAAGCATCGGCAAAGACCCTGACCAGAGAAATTTCAGCGGGGTTGAGGATGTGGCGGATTTTTTCATTCTGCATCCAGGTGTATCCGAAAGTGATGTTGGAGATGTGCCGATCGTAGTCCTGCTGATGCTGGTAATTGTACCCCACGGTGATGGTCGTTTTGGGTTTGAAATTTTTCGACATTTTTTCAGGGCGGATGGGTAGCAGGAACTGGGGAAAAGTGAGTGAAGCGTTCGCGCCCAGCTCGATGGTGTTGAAGAAGGCAGAGCCTCCGGTGCTTCCCGAAGCTTGCATCTGAAGGGATCCGCTGAGGTTGATCCTGAAAAGTTGTGCTCCCCTGAACACATTGCGATTCTGGTATCCTATATTACCTTGTATCCCGAAAGCCCCGCCCGAGTTGGTTCCGTCGGTGGTCACGGTAAAAGAGTGTGCCGGCGATCGTGACAACTCCACTTTGCAATTGAGGATATCTTTTCCGGGGCCTCTTATCGGCGACGGATCGGGGGTCTCCTCAAATTCCAGGTTGATGTAACGAAATACCTGTAAACCAGATAGTTGCGAATAGGTTTGATTGATGTCAGTCAGGTTGTAGGTGCCTCCCGGATAGAGAAAAATGGACTGGGCTATGGTTCGGGGTTTGACTTTGAATTTATTACGTGTGAGAAAGTAGAAAGTACCCGGCGGTTGTCCTTTGATGGCACTCTCATAATGCTTAACCAGCGTGTCGTAGCGCATGGTATCGGTCATCAGGTGATCGAATTCGGGATAAACAAAAATCTTGTTGATAAAGTATCTTTTGTGAGGAACTGGCAGCGCGAGTCCGAAATTTCCGATGGAGGGGGCTACCGGGTTGGTGATCTCAAGGGTGATCGCGACACGTTTTTGATTTAAGTTGGTATCGACCCGGTAAACGATATAGATGTTCGAGAAGTTGTAAAAACCGTAATTCTGAAGGTTGGAGGTGATCCGGCTCCGTTCACTGTCGAGCAGGTAAGTATCAAAATTTGCACCCTTCCGGATGAGGCTTCTGGTCGTGTCGCGGAACACGAACCGGGCCACCTGGGTATCGGGTATGGCATAATAGATCTCTCTGACCGTGTAAGGTTTTGTTGTTTTCACCAGGTATTCAACAATGGCTTTCTTTTTATGGAAAATGACCGTATCTCTGATGGTGGAATGAAAATAACCTTTGTTGGTAAGATACATTCCCATCTGCTTTGCAGTGACGGTTATCATGCCTGTATCCAGCAAAACCGGGGCGGTTCCCACCTTGGTCCTGAGCCATTTCTTGAATTTCGAATCTTCTCCCTGGCTTCCCAGGTTATAAAAGGCAATGTTGGTCCGGAATAACCCCAGAAGTTTCTTGTTGGGTCTTTGCTGAAGGTAAGGGTCCAGATCTTCGGCCGGTACCGACCGGGGAGTCAGTTTGATCCTGTTTCCGGTCAGGAGGTATTCGTTGGGTGCAAAGTTTTTTGTCACGTTGCATCCGGTCATCATCTCCATGAGGAGGAGCAGGAGGAAAGCCCTGGTGAAGGTTCTGCGATTTGTAGTCCGGATTTGCAAACAAGTCCTATTTTTCAATCAGGATGCTGCGGTTAATGGTACCGGCTTTGGTTTCAACCCTCACGACATAGATCCCTGTCGGGAGGCTGGTGGTGGAGATACGGCTCTCTTTACCGCTCAACGCCTGTTCAAGGAGCTGTTTCCCGGTGGTGGTATAGACCTTCACGCCCACCATGTTCTCCATGGAACGGAGGATCAGGTAATCTTTTACAGGATTTGGATAAACCAGCAGGGCATCCTGCGAGAGGTTTTCCACGCCCATCAAGTTTCCGATACCCCCATTCAGCAGAGCCGGCGTGAAGAGGTTCCCGTCGTAATCGGAGAATTCCAGGGGTGTGGGGGAAGTGTTCCAGATTACCAGTGCCGGTTCGGTTGTTTTGGTCATAAAATGAAGATGACACAATGGTTTGTCATTGACAGTGATTCCTTTCAGGTCTGCAGCCCATACAAAGGTCAGTTGGCCCGGAACGGGAACACCTGTCAACACATTATCGATTCCCTCGTACCATGTGTCAGCCCCGGTAAATGTGAGTTTCGAAGGATCATAGCTGATGGAGAACTGGAAGGATCCCATGTTTTGGAGATCGTTGGCATAAACGGGGATCACAACTTCTCCTTCTGCGGGATCGATGGTGCCTATCGTCAGAGCGCCGGAAGTTGCTTTGGTAACTTCCGGGGTGCTGTTTCCTTTACCCGATGGGACATAGGATGCGTTGGCATCGCCATAACATAAACCGTTGAAATTCAGCGAAGTGTTTGCTCCGCTGATCGTTACAGGCGTGTTGTTAAAGAGCCAGTCGCCAACGGTAAAAGAGTTGGTGACGCCGCCGATTCTCTTTTTGATCAGTAGTACATCGGCTGCGGTAAGGCTTCCTGAACCGTTCACATCACCGGAGGCCAGAAAGATTCCTTCAAGGAGAGCGATGTTGCCGATATGTTTACGGTAAAGCAATACATCAAGTGCTGTGACGCCGCCCCAGGGTTTGGCAGTAGCCGGTTCCAGGGTATAATTCCCATTGATCAATCCGCCGAAGGAGTAGCTTCCTGAGGCTGAAGTGGTGGTCGTAGCGATCACCGAACCCTCATTGTTTTTGAGGTTAAGGGTGATACCGGCCAGCGGGGTGGGGGTGGGGCCGGGGTAGGTGACTACTCCTGTCAGAGAAAAGGTTGTTGCGGCATTCAGGGTGAAGCAACCGATGCGGGTTTTCCAGTTCGACGCGTTGGTGGTTTGGTAATACTCCTGGGTGTACCAGAATTTTGAGGGGTCGGAGGGATCGACGTTCATGGCGCTGTAATCGCCCCAGCGGCTCGGGGTACCGCTCCAGGTATTGGTTTGGGAGCCAAGACCTTCTTTGATGACCCCTTCCTGGACGGTCATTTCATTCAGCGGGTCGCCGGCTAAACGGCCTGTGTAGTAAACCGACGGGAATTTGGTGCTGCTGGAGATAGAGTAACCCAGGGCAATATCGCCTGCAGGGTTCATGGCAATACTGCCCATCCAGCGCGAGTGGGCATCGGGTGCGTAAGTACCTTGCTGATAGATGGACCATGCGTCGGTTCCGGTTTTCCGAAGTTCAAACCACCGTATTCCGGCCTTGTTGGAACCTACGTTCACGGTTCCGCAAGCAACCATTGAAAAGTGATCTTCGAAAGTGCGGAACTGTAACCGGAACATTAAACGACCGGAGAGGGCATCGAGTTTCACGGAGGTACCTTTTTGAACGATACCACCGGTGATGTTCCCGTTAAAAGCGCTGACATTGAGCAAAGCATGTTGCTGGTAAGTAGAAGCGCTCGGGTTGGTCCAGTCCACGTGGAAAGCATACATTCCAAGACGGTCGGGACTATCATTCAGATAGGTAAAATAGTTAGGGGTGCCCACCGGAGGGAAAGTCCCGTCACAATCGGCCGGAAGTACGGCGTACGGCTCGGTGGCTGCATTCAATGAGAAAGTGACCATGTTGGCTGTAGGGTCACCCGCCAGCATCTTGGTCCGGTTCATGGCAACGGCGCCGGTGCCGACATAGTTCAGGCTGTTGGCTGAAAAACGGTTCATGGTCATGTAATAACCATCGGGCCAAACACCAATCTTCGGGTAGTCGGGCATATCGCTAAATTGGAACTGGTAACGGTACCACGATCCAGTGGGATCGCCGGTAGCACTGATGGCCACCATTTCATAGAAGGGGCCACTTGGGTAATTGGGCAATGAAAACTGTGAAAAGAGCCAGCGGTCAGCCTCTTCGTCGTACAGCACGATTCCGTCGCCATCATTGCTGTTGTTGGGCATTCCGGAAAAGATGGAACTGTTGTTCAGGGGGCCCAATACCAGGGTTCCGGTTTTGCTATAAATGGCGTATTTACAGTTGACTTCCTGGAAATAGTAATCAGGACCCACGTCACCGTCGGTATCCGGCGGGCACAAACCCATCGTATTTCCGACCCCGTCAAAAGATTGTTCGACTGAGTCTGTTTCCCGTGGTCCGTTCCACGATTGAACCATGGGATCAGAAGCACGGGGATCATCTGTATCTGCTGAACGAAAACGCTCGTGATGGAGCATATTTTTCACCACCCCGTCTTTCCAGGTCCTGTCCGCTTCATCGGGAAGGTTCTTAACCATTTCCCGTAACGGCGGAGAGACATCAAAGTAGGTCGCTTGGATAACAATGGGTTTAGGGGCCTCCTGCTGCCCGTAAGAGAGGAAAACAATCAGGGAAAAAGCCCCAAAGAGCGTAAACAGTTTTTTCATGGATCTGGTTTTACGATTTTTTGGTAAAGTTAAAGAACTTTTAATTTCACCGCTAAGCCCGGTAGAATTTCTTGTAAAAGGTCACTTGAAATAAATCCCGGTTCCTACGATGAATACTTCACCCCGGACAACACTTTTTTTAACAAAAGAACTTTTCTTCTCTGGCTTTGTCATACCGGGGGCGAGGCCAGAGATAATCGACCCAGCCCTGCCCTTTTTCAAATAATCACGGGAAAAGTCAAGTTTCACAGCGTCACACAGGCTGGCTACCCCGGAAATTTGTATTTTCGCATCGTAATCAAACCCTTATGAAACAACGATACCTGATCTTCTGGTTTTTCCTGGTAATCAATCTTCCGGCTTTTGCCCAGTGGACCCTTTGTAATCCAGGCCATGGCAACGTGTACACAATGGAAGTGTGTGGCGATACCATCTTTGAAGGAACCCTGGAGGGAATCTATGTTTCGACCGATCATGGAGCCACCTGGAATGAATCTGGCGAGGGACTGGCCTATCCGATCGTCAGGGATCTTTTAACATTGGGAGATAAGCTCTTTGCCGCTACCGATTCCGGGATATACGTGACCACCGACCGGGGTTTGTCATGGAACCCGGCCTGTGAAGGGCTTACGGGTTACCAGGTTTCGGCATTGTGCAGCAATGATTATGGCCTGTTCGCAGCTACTTTCGATGGCGGAGTTTTCGTTTCGCAGAATGAAGGAAACTCCTGGAACCCTGTAAACAACGGTTTGGAAAATCCTGAAATTCATGCCCTTGCATCACGCGGTGATGAGTTATATGCCGGAACGATGGGCAATGGCGTCTATCGTTCAGTGGATAACGGGAACTCATGGTTCCCCATCAATGATGGACTTGCCTCTCTTTATATCAAATCGCTTTACACCTGGAACGGAAGGATCTGGGCCGGTTCGATGGGAGGATTCCGCATTCTTGAGCCTGGCGCCATGGAATGGAGCGACGTCAATGGTACCCTGTTGTATGATGTACGCTCTTATACCCCTTATGGAGATAAACTTTTCATCGGTACCGACGGCGGAGGTGTTTTTTATACTCCCGACAATGGATTGAACTGGATCAAGTGCAATGAAGGCTTCCATGACATGACCATTTACTCGATGGCCGTTTGCGGACCCTGGGTTTTCGCGGGTCAATGCTGTGGGAACGGCCTCTGGCGAAGGCCAGTAGAGCAATGCGTAGGATTTAATTCCCCTGATGTACTCGGGCAGGTTGCCCTGTATCCCGTTCCTTTCAATAACCGTTTCACGATGGAACTTCCTGATATTCAATCTTCGGAGAGCATCAGAGCTTCCCTTTACGATGCTTCCGGCCACCTTCTCTATTCCCGGGATATAGCGGAGAAAAAAACGGTTATCCCGGTTGCCAACCCTTCGCCGGGAATTTATTTCCTGCAGATTCAGACCTCCTCAGGAAACCTTCTCAGGATGGTTACTTCCTACGGTCGATGAGGATAAACAGAATGGCTGTGTGCGTTTCAGAACTGAAGTGTGACAGTACCATAGAGTACCCGTCCCGGTTCAAACAGCCGTTCCGTACTGCCCACCATCCTGCGGTTCAGATGCTCATAATAGGGGGTGTCGAACAGATTGTTGATTCCTCCTGAAAGGGTCGCAAACCGGCAGGGTTTATAGGTGATCGACAAGGTTGCGGTGACGAACCCCGGGGTGTTTTGTTCTCCATAGGATTGAGAAATGCGGTATTGCGGGCTTACAAACCGGATGGTAGCCCCCGGGATCAGTTTATCTTTGAAGAATTTCCATGAAAAACCAATGGATCCCTCCAGGGGGGGGATTTCCGGGAGAGGATCATTTTTCACTGTCTCCTGTCCCACAACCTGACCGCCCGAAACAATGTATTTCATTGCTTCCGGTTCGAATCCGTATGTCGCTGCCGCAGTCGCAACTACCTCCCACTGTTTCCCGACCGGTGATTGCCAGGAGAGCTCAAAACCGGTAAGATATGCCCCATTGGTGTTGAAAAACTGCTTCACTCCTGGCGCTCCCTGAGTGGAGGGTTTGATGAGGGAAGGTGGAAGTACTTTCCCGATGATGTAGTTCCGGATCCAGGAAAAAAAACCGCCCACCGACAAAAGACCCAGGTCCGGGGTGGTGAAATCAAAAGCTACATCGGCCTGGTAGTTCTCCTCGGGTTTCAGTTGAGGATTGCCCAGGTAGTCGTAAGCGTCGTACTGTACCGGCATAAGCCTGATGTACCGTTCCAACAGTGAAGGACTTCTTGATCCTTTACCCAGGGAGGCCCTGAGGGAAAGCCATCCGGTGAGTTGCTTTTTGATCCCCAGGCTGAAACTTACGTTGAAAAAACCGGAAGTCAGATCATCAAAATATGCCACGCCTTCCCTGACCAACCGGAAGGTGTCGCCGGAAGCGGCCTGGTTGTAGTCGAGCCGAAGGGCTGCCACCCATTCGACTGCATTGACAGGTATCTTGTATTCAGCGAAGAGTGCAGCATTGTTGGAAGTGGCATTTAACCAAACGTTAGCGTGTTTCACTGAAACGAAGGTATCTCCAGCCATGATCATTTTCATGGTCATTACCTTGTCCCCATCTTTATACACGTGTTCATAGTCTCCCCCGACGAGAAACCGTTGCTTCCCGACGGTGAATTGCCCGGTGAATCTCCCTCCGGCACTCCGACTGTTAACTGTAGTAACGGCCTGCATCAAGCTGGCTGTAGGACGATTCAGGTTATCCATTACATGATGCACGGCCGTGAAATACCCCTGAATCTCGGTGCTATGTAACGTTTTTCCCGGATTTTTTCCTGTATAACGAATTATTGCCACTTGGGTCTGGTCTGTTCTTTCATCCATGGGAAGGGCAGGGTACATGACATTTTTTCCCTGGTTATACGAATAGTCGAGGATCAGTTGATGATTTCGGGAAAGAAGGAATCCGATAGCCGCGGTACCATACAGTTTGTTGAACGAGGTATTGAAAATCTCCTGATTCCCGGCCCGATAGCTGCCGTATCCTTTGTACCCACCGCTGGCGTTGAAAAAGACGAAGCGGTTGCCACCCGATAACGTGAGGTGTTCCCTTTGACCGTTCCAGTTGGTTTCGAAACCGTAGAGGAAGGAACCATGGATCTCCGGGTGGTCGCAGGGTCGGGGTTGGACCGTTTCAAGGTTGATCAGTGCACCCAGGACAGGGCCATATTTCAGGACGTAGGGGCCCTTGAGCAGTTCAATCTTTTGAATGTTCTCGCTTTCCACGTGGGAAGCAGTCGGATCCATCCGGTTGGGGCATCCTCCTTCGATCCTGACTCCGCTGTTCAGAACGACAGAGACCTGGTTGTATTTGAACCCACGGACAACCGGATCGATTCCGATGCCCCCTTTCCGAATTCCGGATACGTTGGGCTCTTTCCGCAGAAAATCACCGATATCCCTGATGGCGAATGTTTCCATTTCGAGGAAAGGGATGACCAGGATGGGATAAAGTTTGCCGGTTTTTCCGATCACTTCTACCTCGCTAAGCTTCAGGGTGTCGTGCGGGAGGTTGCCTTGTGCGTGAAGGGTTTTGGGGAAAATACAGCCAAATACGGCGACCGTGATCAGAAAAACCAGGTGAAAAGGATTGTCAAAGCAGCAGGTTCCCATGGTTAAACTTTGATATAAGAGGGTCAAAAATAGCCATTATATGAACAGAAGTTCACTATATTTGTCATTTCTCTTGTCAATGTCAAGGCCCAAACAAAAACGGATGGTCTCCCGTCCCCCTGTAATGGAGGGATTTAAACCATTTGGCATTCCAATGGCAGATCTTGAGCCGGTGGTCCTTTTATTCGAGGAGTATGAAGCGATCCGGTTGTTGGATTACCAGGGGATGACCCAAATGGAGGCTGCCCATGAGATGGCGGTTTCGCGGCCCACCCTGACGAGGATTTACGAAAAAGCCCGCATGACGCTGGCGGAGGCTTTCGTTGAGGGGAAGGCCATTTTCATCGCGGGGGGTAATTTTCATACCGAAGAATATTGGTATCGCTGTGAAGAATGTCACCAAATCCTGATTGGTGACAAGGAGATGAAAGGATGTACTGTCTGCCGGTCGAGGCATATCCGGAAGCTCTCGGATCAGCCGTCGAAAGCCGATCAGGAGAAGAAGGAAAACCAACCTGGTTTTTGCATCTGCCTCAGTTGTAATACACGGATCCCGCATCTGCCAGGTGTCCCCTGCAAGAATGGTATTTGTCCCCGGTGCGGGAAACCGATGATCCGGGAAAACAGTTATCATCACCTGCTTTACAAGAAAAAGAAGGGTTTGTGACGAACCATCTC
>CALMDO010000183.1 GCA_937862805.1 uncultured Bacteroidota bacterium
AAAGACCGATCACCACGAACATGAACAGCGGGATGAGCAGGATCCAGGCGGTATAACTGAAATCAATCATAGGGTATAATTTTCGTAGTTATTTTGCTTGAAGTAGTTGTCGATTAGTAATTAGGAATTAAAATTCTCATTTATTCACTAATTCCTAATCACTAATATTTCATTTCATTTATCTTTTCTACATTGATATTGATCAGGCGGCGGTAGATGTTGATGATGATGGCGATCGCTACGGATGCTTCCGCGGCTGCTACAGCGATGACGAAAACGGAGAAGAACATCCCTTCCAGGTGCTCCGGGTACAAGATTTTATTAAAGGCTACAAAGTTGATGTTGACCGAATTAAGGACCAATTCAAGGGACATGAGGAGGGTGATCAGGTTTTTTCTGACCAGGAAGCCGTATACCCCCGTGAAAAACATGATGGTACCAACCACCAAAAACCATTGCAATGGAACACCTTCGAACATATTAACAAGTTTTATAAAATATTATTAATCAACAATTTATTTGTCGGTTGTTGAATCAATCTTTCCTTTTTTTTGCCAGGATGATGGCCCCGACCATCGCTGCCAGCAGCAGAATACTGATCACTTCAAAGGGCAGCGCGTAGCCAAATTTTTCGGTACTGATAAGACTTTTAGCTATTTCACGGATATCGGTACGCCCCCCGTCGGTGACCACGGTTCCCGGAAAGTTATTTTGGATAACCGTTATAATGGTGATGACACCTCCGAAGGCTGCTACCAGGAATGCCGGGATTATTTTTTTCAGAGAGGGAGCTTCCAGTTTGTCGGCAATGTGGCTGGTAAGCAGTATCGAGAAGATGATCAGTACCACGATACCACCCGCGTACAGGGTCAGTTGGATGGCCGCGAGAAAATTGAAGCGGAGCAGGAAATACAACCCGGCGGTGGCCACCAGTACAAAAAGCAGGAAGGTGGCTGCCCGCAGGATGCGCCGGCTGGTGACGGTCAGGATGGAAAAGACGATGATGACCGCCGCAAAGATCGTGAACATCAGTTGATTGATTGTCATTCTGCAATATCTTTTAGGATGGATGATCCGGGTTGGTTTAAAATCTTGGTCAGTTTGGTACGGTCGAATACGGCGTGCTCGAACTCTTGTCCCCAGGCAAGGGCATTGGAAGGACAGGTTTTGATGCACAAGCCGCAAAAAGTGCACATGCTCAGATGGTAGATATGCCGGCCGATGATGCGTTTCTTTTTGCCGTCGGGTAATTCAATCTTATCCTGGATGATTTCGATAGAACCGTTCGGGCAGTTGGTTTCACAGATGGCACAGCCGGTGCAGCGGTGCTGGTTCTGATCGTTATGGGGCATGATCACTTCACCCTTGTAACGGTCGAACATCTTAAGGGTTTTCCGGTTTTCGGGATATTGTTGTGTAACGATCTCCCCGGGGCTGAAGAAGTAACGGGAGGTGACTTTTAATCCTGTGAGGAGTGATTTCACCGCCCGGAAGATATCCCTGAAGT
>CALMDO010000184.1 GCA_937862805.1 uncultured Bacteroidota bacterium
TTACAAAGGCAGGAGAAAACAGATTACCTTCATAATCGCTGAATTCAATTTTTGTCGGATTGCTTACGAACGATAAGGCAGAACCTTCGACCGCGTTGGAAGTAAAATGGATGTTGCATAATACATCATTGGAAATATTGATACTGTTAGCGTCGGCAGCCCAAACAAATGTGATGTATCCGGGAGCTGGAGAACCGATGGTAACATCGTCAATTCCGGCAAACCAGTCGGTAACATCAGCTAACTGTAGTTTGGTTGCATCATATTGAAGGGTGAATTGGAATGACCCCATATTTTGAATGTCGGAAACATGGATTGGAACAATTACATTGCCTTTGGCAGCATCAACAGTTCCGAGATTTATCAGCCCTTGTGATGCAATGGTAGATCTGGCTTCGGTGGGTATGTATGAACCATTGGCGTCGCCATAAACAATACCGTTGAAATTTTGGGTGATGTTGCTGCTTCCGACAACGATTGGCATGTTGTTGAACAGCCAGTCTCCGGTTTGGAAAGAATTGGTAACATACGCAATACGTTTTCTAATCAACAGAATATCGGCAGCGCTCAGGCTTCCTGAAGCATTGACGTCGCCTGAAGCTAAATAGATACCATTCAGCATAGAAACGTTAGCCACATGTTTGCGATAAAGCAGCACATCGGCAGCGGTAACGCCATCCCAGATTTTATTGGTAGCAACTCCGAGGGTATAATTGCCAGCAGGAACGGCTGTAAATGTATAATTTCCGGCAGCATTGGTGGTTGAAGTTCCCACGATGTTTCCTCCGGCATTTTTCAGATTAACGGTTAACCCGCTTAACGGGGTGTTATTTGTGTTAGCGTATGTAATGGTGCCAGTAACATTTGGCAGTGGAGTAACTTGTGCGGCAGGGAATACGATAAAATCTAACCATGCACAGTCGCTGCCTCCGGTCTGGCTATTGTCTTTCATGTATTCCCATTTAAAAGTATGATTTCCGGCTGCGACAGGGAATGATACTTTAGTCCATGGGGTTTCGCCCGACCATTTATTAAGCATGGTACCATCGATATAGAATTTAAGGTAATCCCATCCACCTTCGGAAGAAGTTTTCAGATAGAATGAAATACTGTCGGCTACCGTTACATCCATCACCAGCGATAACTGTGATTTCTGGTTGTTTGCTATTGTTCCTGATTTAGCGCTGTAAACGCCTTCGTACGGATCGACATTGGTTATTGTCCAAGGTTGGTTCCCGCCTTGTGTCCATGAGAAATGAGTGAACCCGTTTGATTCGAAATCTTCGAGTACAAGCCCGATTTTAGGGCTAAATGTTTTGTGAGCCATATATTCTCCGGAAGTTACCGTATAATCAATATCTGCAACAGCTCCTGTGGGAGCATCGGCAGAAATCGTCAGATTGAATGTAGCTGTTGCCGTTTCGTTTACCGAAAGGGTATCAAAGCTAAAACTACTGGAATTTATTGTAACATAAGGACTGCTGGTCGAAATATTGCTAAGGGCATTGGGCGCATTGCTGTGTCCAAGGTTGCTGGTAACAATTGAAAGAACAACGGTTTCGCCCGGATCGAGCCTGCCGTTTCCACCCTGTCCGTCGTTGATGGATAAGTTTCCGACACTAAGTACCGGGGCGTTGGCAATGATACTGAATTGTGAATTCCATGTGGTATCACCAGTCATGTTAAGGTTAAAAATAATCTTATGCTGATCGGCGACAGAATCGGATACGGTTATTCCGAAAGCATCCAGTGAAATGGTTTGGCCGGCAGCAAAGTTTCCATAATATTCGGTGCTGTCGGTAATGTTGATATAAACGTCAGCGCTTCTGAGTTTGGCGATAACGTCGGAAGCCGGTTGGGTTCCTACATTTTTTAAACTGACATTGAGTCCTGCTGCTTCTCCCGGATCAAGTTGGTTGTTATTGTTACCCTGGTTATCATTTATCTGATGAGCCTGATACATTATGTATGGCTGATTGGCTATCACGACAATGGTTCCCTGATGACGGATACGGTTATGACCAATGATGGAAACATAAATGGGATCAGCTACGTTTGTGACAGGTCCGTTAAGAATAATGGTAGCATTACCATTGGCATCGGCAACTGCTCTCCCGATGAGTGAGTCATTTTGCGTGAGACCGATACGGGCAAAAGGGAGATCTGTTTGAAAATCGACCTGATTAACACCTACAGAAATGCTTTGCTGATACGTTGCTGTGATTTCTGAAGGAACAGCAGTCCAGATATCCATGGATGGATCGCCGAACAGATTGGTTTCGTAACCGCACCATTTAATTACTTCGTCGGATGTAATATTGGAAGCATTATCATCTTTTGAATCGGCATTGATGTCGCCAATGTTATAAATATTTTCGCCGAAGAGGGCATCAAAAAATTCGCGGTCGAAAAACTGAGAGGCTCCGTTGGTGTTTCCTCCGCTATACCATCCGTAACGCGAATTGGAAATGCAGGCAACTTCTGCGGTAGCAAGATTTGTAATTTTTTCGGCAAAGCAATCTTCCGAACCAAAGTTACCCCCGTCACTTCTGTTGTCGAACGAACCGTTGTAGCATCCCTGCGAATAGCCGATGACAAATCCATGATTGACACCATTGTTCTGGAAATTGGCGGTGGTTACGTCATCATTATACATTTTCATGTTATAATCCACGTTGGAATGGCCCAGGTGATTCAGCAAATGGTTTCCGGTGTTGAATTTCGCAAAAACATTTTCTTTTTCCCAGTTGCCCTGGCTTTCATAAAGACGGGACATGTTAAAACTTTCGGGGAAACCTGCTGTGGTATATCCGTTGTATGAACCTCCGATGGCCACTTCTTCCTTATAAGTGTCGCCATAAGTTTGATAATCCAACTGTTCGCCTACCATCAATCCTTTTGTAATGTCGGCAACTACCGGGCTGCTTTGATAAAGTGTGAGCTTATTGAGTATGTTTTGTATTTCAGTCGGGCTGTCCACACATAACCGGCCAACACTGACTTCGTGGTACAAATCTTCTTCGCCTGCTTCTCCCCATTTGTTATTATTGTTGTTGTTCCATGTGCCGTCGAGGCAGCCGTAGTACATGTCGCTGGGGATGTCGCTGTCGCCATAGCCGCCACCCGGGTCGGCAAAAAAGCCACGTTTGGGAACAATATTGTCGGTAGCGCTGTTTGGATCGGAATCGCCGGCAAGGATAACATAGCCGATGCCGTTGTTTTGATATAAATCAATGATGCAGTTTCGTATCTTCATGGGATTATCGGTTCCCGTATATTGGCTGTAAATGTCTTCCACCGTTTTACATATCACGGCGTAGCCGGTACTTTGTTTATAGGCAATGTAATCGTTGAAGTAAGGGAGGAAGCTGTTTTTGGTTATCAGCAGGATGTCGTAGGTTGGATTATCGCGTGTTGCCATCGCATCATAGGTCTGAAGAAAATCGTGATGTTGGGCAATGGAGATGATGCGGTCGTTTACGCTTTTGTTGGAACGGAGCATGGCTAATGCACGAGTAGCCTGTTCGGTTGTTTTTTCGCTGACTTCGATGGTAATACTTTTGATAAATTTCGCTTTTAGCAGCGATGGAAAATACACTACCGGACAAATATGGAAAGATCCCATGGCATGGCCGCTTAGGAAACCTGTGTACAGGGCTGATGTTTCCTCCGAAGGATAAGCAGCATCAGAGGAATAAATCTTTTGATCGGGAACCGCACGGTATCCTTTGGGTATTCCTTTTGAAATAGGAAATTGCCTTGATGCCGGACGGATAGCTATCCCGTTTTCTTCGGTGAAATACTCCACACCGGTAACCTTAACAGACGAAATTTCGGTGCCCGGAGGTAAAAGCAGATTTGCTGAAAATTGCGGAAGCAGGGGGGTCCCTTCTTTTCCCAGGTTGATGCAGTTTTTGTACATTATGTCGGTATAACCGTCGGACGAAGCCTTGAGTTGAGGCTTGTCGAAGTGATAGGTGAATACCTGTTTTTGTGCCGACAGATAACTGCTCAAAAATATCAGCACAAACGTCGAAAAAAAAGTAATTTTTTTCATGATTGTTTTTGATTTTTAATAAAACGAATGAGTTCCCTTCAAAAAGGGGTTAGACTATATATAAAGGCTCAGATTTGTTGCTAAATTAGAACTATTTTATTACCGCTCAACTGTTATGCAAAAAAATACATAACGAATAAAAAATGTTCATTATAAAAACTATAAATTGTATTTATCTTTATCTTAGCCTGGCTATTTCAAATATGGATATAACAGAAGCCATTTTAACGCTGTAAAGAAGTTAAATTTTTGAGTATTGGCAAGAATGGAAATTACCACTGATGAACTCCTGCGCTGTATTAGGATAACCGGAAGGCTCGATGCGGCAGGCAGCATGCTCCTCGACCAGACTGTCGCGGCCCTTCCCATGAACGGCCAGGATATGATCCTTGATCTCTCAGCCTGCCATTACCTCTCCAGCGCCGGGATCAGAAGTCTGCTCAAAGCGCACAAAGCGATGCATTCCAACCAGGCGAAGCTCTACATCACCGGCGTGACAGCCGACGTACTTCATGTACTGGAAATTGCCGGCCTTCTCCGTGGATTTAACCTGGAACCTGACCTAGAAGAGGCGCTGAAAAAGATCCGGTCGGGTAAAGGAACGAAAACCGCCCCGACAACATTCGCGGTGAGCGACGAAACCTGGAGTTACCATCCATTGTCCGAGGGTGATCACGAAGGACAACGGATTACCACTCCACGGGTGATGAGCTTCGGAGAATTGGGTTTTGCCATCGGGTATGGATTCCTGCCGGGCACTCCTGATAAGAAGGATACACCACCGGATCTTTTTGCCATCCTCGGGAATTGTGGCGGTTTTTTACCGGGCGACCCTTCGGACGATGCCGATTTCAGGATTGCCTCCGATCCCTTCCGTACCGGAATGCCGGTCCTCGAAGCCCTCTGCTTCGGACATCATCCCTCGGGAACCCTCCACTGCCCCCAACCCGGAAAAGTCGCATGGGCCCGGCTCCTTCAAGTTGTCAAAACCCTTCACCGGGAAATCCTGCCCGGCAGGAGAGAAATCCTGTTGGTGATATCCGACGATAATGAAAACAGCCCTTCTGTCACCACCGTGCTGATCCCCGATCAGGGCTTAGACAACGGCACCTTCTTATCAACGCCCTTTGCACAAGTGAAATTCCTCCCGGGGATCACCTTCCGCCTGGCCGACAGATCAGTAAAAAGCAGCCTTATTCCACTTAGGGAACTGCTCTCTCAGCTTACAATTGATAACATCACCGGGGTGGAACCCCCTGATCCCGAAACCGTTTTCGAAAACCCGACCCTTTGGGTTTTCGGTCCGGAGAAGTTCACCGACAGTCCCGATAAAACGGTGAAAGTCTCCACCAGGGATGGGGCCCCTTTCGAATCGGTAAAAGCCTTCCTTACCCGCCTGCTTTACACCGATTCTTCCTCGGTTATCGTCGATCCCTTGCACGGCGGTTATTCAGCACAGACTTTCCGCGTCAGCTCTTTCGATCACGAAGGAAGGAAAATGCGTCCCACGGTACTCAAGATGGCACATCGCGACCTGATCACCCGCGAATCGGAAAGATGCAAGCAATTTGCCCTTCCCTTTATATTCAACAACAGCGCCGTGGTTCTTGGTGCTGAATTCTATGGTAACACCGGCGCCCTTCGTTACAATTTCGTCGGTATAGGCGGTGAATCGAGCCAACTCAAATGGTTGACCCATTATTATCTTACCACCGAAATCTCTTTTCTTGAACCCCTCTTTGATAAAATTTTTCTGAGCATCCTCCAGCCGTGGTATGGCCAACCCGTCACCAAGACCATCTTACCTTTCAAAGACCACGACCCCACTTTCACCTTTTTCGCCGGCATCTACCAGATTGCAAAAGAGACCCTGGATATCGGTCCGGAAGAACAATCCATCACCATTCCTGAGATCAACCATCCCTTCCTTAATCCTTACTGGTACCTCAAAAATGAATTCGCACGGCGCCGGGAAGAGCAAATGATTTATTACACCGGAATCTGTCATGGCGACCTGAACATGCAAAACATCCTGCTGGATGAAACCATGAACGTTTACCTGATCGATTTCTCGGAAACCAAACCCCGTTCCATTATCTCCGATTTTGCCCGATTGGAAGCCATCTTCCTGATCGATAACGCCCCGGTTGAGACACCAGCCGATTGGAACGATTATCTCGGTTTCCTCCGTCATTTTTATGAACCGCTCCGTCTTGATGTTTTCCCGGAAGTGATCTATCACGGAAGGCACCGTGAAAAAGTGATGAAAAATGCAACTTTGGCCCTCAAAATGAGGGAATACGCTTTGCGGAGCGCTAAGAACGATCCCAACCCCGTTCCTTACTACTTTGCCTTGCTTGAATGGGTTCTCCCGGTCGTTTGTTACACCTCACTGCCCCTTCCCAATAAAAAAATATCGATGATTGTCTCTTCCCTTCTATGTCAGAAACTCCTCGACCGTGATTCCCTGCCTGATTGATCAGGCTAAAATAGCCTGTCTTTGGCTCCCGAACTGCCCTTTCATGAAACGACTGCTCTTTACCTCCCTGTTGATCCTGACCCTCCGCGTTTGTTCTATAGCCCAGTTTTCTATTAACAACGATGGCAGCCAACCCGATCCCTCGGCAGCACTGGATATCAAATCTTCCGAAAAAGGAATGCTCTTTCCGCGGATGGACCATGCCCGGCTCAACGAGATTGCTAACCCGGCCAACGGATTGATGGTCTATTGTACCGACTGTGGTACGAACGGACAGGGTGCCCTGATGGGCTTTACCAACGGCCAATGGCAGGTATTGACCACCACGGCCACCGCTTTCGCCTGCGGACAACCTTTTACCGACCCCCGCGACGGGAAAATCTACGGAACAGTGCAAATCGGACCCCAATGCTGGATGGCAAAAAACCTCAATACCGGAATCCGGATCGACGTCACCATCAATTCCACCAACAACGGCATCATCGAAAAATATTGCTACAACAACCTGGAATCCAATTGTGATGAATATGGAGGGCTCTACCAATGGGATGAACTGATGTATTACCTCTATACCGAAGGATGGCAGGGCATCTGTCCCCCCGGCTGGCACGTACCTTCCTTCGATGAATGGACCTCCCTGCAAACCTGGTTAGGGGGATACGAGATTGCGGGTGGCAAACTGAAAGAGGCCGGGTTCCTCCATTGGGCTGAGCCCAACCTGGGAGCCACCAACGAAACAGGGTTTACCGCCCTGCCTGCCGGCTTCTTCGGCGGACCCCTCCTTGGAACCTTCGGGAACTTAGGCAACCACACCTTTTACTACACCTCCACACCCTATGATGAAGACGACGTCAAGATCTTTGAAATGATGGACCTTCAACCGCTGTTGATCGATGGCGAGTTTTACCGGGTCATGGATTTTTCGCTTCGCTGCCTGAAGGGTGAAAATTGTCAGGTGCCCGCTTCACCAGTAGCATGGATTTATGAAAAATCACAACATTCCATCAATTGGAATTGGTACCCCGCCGACCGATCAATGGGTTACAAGTGGAACACAATCAATGACTTTTCAACCGCTATCGACCTGGGAACCAATGTCACCTACATTGAAACAGGACTGGATCCGGAAACCGTTTACACGCGGTATGTCTGGGCGTGGAACATTTGCGGAGTATCGGAGGTGACCGTTCTTACCGCGGAAACCAACGGCGTCCATTATGTGGGACAAAGTTACGGTGGCGGCATCGTCTTCTATACCGAAGCCTCCGGTGAACATGGACTGGTAGCAGCTCAGGCCGACCAGGGAAACGCACAATGGGGTTGCTATGGAGAAACCTTAGGGGCTATGTATTCCGAAATCGGTACCGGTAAATCCAACACAGACCAAATTGTTTACTATTGTCCTGACCCCGGGATCCCTGCAAGGGTTTGCAAAGATCTGGTATTAAACGGTTACGACGACTGGTTCCTCCCCTCCAAGGATGAGCTCAACGAGATGTACCTGCACAAGGATTTGATCGGGGGTTTTACCGACAACTCCTATTGGAGCTCAACCGAAACCAACCGGCTCAACGCCTGGCAACAGAGCTTCTATAGCGGGGGACAGGGATGGAGCAGCAAAAGATCCCTTTTTTACATCCGGCCGGTGCGTTCCTTCTGATCCTTTCATTCATCACCGCTCCATTTCATGAAATCACACGAAAGTTGTATTGATTTAAATAAGTATTGTGCGGACTTTTGATGGTTGCATTAAACCATTAAAACCATCATTTCCAAATGAAAAAAAACTGCACGATCGTTCTTCTATCGTTGGCCGCGGTGGTCAATACCATGGCCCAGAAAATTTCTGTCCATCTCACCTTCAGCGGGCAAAACCAACAGCTTCATTCAAAGCTTGACAGTTTGAAAATCACCAATATAACGGCTGGTGGCACCCTTCAATTGCAATGGCCCGATACTGCAGCTACCGTCCAACTGACGCCGGGGGATACTTTGCAATACCTCGGTTATTCGCTGGGTTTCCCTGTCGGCATGGATCAACCGGTCTTTCGTGAAAATAACTTTCGGCTCTTCCAAACCGGGTCTAACCCGGTAGTTAATGAAGGACGCGTCGCGGTTGAAATACCCTCCGATGGTACTGTTGAAATGACCCTGTCAGACCTTCAGGGCCGGATACTGTTCCGGGAAAACCGGCAACTGGGAAAAGGGATCCATGGTTTCAGCCTCTCCCCCGGCAATCACCGGATCCTTTTTGTGACAGCCCGTTATAACATGGAGGTGAGAACCATCAGGATCATGGCTTTTGGCTCAGAAAGCGTATCTTCCTGCCGTTTTCAATATGCAGGGATGTCCTCCCCGGCATCGGGAACCAACAAGGAAGCTCCTCTCAAAAGCGGGCAGCTGACGCAGGAATCATGCATCCTCGATAACCCCACCTCCGACGAGACATATACCTTCCAGTTTGCTACCAACATCCCATGCCCCGGCTTGCCCACCATCACCTGGCAGGGACAGGTGTACCATACTATTCAGATCATGAGCCAATGCTGGTTGAAAGAGAATCTTAACGTAGGAACCATGATCAACGGCAATCAGAATCAGACCGACAACGGGATTCTGGAGAAATACTGTTATGACAACCTCACCTCCCGTTGCGATCAGTACGGAGGGCTCTACCAGTGGGGTGAAGTGATGCAGTATGTCACACAACAAGGCGCTCAGGGTATCTGTCCCGATGGATGGCATGTCCCCACCGACCAGGAGTTCATGGTACTGGAAGGAATTGTTGACACCCAGTATCCGGTAGGTGATCCCACATGGGAATTGTACAGTTATCGCGGCTTTGATGTGGGCAAGAACCTGAAAACATCTTCCGGCTGGAACACCGGTATAGGAAGAGATCTTTATGGCTTTTCCGGTCTCCCTGCAGGGAGCCGAACTGTCAATGCCACTTTCGATTTTATCGGGGGCGCAGGAATATTCTGGCTTTCAAGTGAATTCAGCGCTACAAAGAAGCACCTGCGTACCTTGCACTGTGATTATGATAACACCTACCGAACCGCTCAATCCCCCTCCATCGGTTATTCTGTTCGTTGCCTGAAGAACAACTGAGAGAAGGAATTGAACCCTGAATGACAGGCTCCGGTTTTGTTTGCATTTTTTTTGGTGATCAGTTTTTTTTGTAAGTTTATAGACTGTTCACCCCATCGATTTCTTCACATGAAAAGCCTGTCACACCGCACCCTTTTAACCCTTCCTCCCTCGCTGTTGGCCATCACCGGTCTGACCGGCTTCTCGGACCTTCCGCAAAGAACCACCGTCACACCTCCGAACATCCTGTTGATCATGGTTGACCAGATGCAGACTCCGCCCGAAGGATACCTGCCTGATCAGGGGGCGGCCCAAGGGCTGAAAGAGATCCTGGGATTCCGACCCATCACTCCGGGGAACCCTTATCTCTCTTTCTTCCCCGGAATGATGCGGCTAAGGCAAAACGCAGTAGTACTCAAGCAACATTATACCGCTTCCTCTGCCTCAGTACCCAGCCGCTGCTGCATCATGACCGGGCAATACTCCACTGTGACCGGTGTCGATCAGACGGACGGCCTCTTTAAATCGACCGAAGATGTTCCTTTTTTAGACCCGGCCGGTACCCCGACCATCGGTGACTGGTTCCGGTTAGCAGGATATTCGACCCATTACTTCGGTAAATGGCACGTCTCAGATCCCTCCGACTCCGACTATCTTGAACCCTGGGGATTCTCCGATTGGGAGAGTTCCTATCCCGAACCCCATGGAGGTAAATCGGACAACCTGGGAGTCTATCGCGATGAAATGTTTACCGATAACATCGTTGATTTTTTACAAAAAATGGGAGCCTCTTCCACCGGTCCGTGGTTCACAGTGGCTTCCCTGGTAAACCCTCATGACGTGAGCTCATGGCCCATCAACTGGCAGGTTCCCGATACCCTGGGAGTGGTTCCCTGGACCGATTATCCTCCTCCGATCATCAATCCGTTGCCAGGTGATTCCAGCCTTTGGGGAACCGTCCCGACAGTCGAAAACGGCTTACATATTACCAAAACCTTCCGGGTCGCACTCAATCCCGATGGCTTCCCGGCTATTAACAACTCCCCGCCACCCACCTTCGACGAAATCCTGGATCATAAACCCCAATGCCAATTCGATTACTCATACAAATACGGTCTGGCCATGGGCGCCAGCCAGGATAATTATTTCATTTCCAACGGTCAACCTTACCGTTCCCCGCTCCCTTTCCAGCTTAACGATTACTATTCCGAATGGTCACTCGGTTATGTCAACTTCTATTTATACTGCCAATACCTTGCCGACCTGCAACTCCGCCAAATACTTCAGGCACTTGATGATAACGACCTGGCTGACAACACAATCGTGGTATTCATTTCGGATCATGGGGAGATGTCCACCGCCCATGGGGGAATGATCCAGAAATGGCACAACGCTTATGAAGAAGCAATCCGCGTACCTTGCATCATCTCCTCATCTCTTGTCAATCCCGATCCATCTGTCCTCCGGGAGTTACAGGCTCCCACCAGCTCGATCGATCTGGCGCCTACCCTGCTGGGACTGGCTGGTATCCAACCTGAAACGCTGATTGGAAAAATGGAAACCACCGGTACACACACCCCTGTATACAACTTCCCGGGTGTCAACCTCTCTCCCTATATAAAAGGGGTTGCCCAGCCACCTGTGATCGGATCTGACGGAGAACCGCGCACCGGAGTGCTCTTTATGTCCCACGACATGATCACCGAAAAAGGCCTTAACTATACCGGCACAAACTACGACTTTTTTCTCGAAAGGGTCGATTCAGTCATTGGCCTGGGTTATGGCCTTACCCATGGAACGGTGCGCCAGCCCAACAACCCCATCGCCTTTTGTACCGGTGACTGGAAAATAGTCAAATACATCGATCCACACGGGGCACTCCCTGACCAATGGGAACTTTATTGCCTTACAAACGACCCTGTGGAACGGATCAACCTGGTCGATTATGCTACCGGGCTGATCAGAAGTGATGTTTCGGTTCCCGGAATGACCACGCAACAATTGCAGGCAAAAAATGAATACCTTAAATGGCAGCTCGACCAGGCATACGGGATGGAGGAGGCAGCCACTTACAGACAGGCTATACTTTTTCAAAACGTTCCCAACCCGTTCACCCAATCCACATCCCTCTCCTTTTTCCTTCCCGAAACCTGCAAAATAGCGCTTACAATCAGCAACTTGTCAGGCAGGATCCTCCAAACGGTCACAGATGAAAAACTGGCTCCGGGTATCCATCACTACACTTTTGATGGTAGTACTTTACCTCCCGGAATCTATTTGGTCCGGTTACAAAATGAAACGCAGTCACTGGTGAAGAAAATGATCCGGATGCGATGAGTTGTCACAGAGCTTCTGCTGTTATATAGCCGGGCGACGCGTCAAGGCCCATTGCTTTACGTTGGATGGAGGACGCTTGTGCCGGAGTTCATTGGCCATAAAATCGAAGAATGGCCGGGTATGCCGGTAGAATTTCTTCAACCCGCTGCACAGATAATTGAGCCCCGGTTCTCCGGAGGGAGTTATACTGATGCGGTTTTTGGGGCACTCCCCGTTGCACAACTTTAAAAATTCACATCGGCGGCAATAAGCCGGCAAACCATCCTTCTTGTATCTCCCAAACCGTCGCTGGATTTCACTGTTCATCAGGGTCAACAGCGATTTCTCCCGGATGTTTCCCAGCCTGTATTCCGGAAATACAAAATGGTCACAACTGTAGACATCCCCGTTGAATTCCACCACTCCCGCGTTCCCGCATGTCTCAGCCGAAACACAAACCGGAGGGGGAACCCCCATCCAGTTGGCCAATACACAATCGAAGGTGAGAACAAAACATTCCCCCACATCCTTTTTTACCCAATCATTGAAGAGGGTAATGAGAAAATTACCATAAGTATCAGGATCAACGGTGTGGCTGGTAACAGATACCGGAATAAGGGTGCGTGAATCAAAATGCTTATCTGCTCCGGTTAGGGCGCAACGATCGGTTCGCTCCACAACAGGCAGAAATTGCATGAAGCGGCTGCCGGCATTTTTCAGGAAGTTGTAAATTTCCAGGGGAAATTGTACTGTATAATCATTGACCACTGAAAGGGTGTTGAATTCCACCTTATGTTGTATCAACAAGTTCAACCCTTTCATGCATCCGGCAAAACTGCCCTCTCCGTTGGAATACTTTCGGTAATGGTCGTGGCAGTGGACAGGTCCGTCTACCGAAATCCCGATCAGGAATTGATGATCGCTGAAAAAGCGGCACCACTCGTTGGTCAGCAGGGTGCCATTGGTTTGGAGTGAATTTTCGATGAGTTTTCCGGCACCGTGTTTTTTTTGCAATTGCAACACCTTATTGAAAAAACCGAACCCTCTCAGCAGCGGCTCACCGCCGTGCCAGGCAAAGAGAACAACCCGCTCACGGGTAGAATAAATGGTTTGGGCGATAAAATCTTCCAGCACCCTGTCATCCATTTGCCGGAGAGAAGCCTGCCCGGGATAAAGATTCTCCTTTTCGAGATAATAACAATACGTGCATTTCAGATTGCAGGTCGAACCAACAGGTTTCGCCAGCATGTTCAAAGAGATACTTGTTGGAAAATGCGCTTGATCCATCGGTGTAAGCAATGACAGGCCGGTTATCGTGTTCATGGGTCATGAAATGACGAACCGGGAGATTAATGGCCTAAAGATAATGCAAATGACAAGCACTGAAAGAAAAGAGTTGCTCTTCAGGCAGCGGCATGTATTGGGCACCCTGGATGTCAGCCCGGATCAGTTTGCCTGCTACATCGTCTTGAGTCATTACTGGGACTAATCCGCCTGCTGTTTCCTTTATTCCACTGACTCCTTTTTCTTTGTTTCATCTTTTTTTTGATCTTCCCTGCTCTTTTTGAAAAAAAGATGTAGTTTTGCATACCGAACGTTCAGTATTTTATCATGAAAGAGACAAGAGATATTATTATCGACGAAGCGTACAAACTTTTTCTGAACCACAACTATGAAGCGGTATCCATCAGCATGATCAGTGAAGCCATCGGTCTGACCAAAGGGGCCATGTACCACCATTTCAGGAACAAAGAAGAGCTTTTCAGGGCCGTGATCGACAGCCATTTTCCGGTCTCTACCGTTGTGGTCGATGTGGAAAACATCAGCCTGAAAGATTACACCGAGGCCTGTATCCGGCATACCCATGGCATTCTGATGGCGATCTTCGGCGACGACGAACCCTTCATCCCGGTCAACTACCTGTCACTCATTGCCGATTCCTTCCGCCATTATGAAGGTTTTGCCGTCAGTAAAAGCAAAGTCATGGAAGATGCCGTGGCCGATGTGAAAATCATCCTTGAGAATGCAATCAGACGCGGAGAGATCCGTGGCGATATCGACGTGACCATCGTTGCTCTCCAGTATTTTTCGATGAGCATAGGATTAGCGGGCGACCTGATCCGCAACAACTCCGTGAAATCAGCCATGGAATCGATGACAAGTCAACTCAACCAACTTTATTACCTGCTTAAAAAATAATTTTTTTATCGTGAAACATACTGATCGTTCAGTATTTAGGTCCATTGATCACAAAAAAACGATTCTCACATGAACAAGATGATCCTCCCCTTGATGGCATTGTGCATGTTGCTCGCATGCAATACCCGGGAAAACAAAGAGAACATTCCTGAAACCAGGCCGGTGAAAGTGTCCACCGTCAGGGTCAAAAATGAAAAGGCCATGACCACCCTGCGCTATAGCGGAACCGTTGAAGCGTATCAAAACATCCCACTTACATTTCAAATGGCCGGTACCGTGAAAGAGGTGCTGGTGGAACCGGGCGACCTGGTCAGAAAAGGACAATTACTGGCCACCCTGGATGAAACAGACGCCAAAAACATGTACGGGATAAGCCTGTCTCAATACCAACAGGCCAAAGACGCCTACGAACGATTGAAAATGGTACACGGAAAGGGCAGCCTTCCTGACATCAAATGGGTGGAAATGGAGTCAAAACTCGAACAGGCCCAATCATCCCTCAATCTTGCACAAAACAACCTCGACAAATGCAAGATGTACGCTCCGGTCAACGGGATGGTCGGCCGACGGAACATTGAACCGGGCATGACCTCCCTCTCTCTAACAGCAGCCCCGCTGGAATTGGTCGACATCCGCCAGGTCTATATCAAGATCTCCGTTCCCGAAAACGAAGTGGCAAAAATCACCAAAGGAATGACGGCTTCCTTTACCGTCCCTGCCCTGAATGACGAATCGTTCGAAGGAAAAGTGGCCATCGTGAGCCCTGTGGCGGATCAATTTTCGCGGACTTATGAAGCTAAAATAATGGCATCCAATTCGTTATTACAATTAAAGCCGGGTATGGTCTGCGATGTGCAAATGGGAATCACCTTACAAAAAGAGGTTTTACTGATTCCTTATCAAAGTGTATCCAAAGACGATGACAACCACCCTTATGTTTATGTGGTAGATTCCTCTGCTCACCGCGCCCGGAAACAGATCATCTGCACCGGAAATTACGCGGGTTCAGGGCTGGAAGTGATCTCCGGGCTCCGGGAAGGCCAATTGATCGTTAACGAGGGAAAAGAAAAACTAACCGACCATTGTTTAATCGATTTTTAAGATGGAATCAAAGAAATTTAACCTGATCGACAGGGCCATGCGCAATAACAACATTGTTGTGTTTTTTGTCGTGGCCATAATCGTGATCGGGGTTGTCGCGCTGTTGAAAATGCCCCGTAATGAATTCCCGGTCTTTACCATCCGGCAGGGTGTCGTGGTGGGGGTCTATCCCGGCGCTACCTCTGCAGAGGTAGAAAAACAACTGACCACCGTGGTGGAAAACTATCTTTTTGGTTATGAGGAGGTTAAAAAAGCGAAAACCTATTCTTACTCCCGTGAAGGAATTATGTACATCTTCGTGGAACTGAACGATGATGTCAAGAATGCCGATCAGTTCTGGTCGAAACTTAAACACGGCCTGGATGAACTGAAAATGACCCTGCCCGCCGGTGTCCTGGCCCTCATTGCTAATTCCGATTTCGGCGACACTTCCGCTTTACTGATCACTTTGTCATCCGACACCAAAAGTTACAAAGAGCTGGAGGAGCAGATGAAAAAACTCGCCACTGCCTGCCGCAAAATTCCCGCCACCTCCAAAATCAAATATTTCGGACTTCAAAAAGAAAAAATCTTCGTCAACATCAAACCCGAGCTGCTGAATGAATACAACATCAAGTCGTTGTCGCTGTTAGGCGCCTATCAACCCAACGGAATGGTCAGTTACGCGGGTAAACTGGACGACGGCTCCTCCGTCATGCCGGTCCATTTTCCACCCAATTTCGAATCCGAGAAAGACCTGGCTGAACAGATCGTTTACTCCGATCCCGACGGGAATGTGGTTCGACTTAAAAACATTGCCACGATTGAACGGAAGTATGATCGTCCCGATAATTTCATGCGCCAAAACGGGAAAAAAAGCATTCTTTTATCGCTGGAGATGCAACCGGGTAACAACATCGTGGCCTACGGGAAAGAGGTCGATAAAGCCCTTAAGGTTTTTCAGCAACAATGCCCGCCGGGTATTGAGGTGGCCAAAATATCGGAACTGCCGAAATACGTGAGCGATTCCGTGAACGATTTCTTAAAGGAATTCCTGATCGCCATCATTTCTGTCATACTGGTAACCCTGATCCTGCTTCCATTCCGTGTCGCCTCCGTGGCAGGAATCACCGTTCCCATCTCGGTTATGATCTCTCTGGCTATCATGTACTTTTTTGGCATTGAACTGCATACTGTCTCCCTGGCCTCGCTGATCCTTGTACTGGGAATGATCGTCGATAACTCCATCGTCGTCATTGAAAACCATGTAACCAAAATCGATCAGGGCCTCTCACCCTGGCATGCAGCCCAGAAAAGCGCCAAAGAGCTGGTCAGTCCGATCATCGTGGCCACCCTCGCTATCATCGTCTCCTATATCCCCCTGGCTTTCATGGTACCGGGAACTGCCGGTGAATTCATCGAATCGATTCCCTGGGTGGTGACCATCACCCTGATCGTTTCGGTGATCGTGGCACTCTTCATGGTCCCCTATCTTAATTTTGTCTTTATTAAAAAAGGGCTGAAACACGCTGAAAAAAAGAACAAGAGCTCTTTCCTTGAACATTTGCAATCATGGTACGACCGTTCTGTTGACAAGGCCTTTCGCCATCCGCGCAAAGTCATTGCCATTGGCATTTTATCGGTGATCATGGCGGTGATCCTTTTCCTCTTCACCGAGCAACAACTCTTCCCTGAAATGGAGCGCAACCAGTTCGCCGTGGAGATCTACCTGCCTGTCGGCTCCTCCTTAAAAAGCACCCAAAAGGTGGTTGACAGCCTTGAGCACCTTTTAATTAAAGACAAACGGGTGACCAATGTCGCCAGTTTCATCGGTACCAGTTCCCCCCGGTTCCATACCGTTTATGCTCCGCAGATGCCCGCTTCCAATTACGGGCAACTGCTGGTCAATACGAAGTCAGACAAAGCTACCCGTGAACTGGTCAACGAATACAGTCCCCGTTATTCCGATCATTTCATCAACGCACGGGTAAAATGGAAGATCCTCGCTTTACAGCCCAGCCGTACCTCCATCGAAATCCGTATTTCTTCTGATTCGGTCAGAGACATCCGCGCCACAGAAGCACAGATTCAGGGAATTTTATCGAAAACTGCAGGTGTTGACTGGGTCCGGTCTGACTGGGACGAGCCTCAGCAGAACATCAACGTGAACCTCGACCGTGATAAAGCCAACCGCCAGGGATACTATAAAAGCCTGGTAGCCGCTTCCGTGATGGTGGGGTTGGATGGCGTTCCCCTTACCACCATTTGGGAAGATGATTATCCGGTAGAGGTAGTCCTCCGGCAGGATGACCCCTCTGACCGTTCGATGAAAACTCTTGAGGATCAGTATATTACTTCACCTGTTAGCTTCGCCGCGGTGCCCCTGCGCTCCCTGGCTACCTTCTCCCCATCCTGGTCAGAAGGGACCATCGTACGCCGCAACGGGGTTCCCACCCTTACCTTGATGGTTGACAACGACTTGCAGACCCATGCTGCCACCATCTTTGAGAAGATCCGCCCGGCCATCGACCAATTGAAGCTGCCTGCAGGGACATCCATCCAATATGGCGGTGATTATGAAGCAACCCAGGAGGTCTTTATCCCTATGGGAATCGCCTTGGGTGTGAGTGTGTTGCTGATCTTTTTCATCCTTTTAACCCAGTTCCGCAAAGCTAAAATCGCCCTGTTGATCATGAGCGGAATGTTGTTGACCCTTCCGGGAGCAGCGCTGGGATTAGTCATTATGCAATTCCCTTTCTCTGTTACCGCATTCGTCGGGATCACCAGTCTCTGTGGAATGGTCATCCGTAACGGGATCATCCTGATCGATTATGCCCGCGACCTGAAGGAAAACCAGGGTATGACCACGAAACAAGCTGCCGTTGCCGCTGCCAAACGAAGAATGCGGCCCATCTTTCTCACTTCTGCTGCCGCAGGAGTTGGAGTTGTCCCCATGATCATCAGCCGGTCCCCACTTTGGGCTCCGCTGGGTACCGTGATCTTTTTCGGCTTGATTTTCTCAATGGTACTGACCCTCTACGTGCTACCCATTCTCTACTCCTTCTCCTACAAGGATCAAAGCAAAAAACCGGCGTTCCGGACCCTTCCCCGAAACATCAAAATGATCCTGGCGGGTTTGATCGTGGGAATTCCATTGCTGATGAATATCGGCCAGGCCCAGAACCTTTCACTCGATTCCTGCCGTTCATTAGCCCTGCAAAACAACCGTAAGATCAAAGAGGCAGAATTACAACTGCAGGCCGCAGGTCAGCAGAAAAAGGAGGTTTTTACCAACTTTTTCCCAAAAATCAGTGCAATCGGCATCGCCATCCGTTCTGCCGACTACCTGCTGAAAGTCGAAACACCGGCCATGAACCTTCCGGTATGGGATGGCCGGGATCCGTCGCAACTGATTTACCCGACACAATTTGCCTATTTTCCTCCACTATCTTTAGGGCTGGTGGATTACATGAATACGGCAGCTGTCACCGTATCTTTACCGGTATATGCCGGCGGAAGGATCCGAAGGGGTTACAAACTTGCCCGGCTCGGAGAAGAGGTGACAAAATTTCAAAAAAACATGTCACGCGATCAGGTCCTGCTACGTACCGAAGAACTCTTCTGGACCTTGCAATCGCTGTTGCAAAAAGTGAATACCCTGGAAAGCTATGAGCAATTGCTTGACTCGGTTTACCGCGACGTAAGAAACTATACCGCGGCAGGTCTTGCCCAGCAAAACGATGTGCTGAAAGTTCAATTGAAACAAAATGAATTGAAAACCAACCGGTTGAAGCTAAACAACGGGATTGACCTTACGCTTCGGGCCTTGTGTCAGCACATCGGCGTGGTTTACGATACCTCCCTTCACTTCACGGCTCCGCCTGCAGAACAACCACAAAACCTCTCTTTCCGCGATCCTGAGCAACTGGTCAGGAACCGTACAGAGTTCCTGCTCCTGAATAAGGCTGTCGAAGTGAAAGAGGTGCAAAAAAAGATGGCGGCCGGCGAATACATGCCCCAGATTGCATTAGCGGGCGCGGGATTTACTTATGACCTCATGAATAAGACCACCAACAATGCCATCGGCCTGGTGAGTCTCAACATCCCCATCACCGACTGGTGGGCCGGCAGCCATAAGATAAAAAAACAGGAACTTGAAGTATTACAGGCTGAAAACGCTCTGAAGGAAAACACTGAGCTGTTGGTCCTTCAACTGCGACAGGCAGCGAACGAAGTGGAAGAGGCCCGTTACCAGATTGGGGTTTTCCAGGTTTCCGTGGAACAAGCAATAGAAAACCTCCGACTGAGCCAGGACAATTACAAAGCCGGGATCACGGGCATTTCAGATTTGCTGGAAGCCCAGGCGATGGCGCAACAGGCAAAAGACAACCTTATTGATGCCAATTGTCAGTATTACAGTAAATTGGCTAAGTATCGGTTAATGACCGGGGAGTGACATCCCTTCGGATGGAACATAATGGTCCCGGGTCACTTTTCATCTATTTTCTCACTCAGGGATTTGAAACCTTTCCCAAGGATTTCGTATGCTTCTAACACCGCGATAAAGGCCTGCGGGTCGATCCGGTTCACATACTCTTCCAAGAGGTACATTTCACGGGGGCTGAGAACGGTGAAGATGATCTGCTTTTCGGCCTGGTTGTACATCCCTTTTCCCTGAAGGAAAGTTCCTCCTCTTTTGAGGTCATGGATGATACTGTTGCGGATCTCCTCATGTTTGTCGGATATGATGAAGAGTGTTTTATCATAGGTAAACCCGTGAAGGGTATAATCGATGACACGACCAATGAAAAAGATGGTGATAAAACTGAAGAGCGGGATTCTCCAGTCGCCAAATACAAGAAGACTGCCCATCACAATCACGCCGTCAACCATCATCATCAGTTGTCCTGAAGGCATACGGGTGTATTTTTGAAGGATCATCGCGATCACATCGCTTCCTCCGCTGGTTGCCTTTGCTTTGAAGGTCAGGGCTACACCGGCTCCGATAAAGATACCGCCGAAAATGGAGGCGACCAACGTCTCTCCTTCTACCAGGGGCTTTGAACCCCACAAGTAATAGAGTCCGTCAACATAAAAAGAGGTCAGGATAAATGCCACCACCGTTTTAATGCCAAACCGCGGACCCAACAGTTTTGTCCCCAGCAGGGTCAGGGGAATGTTGAAAGCGAGCGCGGTCAGGCCAATCGGTGTTCCAATCAGGTAGTGCAACATGATAGAGATCCCGTAAATTCCCCCCGGGACGATTTTTTCCGGAGTGATAAACAGGACATAGCCAACCGATACCAAAAAGGTACCGACAACAATGAAAAGGTAGGATCTGAACCAGGTAACGGAAAACCGTTTTTCTCCCTGGAAAATTAAAGGGATGATGCGAGGTTTCATAGCTTCAAAGATAAGGGAATTACAATTGGTTGATCCACTTTCTTTTCGCTCTTTTCGTAAGAAAAAAGTTGTTCCCTCTTCGAAACGAGAAATAATTGATCAAAATTACTTTTACCTTTGAATCATGAATGCTATGCCGCTCGTCATTGCTGCCCTTGCTATTTTTGCGCTGGCCTACCGTTTTTACTTCGGTTTTATTGCTTCCAAAATCCTGACCCTTGATTCCGGCCGTGTCATGCCTTCCGGGCGTTTGTACGACGGCCAGAATTATTATCCCATGAGTAAATGGGTATTGTTCGGTCATCATTTTGCCGCGATTGCCGGCGCCGGTCCGCTGGTCGGGCCGGTCCTTGCCTGCCAGTTCGGTTACTTCCCGGGGTTTGTATGGATGGTGGTGGGAGCTGTGATGGCCGGGGCCGTTCACGACATGGTGATCCTTACTGCATCGATCCGCCACGATGGAAAATCATTGGCCTTTATCGCCCGGACCGAAATCGGAAAGGCGACCAGCGGAGGGGTTACCTCATTCGCCATCTTTCTGATCATCATCATTGCCATTGCCGGACTGGGTTTGGTTGTGGTCAATGCCCTGAGTGAGTCCTCCTGGGGCCTCTTTACCATTGCCTCCACCATTCCCATCGCCCTTTTCATGGGTGTATGGATGTTTCAGCTGAGGAAAGGAAAAGTGACCGAAGCCACCATCATGGGAGTCATCCTTTTAACGGCTGCCGTGATCTTTGGCCGTTTTATCCCGGGATCATCCCTTGCTTCCTGGTTTACTTTCGATCATAAAACGTTAACGCTTCTGTTGGCAGGTTATGGTTTCATCGCCTCTGTTCTGCCTGTCTGGTTATTGCTCTCCCCGCGCGACTACCTGAGTTCCATCATGAAACTGGGAGTTATCGCCATGCTGGCGGTGGGAATCATCGTTGTAGCGCCCTCCATGAAGATGCCGGCCTTCACCAGTTTCATCCATGGCGGAGGACCCATCATTCCCGGTACCCTGTTTCCTTACCTGTTCATCACCATCGCTTGTGGCTCCATCTCAGGATTTCATGCCCTGATCAGTTCCGGGACAACCCCCAAGATGATCATGAACGAATCACACATCCGCCCCATCGCGGTGGGATCGATGCTGGCAGAGGGCATGGTGAGCATCATGGCCCTGATCGCCGCAGCCAGTCTCCATCCGCTCGATTATTTCCAGATCAACGTATCTCCGGAAAAATTCCAGCAGATTTTACCCCAACTACAGGCCATGGGTTTTACCCATTCGGAATTTCAACATCTGGCTGCCGGTGTGGGTGAAAACATTGCCGGACGGACGGGTGGCGCGGTTTCCCTGGCAGTAGGAATGGCGCAGATCTTCTCTGCAATTCCCGGCTTAGACAAGCTGATGTCGTACTGGTACCATTTCGCCATCATGTTCGAAGCACTCTTCATCCTCACCACCATTGATGCCGGTACCCGGGTCGCTCGTTTTATCCTTCAGGAACTGCTGGGGAAGGTTTATCCTGCATTCAACCGAACCAACTGGCTACCGGGTAACCTGATATGCAGCGGAGTAGTGGTCCTTTTCTGGGGCTATTTTATCTACACCGGAAGTGTCTCCACCATCTGGCCGATGTTCGGAACAGCCAACCAGTTGCTGGCCACCATTGCCCTGGCCATTGGGACCTCCTTCATCATAAACCAGGGAAAAGCCCGATACGCCTGGGTCACCATCGTTCCCATGGTATTTGTCGGCATCACCACGTTATATGCAGGAATAACGAATATCTTCGGGATTTATATCCCTCAACTCTCCAAGCCCGGACTTTTCGTTCAGGGATTGATAAACCTGGTTCTTACCGGAGTGATCATGGTCTCGGTAATGGTCATCCTCAAAGACGCCATTCCCGGATGGGTCAGGGGTTATCGTGAAGCCCGGCTAAAGAGGGTTTTCCATTAAATTCTTTTTCCCATTTGGCGACCACCACGGTGGCCAGGCAGTTCCCGATGACGTTGGTGGCGGTTCGCGCCATATCCATCAATTCATCGATTCCCAGTATAATAAAGACAGGCCAGACCGGGAGCCCGAAACCGGAAACAGTTCCCAACAGGATGACCAGCGAAGCGCGCGGCACTCCGGCCACTCCTTTACTGGTGAGCATCAGCGTCAACATCATGATGATCTGAGTCGCCAGGGGTAAATGGATTCCGGCCATCTGGGCTACAAAAACAGAGGCCATGGCCAGGTAAAGTGTGGTTCCGTCCAGATTAAAACTGTAACCCGTGGGGATGACAAAGGAGACTATTTTCCGCGGAACTCCGAATTTCTCCATGTTCTCAATGGCCAAAGGTAACGCCGATTCGCTACTGGTAGTGGCAAAGGCTATTGTTGCCGGTTCGGCTACCGCCCTGATAAAAGATCTTAATGGAATTTTCAAAGCCAGAAGGATGGGTAAAAGAACAGCCAGCAAAAAAAACAGAAGGGCAACATACAGGGTCCCCAGTAATTGAAATAGGTTCATCAGCACGCCTAGACCCATGTGACCGACGCTGTAAGCAATGGCCGCGAACACGGCAAACGGTGCAAATAGCATGATCATGTTGGTGAATTTGAACATCACGGCCGTCAGCGAATCGGCAAACCGAAGCATGGGTGAACGATACTGCTCCTTCACCATGGCCAGGGCAATGCCAAAGAGGATACTGAAAACAACCACCTGTAGTACCGCTCCCTCTGCAATCGACCGGGCAATGTTTTCAGGGAAGACATGAAGCAAGATCTCACGCCATCCCTGGTGTGTCACCTCCGGAAGATGGCCCTGTGTCATCGCCTCCGGTACCGTTACCCCTAAACCCGCCCCGCTGATGTTGATGGCGGCTAAACCGATGAAGAGCGCAAGGGTGGATACCACTTCAAAATAGACCAACGACTTCCATCCCATCCTCCCAACCTGTTTCAGATCCGCGTGACCCGCAATACCGGTGACCAGCGTTCCGAAAAGGAGCGGCGCGATAATCGTTTTCACCAACCTTATAAAGATCTGGCTGACAACATTCATCTCCCGGGCTATCCGGGGGACATCGTATCCGAATTCCACCCCGGCTAACATGCTGAGGAAGATCCAGGTAGTAAGTTTTTTCTTTTTCAATGCAAAGAGAAAAAAACATACAATGGGAATCCACCTCAAAATGATCAGCAACCATCCCGGAAACTCAATCCGGGCGAAATGTCCTGCAAGATGCACGATGATTGCCAACGTCAGGCTCACGAAAAGCGCGATAAGAATTGACTTTGGCGATCGCAGCAAGGTCATAAGGATTTGAACCGCACAAATGTAAGTGACATTTTGTGAACCGGTACAAATATTCAACTATATTTGATATATTTGACTTACTTTTTATCCTCATCTCAATGAACCCTTTCCTTACCATTCCGGAAGAACTCTACCTGATCACCGTCGATGAAAAAACCGGCAGGAAGCCTTTCCTGAAATCCCGGAAATTTGATCTCCTGCTGGCCGCTGCCATACTCATGGAACTGGCTCTGCAACGAAGGATCGATACCGACATCGATGTGGTGCTTCCCGATCTGCCCGACCCGACCGGTCATCCACTGCTTGACCCGGCCCTTGAACTGATCCACAATTCCCCGCATCAACGGCAAATCACCTGGTGGTTGCTCAGACTGGCTGAAAATGCCGGTACATCACGAGAAACCCTCGTCAACGGATTGATCAGGAAAGGGTTGCTGAAAATGGTGAAAAACAGAGTTTTGATGGAAAGCAATGCAGCGATCAGGGAGATGAAGAACCGCATACGGGAAACTATCTTCAGCAACGAAATTCCCGATTTCAGGAATATGGTGATCATCAGCGTTGCCTGGTACGGAGGATTGCTCAATTTCATCCTTACTGAAGAAGAAATTCATTCCCACCTGGCACGCATTGACCAGTTGGCAAAAATGGATATGATCGGACAAGCCGTCTCCCGGTCAAAACATTCAATGACCCTCTCCATCCTGCTCTCCCTGCGCACCAAAGAGATCCTGGGGATCAAAACCCCGGAAGAAAAACTGGATGAACTCGTCGAAGAAATGAAAGCCCTCACCCGGATCAGCAGCGATGAAGAACTACCCGACTGGTTGCGGAAGGGGACCGCACAATACCGGAAAACCCTGGATTATATCCGGGAAACCGGCACTAATGAAATTGTTTTTAACAGAAATACAGGCACTTACGAATTGAAAGCCGGCGCCGACCAACGCCGGTTTTTCTGATCAATCTTTCTTTAATTGATACTTCTGCTTATGACCAAACAACTCGTATTTTTCCTTACAATTTTATTGCTCCTCCCCCTGATGGCCCTTAACCAAACACTTCTTCCTCCGCCGCTTCAGCACGATTTTTTAAAATTAACCTCGTACGATGAATTATCTTCCTATATCAACGAGGTCTCGAAAACTTCCGGAAGGATGAAAGTAGAAATCATCGGACAATCAGTCAAAGGCAGGAACCTTTACGCCGTCACTTTTTCTGAAAAAGAATTCGCCATAGATCAGAATAAGTTAAGGGTATTGCTCTTTGCACAGCAACATGGGAACGAACAATCGGGGAAAGAGGGGATGCTTCTCCTGATCCATGAACTGTTAAAACCTGAAAATCGTTATCTTTTTGAAAAAATCGACCTGGCCCTGATTCCGCAGATCAATCCCGACGGGGGGGAAATGAACACGAGACGGAACGCCAACAAGGTGGATCTGAATCGCAACCACATGATTCTTACCGAACCGGAAACCATCGCACTCCATTCATTTTTCGACCGGTACCTTTTCGAAGCCACCCTCGACGTTCACGAATATTCTCCCTATGGAGAACCATGGGAACACTATGGTTACCGGAAGAATTCCGACATCACCATGGGTGCTGCAACCAACCTCAATGTAGCCCTGGCCATCCGTGACCTGTCGAACCAGGAACTTCTGCCTTTTGTCTTCAATTATCTGAAAGAGAGAAAATTCTCCGCGTTTACCTATTGCCCTGGTGGCCCTCCGGAAGAATCCTATATCCGGCACAGCACTTTCGATGTCAACGACGGTCGCCAGAGCCTGGGTATCCAAAACACTTTTTCCTTTATCCAGGAAGGAATGAACGGAAAGGATGATTCCATAGAAAATATCCGCCACCGCTCCGAAGGGCAAATGACCGGGATGCGAGGAATGTTGGAATATTGCTTCCGGAATGCCGGGAAAATCAAAACCCTGGTCAGCGAAAGCCGGAAACTGCTGACAGAACCTCCTGTCCCCACAATGGTATCCATCCAGTCGATCCACAAGAGCAACGGGAGCATCCTGCCACTTCCGCTGTACTCCTATGCTACCGGAAAGGACACGGTGGTCAACGTCAAAGACTACCGCCCCGTGGTCGCCTCCCTGACAGATACCGAAAAACCCGAAGCCTACCTGATCCCTGCCGACTGTACCCTTCTCACCGACTGGGTGAAAAGGCAGTCACTAAAACAAATACCTTACATATATAATCCCGGTGACCGGATCCAACAGTACCACATCGGCGTCATTGACTCCATCGACTTTGAAGGCGACAGGATCGTCAACCCCGTTGTGACCCTGCAGGAACTTCCCGTTATTCCTGCAGGAAAGAAATTCATCCGTGTTCCCCTTGACCAATTGAAAGGGAACCTGATAATCCTTGCCCTCGAGCCTCAATCGATGCTCGGATTAGTGACCTACCCTCAATTTGCTTCCATTATACAGCAAGAGAAAATTTTCCCCGTTTTACGTTTACATAATAATTTCATTACTAATCATACAAAATAAACAGACAAAACCATGCGTATAGAAAGAATTGAACTCAGGCACGTTAAATTGGTACTGGTCAGCCCGTTTGTGACATCCATGGGTGCCGAATACGACGAAGAACATATAATTGTCCGGGTCGATGCCGAAGGTGTCACCGGGTGGGGTGAAAGTGTGGCCGAAGGAACCCCCTTCTACTCTCCCGAAACGGTGCCGACCGCCTGGCACATCCTTACCGATTTTCTAATGCCATCGGTTTTGGGGAAAGATCTTCAAAACGTTGGCGAAGCCATTGAAGGATACGAGAAAGTCCGCGGCCACAGGATGGCTAAAGCCGGACTGGAAGCGGCCTTATGGGATGCTTTTGCCAAAACCAAAGGGATTTCCCTCTCCCAAATGATGGGTGGTACCCGCAAAAAGATAGATGTCGGTGTAAGCATCGGCATCCAGGAATCGGTTCCGGCTCTTTTAAAAAAAGTGGAAAGCTACCTTGCTGAGGGATACAAACGGATAAAGATCAAAATCGCTCCCGGTCTCGACCTACAATTCGTCGAGGCCCTCCGGAAAGCCTATCCCTCTCTGCTGTTGCAGGTGGACGCCAATTCAGCTTACACCCTGAGCGACATCGACCTTTTCAAAAAAATGGACCATTATGGATTGTCGTTGATTGAACAACCCCTCGGTTATGAGGATATCTATGACCATTCAAAAATGCAGCGGGAGCTCAAAACCCCGATATGTCTTGACGAAAGCATCCATTCAATCGACGATACCCGTGCAGCCATTGAGTTAGACAGTTGCCGGATCATCAACATCAAGCCCGGCCGGGTAGGTGGGTTTACCGAATCGAAACTGATCCATGATTACTGCGCCTCTAAAAACATCCCGGTTTGGCATGGCGGAATGCTCGAGTCGGGCATCGGCAGAGCCGGAAATGTTGCATTGGCTTCCCTGCCCAACTTTACCCTTCCGGGCGATATTTCCGCAAGCAAACGCTACTACAAGCAGGATATCGTTGAACCGGAATTTGTCGTCAACCCCGATGGAACGATGGATGTCCCCGTCAAACCTGGTATCGGCGTAGAGGTGAACATGCGGGCGTTGGACAACGTCACAGTGCGCAGTGTCGCTCAGAAAATCTGGTAATTATCCAACCGGATTGTTCCATCAACTGACGCTTTGCTGATAAGGACAGGAATAATCTTACCTGACTGGTGGTTTTAATGTCGCTTCCTGCAGGCAATGGTTGACGATCGACAGGATTTTTTCCATCTTCAAAGGATCTGTCTTTTCAGCCACATCCCGGGGTGAATGGTAATCAGCATGGAACCCTGAAAAAAAAGTCATGACCGGGATCTTTCGTTCAGCAAAAGCACCATAATCACTTCCTGAATGGTCCGTAACATCCCAAAAATCAAGTTGGAAGGGATTATTCAATAAGTCGTTGGAGGCTCTGGCCAACTTCCGGAGGTCTTCACTGACCGGGAGCGTACCAATGCTTATCTGACGGCCAGCCGTATCGATGAGGTCATTTCGCGACAGCATATCCATGTTGATCACCAACGATAACCCTTTCCCCACCACAGGTGATGTCCCACAAAAAAAAGTGCTCCCAAGAATCCCCTTTTCTTCGGCAGTCCATGCAGCAAACAGCAGATTACAGGCGGGTTTTTCAGGACTACGGCTCCATTTCGCCGCAAGGGACAACATTCCGGCTGTGCCGGAGGCATTGTCATCTGCTCCGTAGTAAGTAACTGCGCCTCTGGTACCAAGGTGATCATAATGTGCTCCTACCAGGATATACCTCGTGGTATCCAGGCCACGGATCATGCCGACCACGTTGCGAGCCAGTAAAGTCTCCGCCTTGATCGTAACGCCAAAGCGAATCCGATGACCGGGTATGAGCGCTGAAGCATTGGTCAGGTGACGGGCCGATTGGATCTCAAATTTTTCAAGATTGATATTACCGCCTTTCAGGAGTTCAGTGGCTACTTTCTTCCCAACCGTGAAACAAGGGATGGTGCAGGTGGTGGTATCTCCCAATAGAGCGTACTCGCCATCGTCGTACTCGGGGTCACCGGGGTTGATGGGAATCATACAACGTTCCGCCTGATTGAGGTTGGTGACCGTTTGCCGGGTAATTGCTTCCTGTTCAGAGGTATTCACAAGGATCACGGCCAGGGCTCCTTGTTGTCGGGCCGTGCAGATTTTTTCATCACGTGATGCGAATTTTTCTCCGAAATTTTTTCCCAGCAGAGACCGTACCGGGGCCGTGGTATCCAAATGACCGGGATAACCTTCAAGGATCAAAACGATCCTTCCTTTAATATCCAATCCACGGTAATCATCGTACTGTTTATCCGGCGCTTTGATCCCGTATCCTCCAAAAAACAACAGGGCTTCTCCTTCGCAACTCCGTGGAACAGGTTGAATGCTGTAATCCAACCGGGGATTGAATAAAATCGCGGATTCTCCCTCCTGATTCCGGGAAATCAGGGCCAACGAGGAATTTTCCACATTAACCCGGGTTAGGTAAAAATCCTGGAAATAATCGGTATTACCGTCGATACCCTGTGGGTTATCCCTTGTCCCATCAGGATAACCGTAAGGAAGCAGTCCATTCATCTGCATCAGGGAAGCGATGTAGTCGGCAGCCATAAATCCACCGCGTGAACCGGTTTCCCGTCCCTCCATCCATCCCGAAGAAAGAAAACGGAGGATGGGTGCAAAATCAGTGGCTACAGGTGGCACCACATTTTTCCTGACCGGTTGGGCTGTCAGGATGCAGGTTGGCAACAACAGGAAAAAGAGAAGGGAGCGAAGGGCGCGGTTTTTCAGCAAGTTTTCCATTATACCAGAATTTTTCCCATAGCCATGACATGCAGGATGTTAAAAGCAGGATCGAGCAACACCAGGTCGGCATCCAGGCCTTCGCGGATTTCGCCTTTCCCGGCCAGTTTGAGAATCCTGGCAGGATTGGAAGTGGCCACCTTTAAAGCAGTCATGGGTGGTATTTTTTCATCGAAGATGGCCTCCTTGATTTCCCTCAGGATGGAAGAGGGTAGTCCCATATCGATCTTGACCAGCCGGCCCTCTTTATCAAATAAGGGAAGGGAACCACAACCATCGGAGGTAAAGGTGATATTTTCAGCGGGGACTCCCGCTTCCAAAAGCTGTTTCAGGGCAATGGAGGGTTTGATCTCTTCATCCGGGTCATAAGGATAGGAGCTGGTCGTGATATCCACGTATCCTTTTTTCCCATATTCTTTAGCGTCCTCAAAAATATAATGGTTCCTGTTGCAATGGGTCGGAAGGAACTGCCGGTAGCCCATTTCGCTGTGGGCCACTACATCATGCAGGGGGCGAAAAGGATCTTTGGCGTCGCCCATGTGGATGTTGATGATTCCTGCTTTTCCCCCGATCATACCGGCTACGCGGGCATGGGCCGTGATGCGGGTCAGTTCGGTCAGCGATGGAACCGAACTCCGATGGTCGGAAATCGCCACCTCTCCAACCCCGATGATCTCTTCAAAAAGCGCGATGTCCTTCGCAATGTCGCCGGTGATGGAAGGTGGCGGAACCTGGTAGGCGCCGGTGTACATCCAGGCGGAGACACCCTGTGAACGGAGTGTCTTGACCTTCATCAAAACACTTTCCACCGTTCGGGTGATGCCGTCGGTCCCAAGGCAGCCGATCACGGTAGTCACCCCACCTTCGAGCATCATGCTGAGTTGCAATTCGGGCATACGGCTGGCCGGTCCTCCTTCGCCTCCTCCCCCGGTAATGTGAACATGGCTGTCGATCAAACCGGGAATTAAGGGTTTCCCTTCACATTCTATGATAGTGACCTCCATTCCTGCAGGGGGATCGATACGATCAGCAATGGCCAGAATGGTCTTTCCTCCGGTGAGAAGGTCCTTCTTACCCAGGTCAGAGGGGCTGTAAATATGAGCATTTCGAAACAATGTCAACATCTTTTCAGGTTTTATAAGGCAAAGTTGTGAAAAAAACAGTGTCATTGATGTTATATCTGGCATATTTTTATACTTTAGCCTTCAATTCTGATTTTTTTCTGATACTTTTCGACTATGTGTCGAACCTGGTCTGTTTTAGTCCTGTTTGTTTTCATCACTTCTTTCTCTGTCAAAGCCCAGCAGCGACCCGCGGGAAGCCTGGTCATCGTAGGAGGCGGACTCGAGGCCAATAACAAAAGTGTGTTCGAACAGATGATCCTATTGGCCGGTGGTCCCGAAAAAGCAGTTTTTGCCGTGATCCCTTCTGCAGGAGGAGCACCAGTGCAATCATTTGCATATTTTAAGAGCGAACTGGTTTACTATGGGGTTTCCCCGGAAAAAATACACCTGATCCCTATCGCTGTGATGGACGACGACAGTACGCTGGAGGTTAATGAAGCAGAATGGAAAGACAATGGCAATGATCTGAAGTGGGCCGGTCTTATCAGGCAGTGTTCTGCCGTATGGTTTACAGGAGGTGACCAGCTCAGGACTACCAGGGCGCTCTATCTTCCCGACGGGAGTTCCACACCGGTGTTAAAAGCAGTATGGGATGTTTACAATAAAGGAGGGGTGATCGGGGGAACCAGCGCCGGAGCTGCCATCATGAGTGAAACGATGATCGGGGCAGGCACCAGCATGGGAGCCCTTCAGCATGGCGTTGTTAAAAATTACACCGGCGATGATTTCCCGGAAGATGATGGTGTGCTGATTACCCGTGGACTGGGTTTTTTCCCAGGAGGCATAGTCGATCAACATTTCCTGGTCAGGGCAAGGATCGGAAGGCTGGCAGTTGCCCTGCTGAACGAGAAGATCCCCGGTAACCTGGCCTTCGGGGTGGACGAAAACACGGCCATCCTTTATAACAGCCCGCAAAACCGGTTCACTGTAGCCGGCGCCTCCGGGATCCTTATCCTCGACGGGGCGAATGCTACCCTTGATCATCAGGGCCCGTTGGCTTCCATCTACAACATTTCGGTCAGCTATCTGGAAGAAAACGATCAGTTTGACCTCACCACAGGGAAGGTAATCCCTGCTCCCGGAAAAGAACCGGTGGTGCCGTCGAAAGAACATCCTTTCCATTATTCCGGTCAAACCGGTATTCTTTCAGGAACTCCCGACACCTTCCGGGAATTGCTCATTGAGCCGTTATTGGATCCCGAATACAGCGACACCCTTCACAACCTTAACTTCACCGGGAGCGAATTGGCTTTCCGGGTCTCCCTTTCCAGATCGGCGACCAGTGCCGGTTTTTCTTCTAAAAACGGACACAACCGTCAATATACTTTAACAGGAATCCGGATGGATATTGTCCCTGTCCGGGTTTCCGTCACCCCAGTTAATACTTTGAACTAACTTAACCCTAAGCGTATGAAAAAACATTACCTTTTATTACTACTATTGAGTGCGCTGTTCGGACAACTTGTTGCCCAGGACATCCCGGTAAGCGGATTGATCACCGCTGCCGATGACAACTCACCCCTCCCGGGAGTGACTGTTTTGATCAAAGGAACCAGCCAGGGTACCACCTCCGACCTCAATGGAAAATATTCACTCGCGGCTCCTTCCGACGCCATCCTTGTGTTCTCTTTTGTCGGGATGCAAACCCAGGAGATCCCTGTGAACAACAAACGCGTGATCAACGTGAAACTCAGTGATCAGGATGTCGCTTTGGGCGAATTGGTGGTAGTGGGATACAGTACAACCAGCAAAAAGTTGATCTCCGGGTCTGTTGAATTGCTTAACGAAGACGAAATTAAAAATATACCTGTCAGAACCTTAGATGGGGTTTTACAGGGTCAGACAGCCGGTTTGACCATCACCCCGCAGTCGGGAACTCCGGGTGGCCAAAACATGATGAAACTCAGGGGAGGAAGCTCCATCAACGCCAGCAACCAACCCTTGTTGGTCATCGATGGCATCCCTGTCATCACCGGTCAAACCTCACAAGTAAGTATGTTGGGACAAGAGCTGAATGCCATGACCGATATCAACCCTAACGACATCGAATCGATGACGATCCTGAAAGATGCATCTGCTACCTCTGTTTATGGCGCCAGGGCATCCAATGGGGTTATCCTGATTACGACAAAAAAAGGAAGCCGCGGTAAAACGGATGTTTCTCTTAACATGAGTTATGGCTGGCAAAACCTGCCCAAAGAACGGTTGATTCCGATGATGAGCGCCGACGACTGGAATGCTTACAAGGGAACCAACGTACAGGGAATTAATACCAACTGGATGGATGAAATCCTGGTCACCGCCCCCACCGCCAATACCGAACTCTCAGTGAGCAGTGGCAACGATAAGTTCAGACTCTTTATCTCCGGAAACTATTATGACCAGGGTGGCGTCGTAATGGGAACCTCCTACCAACGTTACAGCGGCCGTATCAATGCCGATTATAAAATCCTGCCTAACCTGACTGTCGGCGGCGGAGTGGGAATCACCTACTCCAATAACAAGCGGGTCGAGGGAGATGCCACCACGAACGGTCCCTTGCCCAATGCCATGTCAATACCCGCCATTTACCCGGTTTTTGATTCCACCGGAGCTTACGACGAGACCATGTACTACGCGAACCCTGTCGCCATTGCCAATAATTCAATCAACAGGGCCTACACCAATCGTGAAGTGGGCAATGTTTACCTGGAGTACAAATTTTTAGACGGATTTACCTTTACCTCCAAATTCGGGGTTGACCTGTATGACTTGCGCGAACACAGCTACGACCCGACTACAACCCGCCAGGGAAAAAAATACAACGGCCTGGGAATAGAAGGCACCAACTACGCCAGCAACATCACGGTTAACAACGTACTTCAGTACATCCATACCTTTAAAGAAAAACACAGCATCGATGCGTTGATCGGGCAAAGTTATGAAAAATATTGCCGGCGGACGACCTACATCGAAGGGATCAACTTCCCGAACGACGACCTGCAGTACCTGACCTCCGCAGGCACCATCCGCTATGCTTCCGCCACCGCCCTCGACCGCGTTATGAACTCCTATTTCGCGCAATTCAAATACAACTTCAAATTCAAATACATCTTCACGATCACTGCCAGAGCCGATGGTTCCTCGAAATTCGGCGAGAACAACAAATACGGATATTTCCCTGCAGGATCCTTCGCATGGCGTATGTCGGAAGAACCTTTTCTGAAAAAGATTTCCTGGATCAACGAACTCAAACTCCGCGCTATTTATGGACTGACCGGGAATGACGGAATTGGCGATTTTGCCTCCTTAGGGCTTTACGGCGCAGGGTATAACTACGGCGGCTCCTCGGGAATCGCCCCCACCCAACTCCCAAACCCCGATCTGAAATGGGAAACCACAACACAAACCGGCCTGGGTTTTGATTTTTCGATACTCAAAAACAGAATCACCCTCAATTTCGATCTCTATTATAACCGCACGAAAGACCTGCTGCTCGAGAGACCCATCCCCTCCTCTTCAGGCTTTTATACCATCTCTTCCAACATCGGACAACTTGAGAACAAAGGGATGGAAATTTTGCTCAACACGGTTAACATCGACAAAGCTTTCACCTGGACCACCAACTTCAACTTCGCCATGAACCGCAACAAAGTGCTGAGCCTTTATGAAGACCAGCCAATCGACGACCAGGGACGGGGCGGCAGCCGGGTTGAAGTGGGTCAACCCATCGGTATTTTCTACGGATACAACTGCCTGGGTGTCGATCCGACTACCGGTAGCCTTGTCTATGAAGACCTTGACGGCGATGGCGTCATCACTTCCGCCGACCGGATGAAAACCGGCGATCCGAATCCCGATTTTACAGCCGGTATGACCAATGTTTTCAGTTATAAGAATTTCGAACTCTCCATCTTTCTCCAAGCTGTGTACGGCAACGATATCTTCAACGGTACCCTCATTTATCTTGAGTCGGGAACCGGTGAAGATGCCCAGACTGCCCGCATGAACGACCGCTGGAAAAAACCGGGAGATATCACACAATTCCCCAAAGAGGGCGATTCCTATAAATCGTCACGGTTTATTGAAGACGGTTCCTTCCTCAAAGTCCGGAATATCACCCTGAGCTACACCTTCAAAAAGGAGTGGGTAAAACACATCGGTATGAAGTCGGCGAAAATCTACGGCACAGTACAGAATGCTTACACCTTCACAAACTATACCGGAATGGATCCCGAAGTCAACTATTATGGCGGTTCGAGTAACATTGTCCAGGGCACCGACTTCTTTACCCATCCCCAAACCAGAACCTTTCTTATTGGTTTGAGTTTTCTTTTTTAACCGTTAATTCCGAAAACTATGAAAAAAATTGTATATATCTTCATCGCACTGGCCTTAACAACCCTCTCCTGCAAAAAGATGCTGGACATTCAACCCACGGATTCCATTTCATCCGAACAGGCCATCAATGATGCAGCCGGTGTTCAAAAAGCTATCACCGGCGCCTATTATTCCCTCCATGATGCGGGCAACTACGGCCGCAACATGGTCATCGTGGAAGACCTTGCAGCCGATAACCTGTCGTGGACAGGTACCATGCGCGATTACCTTCAAATTAATGAAAATCTGATCGCTGCCGACAACGCCATTATCGATGGTATCTGGACTTCCAACTACGATTGCATCAACCGGGTCAACAACGTGCTCTACCGGATTGACGGAATCTCCATGAGTGATGACAATCGGGATCTTTACACGGGCGATGCCCTCTTCCTACGGGCGCTGTCGCACTTCAACCTACTTAACTACTTCGGCGGAATCCCGATCAAGACCATGCCAACCCTTGATCTCAGCACGATCAATCAAGCCCGCAACTCCGTCGCTGATGTTTACAGCCAGATCATTGCTGACCTCACCACCGCCGAACAATTGCTTCCCCCAAAAAGACCCCTGGGCTGGGCCAGCTCCTTCAGCGCAAAAGCATTGTTAGCCCGCGTTTACCTGACAAAATACCATCTCACAGGCGATGTGGCTACAGCTACTTTGGCCATCACCAAAGCCGGAGAAGTGATCGGTGACGGGGGATTCATCATGGCCCCGGCCTTCGCCGACCTCTACAACGGCAACACCACCGAATCGATCTTTGAGGTGGTCTTTGATGCCCAGAATTCTAACCGCCTTGCCCAATATTTCTTCCCTGTCAGCCTTACCGGCCGGTATGAAGTGTCACCCTCCCCTGCTTTCGTTGAGGGATTCAGGACAACCGATACCGTCAGATTTCAGGCATCCATCGCTTTCGACTCCAAAAACCTTCCCTACGGCATCAAATACAAGGATTATACCTCCGGCACCGACCGGGTGTACGTCCTGCGCCTGGCCGAAATGTACCTGATCCGCGCCGAGGCACGCGCCTATACCAACGGGGAGATCGAAGCCATCCGCGATGACATTAACGTGGTGAGAACCCGCGCCGGGCTCGATCCGACCACCGCTGCCGACTATCCCGAACTGAAACTGGTCATCGAAAACGAGCGCAGGCACGAATTTGCCTTTGAAAGCCAGCGATGGAGCGATCTGGTCAGAACGAAAAGAGCTGCCACCGTGCTGGGCATCGACCCAAAATATACCCTCTTCCCGATTCCGCTCAGCGAACTCCAAACCAACAACCTCATGACCCAGAATCCCGGCTATTGATCATTTCATTATCTTAAAGACAACTATATGAAAAGAAATCTGTTATATCTTATTTCGGTTTTGTTCATCCTGACGATGAGCGCGGGATGTAAAAAGAAAGACATGGGAACCCCCGCGGCAAGTACCGTGGCCAATTTCACCTATGTCATCAATAACCAGGGATACGCCCCATGTGATGTGACCTTTACCAATACCTCCCTGAATGCCTTAGGCTATACCTGGGATTTCGGCAACGGGCAAACTTCCACCGAACTCAACCCCTCCACCACCTACAACACACCCGGCCTCTATACCGTCAAACTGACCTGCACCCCGGTCAGTGAACTCTATTATAACCAAAGCGTAAAGACCGTTGTAATCAATGTGAAAGACCCCCTGGCCGGCCTGAGCCAGGTGTTCTATTTCACCACCCGCGGTACGCCCGCTCTTGGCCACAGCGTCATCCTCGACGATAACCCCCCGCTGGTGCAGGATTTCGTTCAATCCGACATGGCACGGCCTTATGGTATTGCTGTCGATACAGCCCATAAAAAAGTTTACATCTCCGACTTTTATAACCAGGCCATCTACCGTTACAATGCAGATGGCACCCTTCCGGAGAAAATTCTGGATGCCACGGTCCCCGGACAGGAACTCTGCGGCGATGCAGAAGCCATCTTCTTACTGGGAGATAAGATCTACTGGGGGCGCACCGGTGGCATCTACCGCGCCAACCTGGATGGATCCAATCCTGAACTTTTTATCCCGATGAACGGAGGAGATGCAGAACCCATGTTCCCGATCGATATGCAATATGATCCTGCCAGCGGAAAAATATACCTGGTGAACGATAAAACCGATTACCTGGGAGGCTTCTGGTCGGTGAATTTCGATGGCACCAACTTCCAGAAGATCACTTTTGACGCCCCCGGAACCTCCGATATCGACGGAACAGCCCTCGAATTAGATACCCGGACAGGAAAAGCGTACCTGGTGATCTACCCGGGCGACGGTACCGTAGCACCCGACGGCGGAGTTTACATGTGTAACCTCGATGGGACCAGTTTTACCCGTATCGGCGACATGGGAAGCAAAGCAACCTGGGGAATAACCCTCGACGAAAAACACAACAAGCTGTTCTGGGGAATCAAAAACTCCAACTCCAGCCCCGACGGCAAAATTATCCGTGCCAACCTCGACGGCTCCAACCCCGAAGATTGGATCACGGGCGTAAGCCCCCATGCCATGACCGTGGTATGGATCAAATTGTAAAAAAAGAAGCGGGCGACACGTTGTAGGGTGTGTCGCCCGCTTCTTTTCTTCTATAATCGTTTTCTATCTGACCACCATCATCCTGCGTGACTGAACCTGGTCGTTGAACATCAGCCGATAGAAGTAGATACCGCCAGGTAAACCTGAAGCATCCATTGTAACAGAGTAATTCCCTTTGGTTTGTTTGGTATTGACCAAAGTGGCTGCTTCCTCACCCACAGCGTTGAAAACCTTTAAGGTTACCAATCCTGATTCGGGGAGCTGATAAGTGATCCGGGTCGATTGGGTAACCGGGTTGGGACGGTTTTGACCAAGGGCCAGCTCGTTCGATACCACCATCTGGTCGTCAATACCGGTGAATAGTGACTGGTATTTCACAATGGCAGCAGCCATGTTGGTGAGCATAGCCTGTTCGGTAGCACCAATGGCCATGGCATAAAAAACATCCACTGTCTCCTGAGGAGCCAGGGTCACGGCATTCTGCGAGGTAATGGTAACAGGTCCGTCGGCCGTTGTGGAAATATATTGCGGCTGCAGGGAACCATAATGCATATAGTTCCAGTAATTGGGATCGGTAGAATAATCCTCAAACCATTCTAAGGAATAGAGGGATGACATGGAAGCATTCAACAATTTGACGCCTAAATGTTCCTGGTTCCCCCGGTGAAACCAGATAACCCCTTCGGTACTGTTGTAAGTCACCGTATCATAACCATATTCCTCATTCAGTTCGGGGATCATGTCAAGCCCGATGAAAGCATTGATGGCTTCCGTCTCATTGTTCTTGATGTTGAATTTGATAATGGTGTAAGGTGCATTCGTCCAACCATAGGCGTTCAATTTTTCAATTACATCCGGCGGCAGGTCAGAATAGCTGTTATCATAGGCACCATAGATCTCGTAATTGCTCATGGTGGGGTTGGAAACCAGCACCGTCGGCTCCAGTTGTTCTGCATCGTTGGTGTAATCGAACACCGCGTTCTGGCCGGTCCCGACCAGGATGGATGCACGCTGTAAATGTCTGATATCATTGGGAGTAAAAAGCCGGATACGCCCGTACTGGCTCACATCCACACGGATAGCTCCCGTATTAAAGGTAGCCTGTGGAAAAACCTGGACGATGCACAGTAACATTAAAAGAGGAAAAAGTAACGTTTTTTTCATAGTGAGAATATTTATTTGTTAAACTTAGTTTTACACAAATATAGCTATTTTTACCAAAATTGATGTACCTGAATGACATATTTTCTGATAAGGGCACCTGAAACATGCTGTCGAAATATCCATAAGAACCAAAAGATTGTGAAAAAATAAAATAAATTTGCTTCCAATCCCTGCACTATTAAACACCAACCCATGGAAAAGAAAAAGATCCCGCATACCCTGATCATTGTCTCCATCATTTTGATAATCTTTTTGATACTGACCTGGATCATTCCTTCCGGCGAATTCGACCGGCATGAATACAATGGCCGCCAGGTTGTTGTTCCGGGAACCTATCACCAGGTAGAGTCACAACCTCAGGATTTAGTCGATCTTTTTACAGCCCCTATAAAAGGGATGATTTCCGCGGCGCAGATCATCGCTTTTGTGTTGCTGATCGGAGGCGCTTTCGGCATTTTAAACAAAACCGGCGCCATCAATGCCGGGTTGGCCGGTATTCTGGAAACAACAAAGAAAAATCCTGCCATAAAAAAATTCATCATCCCGATCATCATGTTCCTTTTTTCTTTAGCCGGCGCCTCTTTCGGCATGTGCGAGGAGGTGATGGTCTTCATTTTGATCACCATTCCGCTGTCCATTGCCATGGGGTACGATTCACTCACCGGGATCGCCATGCCTTTTATCGGGGCTGCTTCGGGTTTTGCAGGCGCTTTCAGCAACCCCTTCACCATCGGGATCGCCCAGGGAATTGCCGAAATACCGGTCTTCAGCGGTTGGGAATACCGGATCGCGGTTTGGCTTGTACTGATGGCTGCCGCCATCACCTTTGTGATGGTCTATGCCCGGCGAATCGAAAAGAATCCTGAAAAAAGCCTGGTTTATGAAATCGACCGGAAGCGGGATCTGACAGGATATCACACAGACGAAGACCTGGCCTTCACGTTCAAGAGAAAGATGGTTCTGGTAATCTTTTTCGCCTCCCTTGTCCTGTTGATCATCGGGGTGAATATCTGGGGCTGGTACATCAATGAAATAGCAGGGTTGTTCATCGCCATGGGATTGTTGGCGGCCCTCTTTTTCCGTCTGCCCTCCAACACTGCAGTCGGGGCTTTTCTGGAAGGCGCCCGCGATATGATGACCGCGGCCTTGGTCATTGGTTTAACACGAGGCATGCTCATCATAGCGACCGACGGCAAGATTATCGATACCATCCTCAATGGAATTGCCGGTACCATGGGCCAGTTTCCGCAGGTTGTCTCCGTGCAGATGATGTTCTTTTTCCAGGGTTTCATGAACTTCTTTGTTCCTTCGGGATCCGGCCAAGCCGCCCTCACCATGCCTCTGATGGCCCCGCTGAGCGACCTGATCGGTATTTCCCGCCAAACGGCAGTGCTGGCTTACCAGTTGGGCGACGGCTTGTTCACCAACATCTTTCCTACCAGTGGTGTCACAATGGGCATCCTGGCCATCGGCAACATCCCTTACGACAAATGGATCCGCTTTATGCTCCCCTTATCGCTCCTGTTCCTGATCCTCGGATGTTTGTTACTGATCCCGCCGGTACTGCTGTTTATGTATCACTGATACCTAAATCGGCTTGACAGGCACACAAATGTCGACTTTGATCTTTTCCCCCGCTTTCGGCTCTTCCGGATAGACTTCAAAGCAGGGACCATCGTCGGGTTGGTAACCGCTTTGCGGCAACCAGGTACCGTACAACCAATCCCATGCTTCTCCGAATTCCTGACTTTCGACTTCGAACCGGCCGACCGCGTAAGTTCCTGCAGCGATCTCCATTTTCCCGATCTTCCCGTCAACACGGGTATCTTCCGGAACTTTTATTGAAACGCTGATGCGCAGTCTATCCTGTTCGGTGACTTTTGGATCATCGTGATAGAAAATCATGATTCCGGTGTCGTCGCTCTGAAGGAGTCCGCGTGGCCCTGCCCAGGTACACAGTTCACCGATCAGTCGTTGGAAAAGGTTGCTGTCGCCCTGATAGGGGCCGGTGTGGCGGACATACGCCACGGTCATCTTAGGAAGTTGTTTCACCTCCATACTTTTGTTCAGTTTCATGGTTGTTCTCCATTTAAAGGTTTTTGTTTCATGACAAAAGTACATGGAGACCTCCTCATTCACTTCTCTCTTGTTGCGGTTCGTTTGACCCTGATTGCTATCTGCTTTCTTCAGATTGCTGACCGTTTGTTCTCTCTTATCATCGGGCGTGCCGTTGTTACAACGCCAAACTGTTGGTGAAACGCCAAAGTACTGGTTAAAGGTCCTCGAAAATAGCGCCGGAGCTGAAAATCCGCACTGGAAAGCCACCTCACCGATGGTCATGGAACGGTTGCTGATAAGCAATCCGGCCGCTTTTTCGATTCTGAGACGGGTCAGAAATTGAAACGGCGTTTCGCCGGTCATTGCGGTAAAGATGCGGTGAAAATGAAATTTTGAGAAGTTGGCCACTGAAGCCAGCTCTTCAAGGGTATGAGTTTCCGCCAGGTTTGCTTCGATGTAATCCATCACCCGGTTGATACGGGAGCAGTATTCCGGGTTTGAATTTTGGGAGTTCATGGAATGAAAGCACCAATTTCTTACCCCTACCTGGCTTTCACCAGTTTAGCGGTACGTACCTGAGTCCCGGCAGTCATGCGGCAAATATAATATCCTGCGGGCAGATTGGTTCCATCGAAAGTGACCGTGTAAGAACCTGGCCGCTGTTCCTTGTCAACCAGGGTGAGCATCTCTTTGCCTAATATGTCGCAGAGAACAATCTTCACCTTTTGGGTTGCTGCAACCTGGTATTGTACCGTGCCGGCATCGGAAAAGGGATTGGGATAGGCTGCCACAGTAAAAAGCTCGGGTTGTTCGGGATTTTCTTCCATCCCCACGATCTGGGGGATAATGTGGGTATAGTAAACATCCTGCTCCTGGTTGAACGTATTGGCCCAGGCCAGGTGTGCGCCGGCATCATCGGATTTCATGTCATAATAATCACCGATCTTTTCCTGTTGGGGCCAGCCTACATGCGGATCAAACAATCCGGAGAGTTTCTTGTTGATCGACCAGGTCCCCCCCTGATCGTCGGAATAACAATAATAGAGGGCCGACTTATAGGAACCGACAGGAGCGTCACGCGTATCCAGCCAGACGATGTCAATGCGTCCGTTGGGAGCCACCGACATCGTTGCAAACCATTGATAACGACTGGTGTTATTATCGTTGTTGATCCGGATAGGATCACTCCAGGTCACACCGCCATCGGTACTTTTTGCAAACATCACGTCAGCCGGGTCATTATTAGATTGACGTTCCACCGAAGCCATCACATATACGTTCCCTCTTCCGGGACCGTCGGAATGATCGCAGGCGATGTTGGCCTGCCCCAGGATACCGACCGGGTTGATGTCAACCTGCCCTGTGATATACCCATCCACATCTACCAACTTCGAAAAATCCCAGCTCATCGCAGTGGTCTGGTTTTGCGCAGTGGTCGATTTGGCCACAACAATCCCTCCGTACCATCCGGCCGATCCGGCAATGTACAATTCACCATCAGGGCCCACTGTCATCGTTCCCCAATAGGGTTCGCCGGAAACGGTAATGCAGTTCAAAAAAGTGGCCCCGTCATCAATGGAACGGGTGAAAAAACCGGGAGAACACGAACTGTAATAGGAAGTCCATGAGGAATAAATATTTCCTGTCCCCACACCACCGCTACGATCGATGGCCATCCATTGCTTGTCGCCCCCCTTGGCATTCACCCCGAGATCCCATATAGCGCCACCGTTGACACTTTTAAAAACCTTGCAGGTATATATATCGTTGTCAGAGTTAAGGCTGTTGTAATAAAAATTACCCGCCGTATCAAAATCCAAAACGGGATCGGAGCGAAAAACCCCAGGGTCGATCTTGCCGGGAAAAGTCCAGTTTAACCCGCCATCGACCGTATAGCCATATCCCGCCTGCCTGAAGTTGCTGTTGACATTATCAAACTGACGCCATCCGATGGCCATTTTATCGGGATTGGTCGGATCAACAGCAATCGAAGGCTCGTTGGCCGCATCGCCGATAATGTTGTTTCCTTCGGCATCTACATTGACCTGAACAGTGAAAAATTCAGTACTCTTGTAACGATAACCCGGCGAAGTCATCTTGTGCGCCGGCGGAGCCATGTAGGGATCTTCAGGAACTTCCTGGTGAATCTTCATTTTGGGGGAAGTAACAACTCCGGGGAGTTGCGAAAATCCAGCCGGTGATAAAAATAAAAAAGCAGCAAACAGGGGTAAAAATTTCATGAAGTGTGGTATTAAACTATAAATGTTGATTACAAAGATAGGCAATCAATATGGATCACGGTTCTATGTTTCAATAAAAATTCTTCGGTTCTTGAGTTAGTTTGGGAGCCGGTTTTCATCCATGGATTTTGAAAAACATTTCTTAAAAGCAACAAATTCAAAATCATTTGTATCTTTGTAATGTTCAAACTATGTTTCACTACCTGAAGGAAATTTTGTCATGGTTTAACATTGTGCATTTGCTACTGAACATTTTAAAAGAGGGGGCATCATGGAGTCAGATGAAAAATATAATATGGTAGTGAAAGAAGAAAAAGCCGGATTATCCGCTATCGACGACCTTTTTCGCTTTTTGCTGGAAACGACCGACTTGCAGGAAGCGCTCGATCGGGTAATAGAAACAGCCTGCAGAATAGACGGATTTGACTCCGGGGGTGTTTATCTGATCAACCCTGAGGACGGCTCCCTTGTTTTATGTGCTCACAGGGGTTTATCACGTGATTTTATTGGAAAATTTTCCTTTTACCCCGCAGGGTCTCCCAATGCCTCCCTCGTCAGAAAGGGAAAACCGGTATATGGCCTATATTCTGACGTCGACTTACCGAACACCCCTGAAAAAGTCAAGGAAAAGATCAAAGGATCGGCTATTATACCGATATTACACGGAGATCAACCCCTTGCCTGTCTGAACCTGGCTTCCCATACCTCTGCCAGTTTCCCTCCGGCCTCGAAGCATACAGTAGAACTGATCGCCACAGGTATCGGTGGCGCCGTGGCCAGGATCAGAGCAGAAGAGGTAACGCGGATGAACCGTCAAAATTTTTTTACCCTCTTCCATACTATCGACGACTTGTTGTTTATTCTCAACCTGGATGGGGTCATTCTTGAAGTGAACAACGCGGTGACAAGGCAACTGAACTACTCCGCTGAAGAGCTCATCGGGCAATCCGTATTATTAATTTACCCACCCGATCGCAGAAACGAGACCGCGCAAATAGTTCACGAAATGATCATTGGCACCCTTAATTATTGCCATGTCCCGGTGATCAAAAAAAACGGGGAACTTCTTCCGGTTGAAACCCGGATTACCCGCGGATTCTGGAACGGACAACCTGCATTGTACGGGGTTACCAGAAATGTTTCCAGACAAAAAGAAGCAGAACAAAAGATTCTTGATCAATCGGCTAAGCTGCAAGAACTTAACGCGACCAAAGACAAATTTTTCTCCATCATTTCACATGACCTAAAAAGCCCGTTCAACGCGTTGCTGGGCTTCAGTAAGCTTTTAGCCGATCCCGACGAAACACTCTCTTCAAACGAGATCAGAACGATCGGGATGAGCCTCCACCGGCAACTGACCTCGATGTACAACCTCCTGATTAACCTGCTGACCTGGTCAAGGCTCCAATTGAAAAAAAACACCGTGAACCCCCGTTTCATCAACCTTTTAGATGCCCTGAAAAAGGTGATGGACCTTTACGACGGAGATATCCACCAAAAAGAACTCCATCTGATCAACCTGGTCACCTGCGAAAAAAGTCTCTTTGTAGATCCCGATATGCTCAATTCCATCCTGATGAACATTCTGTCAAATGCCATCAAATTCACCCCGGTCAACGGAAAAATCGGAATCCAGACACAAGTTTCCGGAATGACAACACAGATCATCATTCGTGACAATGGCATCGGATTTCATCCCGATAGATTAACAAATGCCTTCCGGATCGATGCTTACAGTTCTGCACAAGGAACACTTGGAGAGCGGGGAACAGGCCTGGGCCTTGTCCTCAGCAAAGAGATGGTTGAACAGAACGGGGGCTCCCTTACCATCGATTCCGAAGAAGGCAACGGAACCACCGTCACCATCACCCTCCCAAACACCATGGTAGAACACGAAAAACCGGAATTAATTTCTGGCTGATTTTCGGTTATACATTTTTTTGTCAGGAGGAGTCCCACCAATATTTTGTAATTTCATGGACTTAAACACACAGTGTTTGCCTGATAATCAACAAGTCTATTGATATTCAATATTGATATTCAATAAGATGACAAAAATTCGCCTGCTGGCAACAGCGATGGTCCTGCTTTGCACGATCAATTCCTTTGCACAAACCACCATCGACGGCCGGGTAAAGGATTCCGCAACCAATGAATCATTGCCCTTTTGCAGCATAACGGTCAAGGGGAGCACAAAGGGTACGATAACCAATGAAGAGGGTGCGTTTACCATTTTTGTCAACCTGAATAAAGACACCCTTCTGTTTTCCTATGTGGGATATACACCACAAACCATCCCCGCACGCCGGCTTGTACAGAAACCCATGGTACTAATGAACCGGAACAATGTGCTCCTGAACGAGGTTGTCGTTCATTCAACAGATGATTATATTTTCGATGTCCTGCTGCGTTGCCGGAAACGTTTATCAGATGATCCGTCTGAACACACGGCAAAGGTTTACTACGGGATTGAGACACAAACCAAAGAGCAACCGGTTGAACAACTCGAATGTTACTATAACGGGTACCTGAAGGGAATTACTATTGAAAAACTGGGTTTTAAAAACGGGAGACTGGGGCTGGCTGTGCTTGATGAAAGCTATTTTTTGACCCTTAACACTTCGGCTGCCATCAGCAGGCTTAACCTAATAGTCCAAAGCAAAGATTATCCTTTTATCCCATTTCAATTCAACAAAAGGGAGATGAAAAAGCATTTCCGGGTTGCGCTGGAACCCTCCGACAATAAAATGTACAGAATTAGTTTTCAGCCCCGTAAGATGAAACAACATGGCTTTTCTGGAGAAGTATGGATCGATAAGGAATCCCTCTCGATCCTGAAAATCAACCTGAATATCGAAAATGCTTTGCAACATCCGTTCCTCCCAATATTCCCGACAGATTCGCTGTCACAGATTCATCTTTCGATAAACCAGACATTTAAGCAGGAAGGCAACACTGTTTTGCCCGACCATTTTGACTTCCGTTATGATGCGGTCTATAAAAGCGTAAGAAAGGAACCAACCGCCGGACACCCCTCGATCCTTACCCGGAACATCACCACCAAGGGGATCATGTATTTTTATGATTATGATAACCCTTTCATTCTGCCGTTTTTTGAATACGATAATGCTTTTGATGACTACCGGAAAATGTCATTCATCCCGTACAATGATTTTTTCTGGAAAAGTAATTTCACCCTGCGCCTTACCGAAAAGCAAAAGGAAAACCTGAACTTCTTTTCTGACAAAGGACAGCTGATCAATTTTGGCGACAGGAGGTATGGCAGAGACTTTCTGAGAATTCAACAGGAAAATGATACCAGTTTTTCAAAGTTATATGAATTTTACTATACTTTCTGGTCTTCCTCTGAACGGATACGCCTGAACCGGAAATTGGTGCAAAACAGCGTCTTCCCGCTGAACAAAAGGGACAATGCCGTTCAAAGCAGCCTGTACCATCTGAAAGTCCAGCTATTGCTGGATGTAACACTATCGGGCGACACAATCGATCATCGTTCCTACACCGTTTTTGATGCCGGTAAGACCTTTTTTCATCTTCCGGAACAACCTTGCATCACTCCATTTTTGAATATCTATTTCGATATCTGTGAAATAGAACGGCGGAAAATGGAGAATGAACTCAGCCGCAAATCATTGACGATAGCCAGGGTTGATTCCATTTATAAAAGGACCATTGAAAACATGGAGGCTATTACGCGGCGTTATCTGAAGGAGGTGGAACTGGGGAAAAATGAAAAATCGTTGCGTGTCTGGAATGATTATGTGATCAAAAACCTGAACATCGATAACATGGCTTTGTTTCCGCTAACCAACAACCCATGAAAAAATTTGTCTTCTTTCTGCTGTTCCTTTGTCTGGGTTTGGCTTCCCAATCTCAGGATTATCTCATCACCTTTGCCGCAACAGGCGATACAAATGTGGTTTCATCCGTCTATGTTTACAACCTCAACAGCTATACTCATGTGGTTCTTCAGGGCGACGACACATTGCACCTGCTCGAAGCGGTCGGCGTCCCATCCTTGGAAATTAACAATGACAGAATTATGGTTTATCCTAATCCGATGATCCATACCTCCCTGCTTGTTTTCAGCGTTCCGGAAACCGGCCTTACAACCATCCGGGTACTCGACAGGGCAGGAAAGACCCTGATACTGTATCGGGATCAGTTACAAGCCGGAACCTGTCAGTTCAGGATTACAGGAATAGGAAAGGGACTCTGTGCAGTGCACGTCTCAGGCGATAGTTATTCTTACTGCACAAAACTGATCAGTACAGGCGACGGGAATCAGACGCCGGCCATCGCTTTAGTTGAAACGGAACAAGGTGTTTTATCCAATCATCACAAGAACAGTGCATTTACCATAACCATGCCCTATCACGAAGGTGACCGATTGCTTTTCTGGGGAGTATCGTACAATTACAGCACCTATGTTTCTGACGTTCCTGTCGCTGATAAAACGATCCCTTTCACCTTTACCGCTTGTACCGATGCCGATAACAACCACTATCCCACCGTGGTGATCGGCAGTCAGACCTGGATGGCCGCAAACCTGAATGTTGGCACCCGGATTGATGGAGCGCAAAATCAAACCGACAACGGAATCATCGAAAAGTATTGCTACCTCAATGATGAGGATGCCTGTTTACCAAACGGCGGACTGTACCAGTGGAATGAGCTGATGCAATATGCCACGGAACCAGGGGTGCAGGGCCTTTGTCCGACAGGTTGGCACATTCCGACCGATACCGAATGGTGTACCCTGACGCAGTACCTTGACCCCACGGTGAATTGCACAGCAGTCGGCTGGAGCGGACAGAATGCCGGGGGGAAGATGAAGTCAACCGGCACACTGGAAGCGGGAACCGGGTTGTGGCACCAACCCAACACGGGAGCTACCGATGAAAGCGCATTTACCGGATTTCCGTCGGGCGACCGGGATGAAACCGGATCGTTTGCCTACCAGGGTAACTACGGGTTTTGGTGGAGTTCAACACAAGTAAACACAAGCAACGCTTGGAGCCGGAGCCCCGATTACAGTTCAGCGAGGATCGTTCGCGGAGGGAACCAAAAGATATGCGGGTTCTCGGTACGCTGCGTTCACGACTGACCATTGCTTTGCCATTGCCTGTTGTTTTTGGAAAAACCGTTTTGCACGATAAACAAAAAAGAAAGAGGAGAGAACAGGATCGGTTCATGAGTCAGAATTCTCAGACTTCATAGGTCAACCCGGGAACGACATTTGGATCGGGTGCCAGAAACTTCTGCAGCAGGATGCTCTGTTTGAGCTGGTGAAAGAAAGCCCGGGAGAAACGCTTAGTGTCCCTGCTGCGGGCAACAAATTCAGATGAAATCGCGAAACCTGCTATCTGGCGTGTTTGTTCAATAAAACCGAGATCCTCTCCAACGCCTCGAAATCCCTGAGCAACGTCTTTCTTGGCTGGTACCGCTCCTGAAAGCAATTTCTCAGGACCGGAATAGATCATCCGGAAGATTCTGCTACCTTTACCCTCCATTTTATTAAGATGGAAGGAAAGGAACATTTCAGAGAATACATTGGCAATGGCGCCGTCATTATCTATGCGATCATTTTAAAAGGGACTGAAACGATAATCCATACTTAAAACATTAAAACTATATTCCATGCTGTCACGATCAAGGATTTTTCTGTTAGCGACATTGTCGTTTATTTTCTCCACTCTTTGTCTATCCGCTCAAATCGGTATCAACGCTGATGGCAGCGCGCCTGATTCCTCAGCCGGATTGGATGTCAAATTTTCTGACAAAGGGGTTTTAATCCCGAGAATGACTGTTTTTCAGCGCAACGCGATCACGAACCCCGCTCCGGGGTTGATGGTTTTCTGCACCGACTGCGGGACCGACGGTGCCCTGAGTTTTTATTCGGGGGACACTTGGAAAACATTCTCTTTTTGTTCGGTTGCTGCGCCGGTAGCCGGAACACAGGTTCCCGGTAGAACTGATGTTACCTGGAACTGGGACCCGGTCGATGGCGCCTTAGGTTACCGGTGGAGCACCGTCAACAACTATTCAGAGGCAACAGATATGGGAACCCTCACCACTAAAGCCGATACCGGCATTTCCTGTGAGACACTCCATACCCGTTACGTCTGGGCCTACAATGCCTGCAGTGTCTCTGAACCTGCGGTACTCACAGCAACGACCACCTCCTGTTGGCTGGGTTGCGGGTTCCCCTTTACCGATACCCGCGACGGGAAAAGCTATCAAACCGTCCTCATTAACGGGGTTTGCTGGCTGGCACAAAGCATGAATATCGGTACCATGATTCCCGGGGCAATGGAGATGCAGAACAACGATACCCTTGAGAAATATTGTTACGGGAACAATGAGGCCAATTGCAGTGAATACGGAGCCCTTTACCAGTGGGCCGAAGTGGTGCAGTACCTCAACGGCGCCACCAACAGCACCTCCTGGAACCCGGTCCCTACCGGAAATGTCCTGGGTATCTGTCCTGCCGGATGGCATGTCCCTACAGTGGCTGAATATCAATCCCTGCGAACCTTTGCGGGTGGAGGACTGGTAGCCGGAGGTAACCTGAAAGAGACCGGGCTAACCCATTGGAATTCACCCAATACCGGAGCTGCTAACACCGTCGGTTTTACCGCCATCGGTGCCGGGATGCGACAAACCCTGGTCAATTACAGGTTTGAACACCTTACCGGAATCAACCAGCTCTATACCGCTACCGAAGGACAATATTATGCCGGTTACTATTTCGATATCCGTTACAATGAAGCTACCCTCAACTGGGGGTACGATCAGAAAGCCATTGGCCGTTCGGTGCGTTGTATCCACGATTGACGATGTGGCCTGATCTGAAAGAAGAACCGATGCCCGACCAGGCATACGATACCAAACTATAAACGGTATCTTCCATAGTGAGTGCCAGAAAAATGGCAAGGGCAGTACCCGAAAAACGTTTTCCTCCCAAAACATAGGATTCATGGCTCCTTGAACCCCTGGAATACCACCAGGCAATGAAAAGCGTAAGCGCTAAATAAGCAATAAAAACTGTATGCATACTTCCATTTAAAAAATATTGATTTCACTCAATGCAATGCAAACAGGTGATTGAACGATCCTTATACGGAGCCCCCTGCAGGTGACCGCAGCGGGCAACAGGACCAAACGGTTGCTGCCAATGCTGGTCGTAGCAGTCAGGAAACTCCAGCCCTCATCATTCAGCACATCCATCTCAATCCGCTCAATCCGCTGACCAAGGCGGATGTTTTCGCGGAGCCGGATCAACCGGAATGTGACTGGTTCCTTCCAGAATAATTCAACGGTAGCACTGGTTACCGTATCATCGGTACTCCAATAACTATACCGGTCGTGATCAATCAGGTTTTCTACTCCGAACTGCGGGTGATTGTTACGGGTATTACTGGCTTTCAGAGCGGCTTTCAAGGCCAGGTCATTGGCAAAAGTCTGATCCAGCAACCCTCCGAATGCTTTTAATGCCAGCACGTCTTTTACAGCCAACCGACCGGTCGTATCAGGAGACAACCCCAGGTCCAACCCTGCCCCGCGGCCTGCACTCCTGAGGTAAAGGTCAAATAAAGAGACAGCGTTTTTCACCTGATCGTCCTGGCCGGGGTGATAAAACCATCCGGGACGTAATGGAACATCGCATTCGGCCGGTTTCCAGTATTTGCCGTTGCGCGTTCCTTCCGGCGATTTCCAGTATTTCATCTCCCCCGGCACGGCCTTTGTCTTTCCGTCAAGGGGTTCCGGTGTGAAAGTGGCCCAGGAGGTTTCGGCCGCATGGCCTGCTTCATTACCCACCCAGCGAATATCGCCGACATCACTGAAAATGACTGCCCCGGGCTGCATCCGGCGCACCATCTGCCAGATGGTATCCCAACCATAGTAGGCAGCACGGTCGATGGTACGCGTTTCCCTCGCCCCGCCGTAATAGCCCTCTCCCCCGTTGGCTCCGTCAAACCAGGCAATGAACAATGGACCGTAGTTGGAAAACAATTCCCGGAGTTGCTCCCGGTATTTTGTTACATAGGTATACCGGCCATAATCACTGTCATGCCGGTCCCAGGCAGAACAATAAAGACCAAATTCCAGTCCGGCTTTCCGGGTAGCTTGTTCAAACTCCCTGACCATGTCGCCGGTACCGTTCTTCCATGGACTTTTAGAAATATTGTAAGGTGTTGTGGCGGTTGGCCAGAGGCAGAAACCATCATGATGTTTGGCTACCAGTACCACCCCTTTGAATCCTCCTTCTTTGGCTGCATTGACGATTTGACCGGCGTCGAAAGCAACAGGATTGAAAAGGGCAGGGTCCGCATCCCCGTAACCCCACTCTTTGTTTTCAAAGGTGGTCGGGGTAAAATGGATCAGGACATACCGCTCCATTTCATGCCAACGGAGTTGATTCGAATCAGGAAGGGCGCCGTAAGGAGCGGGATAAAAGGGCTGCTGGGCCGGGAGCCAAAAACCCGGGAGGAGAAATAACAAGAAGCTGATGGACAATTTATTCATAGAGTCCATTGAAATCACCTTTTACTCCGGACATGATCCTTTTTTGCACCGTTGTGGATGGTTTTCACTGCCGGGTCAGGGACCAGGAGGTGAAGGTACACCAGTTATAGGCATAGCCTCCCGGACCACTGCCCGGAAGATTGCTGTTATCCACTGTTCCGGCGGCCAAAAAGGCATCATTCGCGACGAGGTTGGTAGAAGCAAGGAGGGTTCCGGCTGCATTGACCGTAAAAGCGCCCGCCGGTGAATTGGAAGTGCCTATTTCTGCACCATTGGGGAACATGATCATGATCCCTTGTCCTTCCAAAGAGGGAGA
>CALMDO010000185.1 GCA_937862805.1 uncultured Bacteroidota bacterium
ACAGCCAATCCTGCCCAGATATAGGTTTTATTCCATCCGGCCTGGGCATCATCAGCGCTGTAAAATTCCCAGAAAACATGGTCTTTCTTTAAATGGAGGATCATATTTTGCAACACCCTGTCAGCCAGCTCATCAGCAATTTTCTGATACCCGTAATCTCGTAATCCTCTGTATAACAAATACTCCCATTGGACCCAGACCGGTCCGTTCCAATACCCGATGGGACAATAATAATCCTCCTTTGCTGATAAAGTTGGCACTCCGTACCGACGCCAAAATTCAGTGGTATCTGTCATAGTTCTTACCAACAATTTAATCTGATCCTGGTTGGCAACGCCTGCCCATAATGGTAAAAATCCAATGATTTCCTTGATCTTCAGGTCATTTTCATGCTTAAAGGTAAAACGCTGATCCGTTTTATTGATGTTGTAATAGAATCCGGTTTGCGGATCCCACAATCTTTTATTGATCAGGTCACTCCGCTCATCAGCCTCTTTTTTCCACTGAGATGCAGCTTGTTTCATTTTCAGAATAGTCGCCATCTTTTCAAGCGATCGTGCTTCCACGACCAACATTGAATTGATATCCGGCCCTTCAAAGTTGGAAGCCGGACCCACCTTATCCCAAACAGCAACGCGTGCATCCCTTACCGATTCCAATTCACCAGCGCCTCCCCAGGAACACAATCCGTTTTTGTCTTTATCGCGGTGAACCACAAAATAGCGGTAAAACCTGCTTCCGGATTCATACGCCTGCTTCAGAAAAGTTTTGTCCCGGGTAATTTGATAAATCTCCAGGTTTTCATAGTTGAACCAGGGGGCAGAAGTAGTCTTTTCCCCATCTGTCATGATGGTTTCATCAAGATAAGGACCGGTCCTGTAATTGATATAGCCATCAGGATGCTGCCTTTCAAAATAGACCCTTTGCGAATTCATCGCTCCCTCCGGATCCATGTACGCATAAGCTGCCATCGAAAGACTTTCATGGAAGACTTGTCCTCCATATCCCCATCCCCATTTCGGTTCACGTGAGAAAACGTAGTAATTGTAACTGCAACGGCCTTCCGGTGGCATCATGCATTGCCTCAACAGCGAGAAAGCGCTCCAGTAAAGCATCTCCTTGTCCGGACTGGAGAATTTCAACCGTGGAATCTTTTCATAGGCGCGCTCATCGGCCTTCACTAACATTTCCAAATCGATCCTGTTGAGGCTCATTAAATCGGAAGGTGCTTTAATACATTTCCAATCAACCACTTGAGGATTTATGTCGAGATGGCCGACACCTGCAGGCTGTAAATGAATGATTACCCGCAATCGCGTCCGGTCACCGGGTTGCAAACGGAAGGTTCGTGCAGCGATCAATCCGCTGATATAACGAGAATTACGGTTCCTGTTGTAAAAGGTCTTTTTAAGGTCGATGATTAATCCTTTCTTTTTCAATAATTTAACATTTGAAGGACTGAAAGAAAAGGTCATTACGCTGTCGAACCGGATGTTCCCTGTAAAATACCCTTCCATCTTTTCCATCAAGGGAATTTCATGTTCTTTCATCCAGCCATCCCTTGGCTTTGAGAGGTTAAAACGGTAGTTGTCCCCGATGTTCTGATGAACCGGCTGAGAGAGACTGTCTGTAGCCGGATAACAAAGCCAGGGGAAAAGGGTCACCTCCCGGTTGAAGTGTCCTTCATTGTACATACTGATTTCGGCTAATGCGGTCGTGGAATTGTAAACCACGAAAAAAACTTCGGAACGAATTTCCGGGAAGGGATAGAAAAAATACTTTACCAGATCACTGTACGAATGGGTGATGACAGGTTCACGATACAGTTCACTGATCCTGTAACGATTCTGCCCGTTGCAGCTGAACGCCAAACCAAAGCCGGGGCCGTTCCCGGAAATAAAATCCGCACCGGATTCAGGGTCATTCCAAAGTAATTGGTAACCCTGATCCAGGGGATAACGACTGCGTTCAGGTGGCGCTGCATAGGTGGTAAAAAGTGCATCCTCTTTTGTGGCATTCAGGTGACTCAAAAACTGTCCCGGACTGGTTTCCGCTAATACCAGCGTGAAAAAGAGAGCGACCATTTGTTTGATCTTCATAACCTGTTGGTTTATTGAATGGTTACCGAAACAGTCTTTGTAATATATTTCTCCCGGGAATTCTCAAAATCAACCCGATACCTGAAAGTTCTGTCAGTTTGCCCAATGAATTCTGCTCCAGTGACATTTTTCGGGGGTGAGGAGGCCCATATTTCCAGGATGCTGCTGGTTCCCTCAGCTCCTTGAACATCAGCAGAATAAATTTTACCTGTCAACCGGTTCTCCAGGATCCGAAACCCTTCGGATGAATAACCCCGCTTGGGTTCCATTACAGCAGGAAGAGCGGCTATTCCTCCCCGGGTTTCAACAACCATCCGGGAGGGTCGATCCACAGTGAATTTAACATATAGTACCATCCCGTCGCGTTCAGAAAAAGTGGTAAAAGGAATGTCCTTTCCATCAAGAGTCACCCGTAAAACATGCGCTCCTGCAGCATAGGCAGGCATAAACCCGATGGTCCATTTTTCTCCGGGAATGGGTATAAAATTATAAGCAGCAAGACTATCTTTTCTGAGATATCGAAATCCCAATCGCTGTTTGCCCATACGGATGTTTTCGACAACGAGAGAATCCCAGTGTGCCGGGAGGTGAGGAGCCAGGGTGATAGTTCGTTCTGTCGCATTGACTTCGAGCCCCAGTAAACCCTCAATGGCAGGTTGGAGTACCATCGTCTCTGACCAGCATTGGTGTGCGCAAACGCCTGATGGTTCATAAACAGCACCGTTCAGTACCTCTTCCACAAATCCCAAACCCCATGAACGATACACGTTCAAATTATTCATCAGGTGTGAATAGCCTTGCAGGTAATTCCCGTTGTTGTATTCGGCCAGGGAAAGCCAACCGGTGAAAAGTGGCCAGACACTCCCATAATGATAACCGGTGGGCTTAAACAATTTGCTATCGTCCCTGACGATCCTTACACCCCAGTTGGTAGTGAAAGCATTGCCGGCATATTGCCGGAGCGTGACCCTTGCTTTGTTGCGGTCAGCCATTTTAAAGTACATTGGGACTGCAGGTAAAACGGTCGGTTCAGTCCGGAAGGTCCCATTCCTGTTGATACCATAAGCAAAATACTGCGTGTCAGGGTTCCAAAAATCACGGTCGATGATCTTCCTGATCTCTGCCGCTTCCAGGCGGTAACTTTCCGATTCAACTTTCCCAAGAAATGAAGCCATGTTGGCTGCTTCATTCAAGGCTGCACTCCAACACCCAGCCAGGTACAAGGTAGCATGGGAGCCGTACAATTCACCACCTTCCACCCAACCATGACCGACATTGGTGTTTTCTATGAGATGGTCGCCATCGGTATCTGTCGAAAAACAGAAGTCAATGGCTTTTCTGATATGGGGCCATGACTTTCGCAGAAAAGCGGTATCGCCGGAATGACGGAAATATTTTCCTGCCAATACAACATACAAAGGCGTTGCATCGGAAGCATCATAATGGATGAAACCGGAGGTGCTGACTTCATGAAAGATTTTCCCCGAAAGGTCCTGATATTTCCCCAAAAAATCAAGTTGGGACCTTACTTTATCGAAATCTCCGTAATCCAGTAAAGCCAACCCGCTCCATTCGGAATCCCGGCCAAAATACCACGCGTAACCTGGCCTTCCATTCACCTTATGCTCTCCGTTCCATCCCTTTCGTGTTGTCGAATAGCCGGCTACCAGGGCTTTCCCCAATCCGGGGGTGTTTACAAAGAACCTGTTGGTGGCGTTCAGGGCCCAACGGTATCCCTGGTTAAAGACCGGATCAGGTGTTGTAATTGAAAGACTGTTGTCATACAGTGATTTCACTTCCTGAAGCTGATTTTTTATAAGTGTTTCAGTACTATGGATGGCTTGGTCAAACATCTTAAGGGCCGCTTGATATCCTTCTGCAGTGGCAACGATCACGATATCCAAATTATCATTCATCGCCAAATCATATTGGAGCAATGCCGCTGCCTGGAATTTTGTCGTCGGGACCCCGAGAAAACTACTGTCGCTTCGATTCCATTCAAAACCATCAAACCGACCATGGCAATGCTTCCGTGCTTTGCGGTTTCCTCCAGCCATCACCACGAGATCTCCCGATTTATCCCGGAAAGTGACCGCGCCTGTTTCGTTGTTCCACGAATGACAGATGGAACCCGTCACGTTTTCCGAATAGGGCCACATCCACCGTAGGTTGGATTTGAACCGGATGATCAGGTTGGCAGGATAGACTCCACGGTACTCGTAATGAACGACACCCGCCGGATCACAGGGATCACAGGCGATCACCTCCTTCAGAAAAGCGCGGGGAAACTGGTAGGTCCGTGAAAAATATGCAGGATCCACATGAATTTCAGGTCTTTCTTCAGAGAGCCAGAAAATTGTATCACGATAAGCAAACCGGATTCCGACTTCATAATCCCGGATAGCCATAAAAGGATGAGCCCAGATCTCCTCAATCCCGCCATTTTCATTGCCCATGATCACCATCCGCTCACCAGCCACATCCCAGAAATTCTCTGTCGCGAAACGTTGGCCCAATGTAAGCTCCGTCTCCCGGAGTTTCCATGCTCTCACTGTGTCCACCGGTCCGCTCCAGTTAAAGTTTTCCAGGGATGGAGGGCAATCGATAACCTGACTCTCCGAATAATCCCAATAATAATCCTTCGCATTTCTTTTGTTTCCCTGTAAATAATCCAGGCAGTTCGTTATGAAAAGGTCCAGGTGCTGCCGGTTCAAATTGGGTGTCACGAAATCGATATAACCACCGGCTGCAATTACTTTTCCTTTGCCGGGAGTGTATTCAAGTACGATCTTTGTGTCTTCGCGAAGGAAAATATAATCCCAATCCACGGCAATCACTTTTCCATCATAGGGAAGCTCCTTGCCAAAAAATCCTGCCACACGGGTGGTCATGTCAGAAACAGGCCGGAGGAGGTAAGCACCTCCATTCAGTCCATCAAATAAAGAGTGTTTCCTGAAAGCGTGATACCCCAGTTTGCGGCCATACCCTTCATCGATGACACTTTTTGTGCTGTCTTTCAACGGATTTCGCTCAAATCCCAACCAGTTAAGATAGTGCACGGCCTGCTGGGTTAATAAAAGTGTTCCTCCCTTTTCAGTATAGGATTGAATCACTTTCAGCAACTTTTCGCATCGCTCATCTTCCGAAAAAGGAGAGGTATCAGGTCGGTGTATCCATACTACAGCGTATTCTTCCAAACTTGCCGGATTTTTCAGAGCCTTCTTATAAGTGATGAAAACGATGGAGTCCTTTCTCAGGGATTTCATTGCGTTAAAAGCGCTCCGCAGGCTTGTATCTGCCTGTTCATAAGGTAGCAGGCTCAGAAAAGCAACGGTTTGCTTCTGAAGTGTATCTGATGTAATGTTTTTATTTTTTGAGAGCGGAATTGAATGCAACCGCATTGATTTTCCTTTGACCGACTGACTGTTGACAGGTTGTATAACAACCATCAATGCCAGAATCAGGAATAACGTTTTCTTACAGTTCATGGTGGTTCATGATTTCTTTGATGGAAGAGATTACCGGACAACCGGTTTTCTTCAAACGATCCATGGTGTGATGTCCACCGGCGATGAGAATACAATCCACACCGAGGTTCATAGCAACTTCTGCATCATGCCGGGTATCCCCGACGAAGAGAATTTCACTTACAGGAATACCCAGATCCGTGACCAGCCTTTTCCCGACTTCAGTCTTTCCGTGGGCAAAATGATCATCGAGGCCATAGACAGACTCAAAAAAACTGTTGACACCCAACCGATGGGTTTCGGCAATCAGCTCATTTTGCTCGCGGGCAGAAAGAATGGCCATTCTGAATCCTTTGGTCTTAAGATGAACCAGGGTCTCAAGGACTCCGGGATGCAACGGTGCTTCATGCTGCCGTTTATTGTACCTGATAATGAATTCCATTCCTATCTCATCGAAGGGATCACTATTAAAATCATATCCCAGCTTGGAATAGTAATCTTTCACAGGAAAATCAAACAGGTCGCGGTATTCTTCCAGTGTTTTGAGCGGCATTCCACGCTCCTTTAACATTCTGTTCATTACATCCACACACAACCAGGCATCATCAAGTAAAGTACCGTTCCAGTCCCATACGATGAATGAGTATTTGATCAGATTAACCATCGTTTTCGTAGTTTTGTCCTTTCAAAAGTAACAAAATTACCGACCGGCGGATGGATACGATCGTCAAATATGATCCCTTACAAGATTTTGCCTCTTGTACACTTTGTCCCAGAGAATGTCAGGTTGACCGTATCAACGGAAACAGGGGTTATTGCAAGGGCGACGATACCTACAACATCGCCGCTGTTTGTTTGCATCATGGGGAAGAACCGCCTGTGAGCGGCAAAGAGGGTATCTGTAATGTATTCTTTACCCACTGCAACCTCCAATGCATCTATTGTCAGAATTATCAGATCAGCGATAACCGGATTCCCGGGAGCATGACGCGCTTTACTTTGGAAGAGGTCACGCATAAGATCATAACTTTTCTGGATCAGGGTGTTCGCCGGGTAGGTTTGGTCTCTCCTTCACATTGCATTCCCCAGGTAAAAAGCATCATCCAGGCTGTCCGCTCTTCGGGTTACCAACCGGTTTGGGTATACAATACAAATGGGTATGATAAACCGGAAACCATCCGGTTGTTAGAAGGATGGATCGATGTCTGGCTCCCCGATTTCAAATACATGGATGCTCCCTTGGCACGCAGCTGGTCGGGTGCAGAGAATTATCCTGAAGTAGCCACAGCCGCCCTTCGCGAAATGTTCCGGCAGAAAGGCTCGACCCTTCTGACCGATGAACAGGGGGGCGTTGAATCGGGATTGATAATCCGCCACTTGGTATTGCCCGGGCAAATTGATAACAGCCTGAAAATCCTCCGTTTTATTGCCCGCGAATTGTCACCGAGGATCCATCTTTCATTGATGTCACAATACTATCCGACTCCTAATGTCGCAGACCATCCATTGCTTGGAAGGACCCTTGCCCCGGAAGAATACCTGAAAGTAACAGAAGAGATGGAAAAACTGGGAATGGAACGCGGATGGATACAAGATTTCGATAGCTCCTTCCATTATAGGCCCGATTTTGACCGGGATCATCCTTTTGACGGTGAACTACAGGCATGATCCGCACTTCAATATCATCAATTATTGGAGACAATTTCTTACCTTTGCCACTCCTGAAGAGAACCCAAAACCAAACCTATGAACAGATACTTACTCCTGATTTTTGCTTTTAGCATCCTGATGGCCGGTAGCGCTTCTGCACAGCCACAGGAAAAAAAATCCGATTCCGTTTACACTTTTACTACCGTAAAAATATTGCCGGCAACATCGGTAAAAAACCAGTACAGGTCGAGTACCTGCTGGAGTTATTCTACCATCTCTTTCCTCGAATCAGAGTTGCTCCGTATGGGAAAAGACACCTTCGATCTTTCGGATATGTTTCCCGTCCACAAAGCCTATCCCGAGAAAGCAGAGATGTACATTCGCTTTAATGGTAAACATAACTTCGGCCCCGGAGGTGCAGCCCACGATGTGATCAATATGATCCGCAAATACGGGATAACGCCAGAATCAGCTTATTCCGGACATGTGATCGGAGAGGTCAATCCGGTACACGGGGAGATGGATGCCGTACTCGAAGCCGACGTGGAAGCAGTGATCAAAAACCCCAACAAAAAATTGTCCCCTGTCTGGATGAAAGGTTTTAACGGATTGGTCGATGCCTATCTGGGTACCATCCCTGAAAAATTCTCATACAAAGGCCTGGAATATACACCCAAAACTTTTGCAGATGCCCTGGGGCTCAACCTGAGCGATTATGTAGCTGTCACCAGCTACACCCATCATCCCTTCTATTCCAAATTCATCATTGAAATACCCGATAACTGGGCGCTTGAAGAAGTTTACAATGTGACCATGGAAGATTTGATCCACATCATCGACTATTCCATCATGAAAGGCTATACAATTGCCTGGGGTACAGATATCAGCGAAAAGGGCTTTTCCTGGAAAAACGCTGTGGCCATTGTTCCCGATAAAAATTCAACCGAAATGGCCGGCAGCGATAAAGAACGCTGGACCCGCCTGAGCGATTCGGAAAAAGAAAAAGCACTTTATAAATTTGAGAAGATCGTCCCTGAAAAGGAAATTACGCAGGAAATGCGCCAATTGGAATTTGATAATTATCAGACGACGGATGACCATGGAATGCACATTATCGGGATCGCTAACGACCAGAAAGGGAATAAATACTATATTGTTAAAAATTCCTGGGGTACTGAGGGCAACCCTTACAATGGATACATCTATGCTTCAGAAGCTTATGTCAAACTGAAAACCATCGATATCCTTGTCAATAAAAACAGCATCCCCGAAGAGCTCCGCAAAAAAATGGGGTTGTAAAACGATCCGAAACAGTCGCAGGATGGGCTTAAAGAAGCCGGTCTAATGCTGCAAGGACTTTGTTAATGGCTTTATCTATCTCTTCCATTGTGATGGTAAGAGGTGGCGCTAAGCGAAAAGTGGCTGGCCGGAACATATACCAATCAATTACAAATCCCTCTTCCAGCGAAAATTGCTGGAAATCATTCCTTTTTCCGACTTGAGAGAGATCGATACCCAACGCAAGACCGACCCTGCGTACCGCTGATACAGCAGGATGTCCGGCCAACTTTTCGGAAAAGATCCGACCTTTCATCTCTGCTTCAGCAATCAGTTCTCCTTCTGTCAAAACCTCAAGCCCTGCCATTGCAGCAGCACAACTCACCGGGTGCCCGCCAAAAGTGGTGATGTGCCCTAATTCGGGTTTGGATGCCAGTGTATCCATTACGTTTCTGGAAGCAATAAATGCGCCCAGTGGCATTCCGGCGCCCAGCGCTTTGGCAAGTACCAAAATATCCGGAACGAAATCATAATGCTCAAAACTGAACAGTTTACCGGTTCTTCCCATTCCCATCTGTACATCATCAAGGATGATCAGTACACCTTCACGGTCACAGATCTTTTTCAACTCCCGGATGTAGTTTTCCTCTGCCCGGACAATCCCGGCTTCTGCCTGAACCATTTCGATTACAACACAGGCTGTTCGGGAAGAGATCATCTCCAGGTCACTGCGGTCATTGAAAGTAGCCATTGCCACATCAGGTAACAACGGTCTGAAAGCGTTTTTCAGGGATTCATGGCCTGTGATGCTCAGGCTGCCATGCGTACTGCCGTGATAAGCATTACGAAAGGAGATGATCTCTGTACGACCGGTAAAACGTTTTGCTAACTTCAATGCACCTTCCATCGCTTCACTCCCCGAGTTGACAAAATAAACTGCTTCCAGGGGGGAAGGCAAAAGGGAAACCAACTTAACGGCCAACTGAACCTGAGGTGCCTGGATGAATTCCCCGTAAACATTGAGATGAAGGTATTGATCCAATTGTTTCCTGATCGCATCCAGGACTGCCGGATGGCGGTGGCCGATATTGGAAACCGTGATCCCGGCCACCAGGTCAATGTACTCTTTCCCGTCACGATCCCAAAGATAAACACCTTCAGCCTTGACAATATCTAATTCCAAGGGGTTGAATGAAGGTAACCCAAGATACCTGTAAAACTGCTCCCGTTTTGTCATCATTCATGAATTTCGCGGCGAAGATAGTAAATGGAGTGAAAGTTTTAAATTCTATCTTTGCTTCACTTGATTTCGCACCCGCTATGAAAAATAAGGTCGTCATTATCACCGGAGCCTCTTCCGGAATCGGAAAAGCCCTGGCCTTGGAGTGTGCCCGCCATGGGGCTAAACTGGCGCTGGCTTCAAGATCTGTCATCGCTGATCCGCTCCTCGCATCCCTCGCCCCCGATGCGCTCTTCTGTCAGACCGATGTGACCCGCGAAGTTGATTGTAAAGAATTGATCAAAAAAACCATTGACAGGTTTGGCAAAATTGATGTACTCGTCAACAATGCCGGTATTTCTATGCGTGCATTATTCGATGAACTGGATCTGGAAGTGATCCGGAAGGTGATGGATACGAACTTCTGGGGAACTGTCTATTGCACCAAATTTGCACTTCCATATTTGCTCGAATCCCAAGGCTCACTGGTTGGTATATCCTCGGTTGCCGGTTACAAGGGATTGCCCGGCCGAACAGGCTATTCTGCTTCCAAATTTGCCATACAGGGGTTTTTGGATGTGCTCAGAATCGAGAACATGAAAAAAGGACTCCATGTCCTCATCGCATGCCCTGGTTTTACAACCTCGAACATCCGCAACGTGGCACTTTCAAAAAACGGCTCTTCCCAGGGAGAAACACCCCTGGATGAAAGCAAGCTGATGCCTGCAGAAAAAGTTGCAGTCAGTATTGTAAAAGCCATCACCAAAAGAAAAGAGCGAATCATCTTGACAACCCAGGGCAGGATGACAGTTCTTCTGAACAAATTTTTCCCCCGGTTCATGGATAAAATGGTTTATAATCACATGGCCAAGGAACCCGACTCACCTTTTAAATAAAGGCAGATAACGCTACCAATCTTTTTCACATGTTTCGTGGATGAAAACGAAGCAGTTCGGTCCGGAGGTATTCGCGATCAAGATGGGTGTAAATTTCAGTAGTCGTAATCGATTCATGCCCCAACATCTCCTGTACCGCTCTCAAATCTGCTCCTCCTTCGACCAGATGGGTTGCAAAGGAGTGACGGAAGGTATGAGGACTGATCCTTTTATGGATTCCGGCCCTTTGCGCGAGGTCTTTGACAATGTTAAAAATCATTACCCGTGACAAGGCTTTACCGCGCCTGTTGAGGAAAACAACATCTTCAGCCACTTTGTTAACAGGTAAATGGCTCCGGATGTACTTCAGGTAATAATTGATCTCCTGCATGGCGGTGTTTCCAACAGGAACCAAACGCTCTTTATCTCCCTTTCCGGTGACTTTAATAAAACCCTCCACGAAATGAAGGTTTGAGATCTTAAGATTTGTCAATTCGGAAACCCTTAAACCACATCCGTAAAGGGTTTCCAGGATGGCTTTGTTGCGTTTGCCATCTTCCCTGCTGAGATCGATCCGTGAAAACATCTGATCAATTTCCTCCACACTCAGCACCGTCGGGAGCTTACGGCCTATCGTGGGAGATTCCAACAGCAAAGTCGGATCCATGGCATTCGGATGCTCTATCAAAAGGTACCGGTAAAAAGCCTTAATTCCTGAAATGATCCGGGCTTGGGAACCTGCGGTGATGCTCAGTTCATTGATCCACCGCAAAAAATCTTTCAACTGGTCCAGGGTCACCTTGAGCGGCCCGGGGTTCGGTTCATGACATGCAAAATACTCAGCAAGCTTCTTAACATCGTGAAGATAAGCATTGACTGAGTTCTCCGATAGCGATCTTTCCAGCCTTAGATAAGCCGCGAAACCATTGATATAAGATTGCCAGATGCCCAACGTTGAACTGTTTGTCCTGCTGAAATTAAACGAATAGGGGATAAAAGTAGAAAAAATTTTTGTTTTTTCCGGGATTAGCATTACTTTTGCAGTCCGAAAAAAGAAGGCGTACAATGGCAAAAAAGAGCAAAGACCAGCGTATTCAGGTGATCCTTGAATGTACAGAACAAAAAACCAGCGGTGTCCCTGGTATCTCCCGGTACATTACCACTAAAAACAAAAAAAATACACCTGAAAGGATTGAGCTGAAAAAATACAATCCCTACCTGAAAAAAGTTACTGTTCACAAGGAAATTAAATAGTCAACACCATGGCAAAGAAAGTAGTTGCGTCGTTTAAAGCATCTTCCGGTAAAGATTTTACCAAAGTGATTCGAATGGTGAAATCACCCAAAACAGGTGCTTATGTGTTCAAGGAAAATATTGTTCCCAATGACATGTTGAAAGACTTTCTTTCACAAAAAGAAAACTAATCTCCTGTTCATAAGAACCGAAAAGCTTTTTTCTTCGGAAAAAGGCTTTTTTTATATCTAAAAGTCGAACAATGGGACTATTGAATCTCTTCTCTCGTGAGAAGAAGGAACGGTTGGACCAGGGCCTGGAAAAGACCAAAACATCACTGTTTACCCGTCTCTCGAAAGCTGTCGTCGGGAAATCAACCGTTGATGATGAAGTTTTGGATAACCTGGAAGAGGTTTTAGTCACCTCCGACGTGGGGGTGGAGACCACCCTGCGGATCATTGACCGTATTCAAAAGCGGGTGGCAAAGGATAAATATCTTGGAACCAGTGAACTGAATTCTATTCTTAAAGAAGAGATTGCCTTTTTACTCCAGGAAAACAACGTGGGTGACACGGCTGATTTTTCTCTCACCGGAAGTCCGAAACCTTACGTAATAATGGTAGTCGGTGTGAACGGGGTCGGTAAAACAACAACCATTGGTAAACTGGCCCATCAGTTTCGCAAAGCAGGAAAATCTGTTTTGTTAGGTGCTGCCGATACTTTCCGTGCAGCAGCCGTCGACCAACTGACCATCTGGGCCGAAAGGGTAGGAGTTCCCATCATCACCCAGGGCATGGGCGCCGACCCTGCTTCCGTGGCATATGACACTGTTAAATCAGCCATTGCCAGGAACTCGGATGTTGTGATCATCGATACTGCCGGCAGGCTCCATAACAAAATAAACCTGATGAACGAACTTTCCAAAATACGCAAAGTTGTTCAGAAACTCATTCCCGAAGCGCCGCATGAAGTTCTCCTGATCCTCGATGCTTCTACCGGACAAAATGCCTTCGAACAGGCCAAACAGTTTACTGCTGCCACCGAAGTCAACGCCCTCGCCCTGACTAAACTCGACGGCACCGCTAAAGGCGGCGTTGTGATCGGGATATCTGACCAATTTAAAATTCCGGTCAAATACATTGGTGTAGGAGAGACCATGGAAGACCTCCAACCGTTCAACCGCTTCGAATTTGTTGACAGCCTCTTTACCGATTCACACCCTTGAGAACAAAAAAACGATCGCACCGGATCGGCTTGGTATCACTGGGCTGCGCAAAAAACCTGGTCGATTCTGAAAAACTCATGCGGCAACTTGAAGCCGCCAACTATACCCTGATCTTTGATCCTGAAGACCTTTCCCAGATCGACACTGCCATCATCAATACCTGCGGATTTATCAACGACGCCAAACAGGAATCCATCGATACCATCCTTCGTTTTGCTGAAGCCCGGAAAGCCGGGAAACTCAGCAATCTTTATGTAATGGGTTGTTTGTCTGAACGATATAAAGATCAACTTCAAAAAGAAATTCCTGAAACCGATGCTTTCTTTGGTGTCAATGACCTGGAAAAAATTGTCAGACACCTGGGTGGTTTTTGGAAAAATGAACTTATCGGAGAACGAAAGCTAACCACGCCTTCTCATTATTCTTACCTCAAAATTGCAGAAGGTTGCGACCGGAAATGCTCCTTTTGCGCCATTCCAATGATCCGGGGAAAACATATATCCCGACCCATGGAGGAAGTGCTTCTTGAAGCTGAAAAATTAGCCGGACAAGGAGTGAGAGAACTCAACGTTATTTCACAGGATACTACCTACTACGGACTGGATCTTTATAAGGAACGCCGGTTACCTGCCCTGATGACAAACCTCGCAAAGGTAGAAGGATTGGAATGGATACGGCTCCATTACACCTATCCCGATGGTTTCCCTGTCGAACTGCTGCAAGTGATCCGCGACCATCCCAACATCTGTAATTATGTTGATATTCCACTCCAACATATCAGCGACAGGATTCTCCGGTCAATGCATCGAAACATCTCTTCCGACGCGACGCGAAGACTGGTCCGGACCATCCGCGAAACCATTCCCGGTGTTACCCTTCGTACAACACTGATCGTAGGCTACCCGGGCGAAACCGAAGCAGAATTCGGGGAATTGAAACGCTTTGTGGAGGAGGCACGCTTCGATAGACTGGGAGTCTTTACTTATTCCCGTGAAGAAGATACTCCGGCCTTCCGGTTAAAAGACTCTGTTTCTGAAAAAAGTAAGAAACAAAGAGCTGCAGAACTGATGACAATCCAGGAAAATATTTCTGGTGAACTCAACAGCGAAAAAATCGGGACAGACGTCAGGGTGATTATCGACCGACGGGAAGGAGATTATTTCATCGCCCGCACCTCGGGCGACTCTCCCGAGGTTGATAATGAAGTACTGATCCCTGCCGGGAATAAACCACTGAAACCCGGAATCTTTGCCAATGTGACAATCACCGCCGCCGATGCTTTTGATTTGTTCGCTGAATTAAAATAAATTTGTAAAAAAAACATGAAAAGGCTTCTTACACTTCTTTTTCTCCCTCTCTGGCTTCTTTCGGGTACCATCTCCGCCCAAATAACCAGCATTGCTTCCAAGGCTACAGACACCCTCAACCAAATGGATGCCCAGGGAAATAAAACCGGTTCATGGGTCGAAACCATTGGAGAGATAACCTTCCGCGGAACCTATGTCAAGAACCTGAAACATGGCAATTGGGTGGGTACTTATCCCAATAAAATCGTCTCATCCATTGAAGCCTACAACATGGGGAAGAAAGAGGGGGCTACAATTTACATCGATAAAAGAGGCAGGATCACCATGTCCGAAAATTATAAAAACGGACTGCGCCACGGGTTCAACATTGTTTACAGTCAGTACAACGACGGTCCGGCCACGGAAACAAACTACGTTAACGGAAAGAAAAACGGCTTTTACCGCCAATTTTACGAAAACGGGAAACTCCAGGAAGAATCCTTTTACCTTGATGATAAAAAAGACAGCATCTCAAAGTTCAACAACAAAGATGGTCACCTCGTGGCGGAGTACCACTACAAAAACGGATTATTCGAAGGCCCCCAAAAAGTATTCTATGCAACCGATACTCTCCAATCCGTGATGAATTACCGGAATAATGAACCCGATGGACTTTTCCGTGAGTGTTTTCCCAACGGGAAGACCAAAATTGAAGGGAATTATTCAAAGGGACTGCAGACGGGCACCTGGATGGAGTATGACGAATCGGGGAAAGTGACAAAAGTCAGTAAATACAAGGACGGGAAACTCAAATGATCACAACCTGCCTATCAGATCCCTGAAAAACTGAGGCCAGATTACCCTGTCTGATTTTTTTCCGGCCCTGTAAATAACAACCCTTTTGGAGGGGGACACATAAAGATATTGTCCCAAGATTCCTTTTGCAAAAAAATCCCCTTCCTGGGTCACCCTCCAATGGTAAGTATAAGGATATCCCTGTGAGTCCTTCGAATCATTGCGCAGGGTGAGTGATTCTTTAATCCAGGAAAGGGGAATCACTGTATCCCCGTTAACCATCCCGTTATCGAGGTAAAGCTGACCAAAACGGGCAAAATCCTCGGATCTTCCATTGATACAGCAAAAGGCTTTGATCTGCCTGTGACGACGACTATCGACACTCCAGGTAGCCGGGAAACCAGCCCCCATAGGATCCCAGATTTGCTCCTGTAAATATTCCGATAAAGAAGTACCGGTCGCCCGCTCTAACGCTATCGCCAATAACTCGGTATTGGCGCTCTGGTAATTGTACCGCACACCAGGCAACTCCTCCATGGTCAGTGACAGGGTATATTTTTTTAAATTCAACCCATAATAAAACTTGGCCGTCAAACCGAAGGGATTTCCATAACTCTCTGAAAACCTTATTCCTGATCGCATCTCCAACAAATTAAGCAAGGTGACATGCCGGAAAAGTGTATCCTTCAATTCGGGGAGGAAATCGGTAATGGGTTGCTCCAACGATCGGAACTTCCCCTCACTAAGAGCAATGCCGACCAGTGCTGAAACAAACGATTTGGCTATTGAAAAGGAGGGAAAAACCGATTCCCGGCCGTACTTACCAAAATATTGTTCATAAACCAGGGTGTCATCCCGAATGATCAGAAAAGCTGCCGTTTGATGATTCTCCAGAAAAACGGAAAGGGATAAACCTTCAGTAAAAGAATAGACCTCATTCCCGATCAATCCCATGTTCTTTGCTTTCGAAAAAGTGACCGGATGCGAAGAAGCAGCTATGGAGTCGGCCGGAAACTTTTCACTGTCGTTGATATCGGCAAAATTCCAACCGACGTAGCGGGCAACATAACAGGAATTCAATCCTGTCAGAAAGAAGATAAACAAGAAAAATCGGGTTAAATAGTTGTTCCTTAAAAACATCGAATAAGACATTTATTTTATTCCTGAACAAAATTACACCTTAGTACGCGATACATTTCAATTTCTTTTTATCTTTGTATTGTAACAGTGGAGAATTTTAAACCACATTCAGTTTGAAAAAGTTCCTTTTGTTATTATTCCTTGCGACTTTCCAGACAAGCTGGGGTCAATTTGCCCCACCTGCAGGTCAACCCGGATCATCCGCGGTGCGCAGAGACAGTTCATCCATCGTTGCCTGGGCCACCACCTGTCAAGTCACCCGTGGCTATATTAACATCGCCGATACCACCATTACCTATAACGGTTTTAACAAAGCCACCTACGGAACTCCCCTTTATGCTACAGGTCCGGCCGATGACATGGTTGTCAGCCTGGGTGACCACGGACAAGCCGTTTTATCCTTCGCCAGCCCGATTGTCAACGGCCCGGGAGCCGATTTCACCGTCTTTGAAAATGCCTTCAACCACACATTCCTTGAATTGGCTTTCGTCGAAGTGAGCTCCGACGGACGACGTTTCGTCAGATTTCCCTCAATTTCTCTCACGGAGACTTTCTCCCAGGTGGGCACTTTCGACACGATTGATGCGCGAAAAATCAATAACTTAGCCGGAAAATACCAGGCACTCTACGGAACCCCCTTCGATCTTCAGGATCTGATGGACAGTACCGGAATCGACCTGAATGATATCAATTATGTAAAAATTGTCGACGTGGGAGGCGCCATCCTTGACAACTATACCAGTAGTGACGCAGCCGGCAATGTAATCAATGATCCCTGGCCTACTCCTTTCGATACCGGCGGATTCGATTTGGATGCAGTGGGCGTGATCCATAACTTCGCCCAGGGCATCGATGATGCCCCTTTATCGACCTGGATTCTCAGCTACCCAAACCCGTTTAAGAACAAACTGACTTTCCTGTCCAACAGCCCCGGAAGTTGTTATTTACTGTTTACTTCAGCCGACGGCAGAATTCTTTTTCAACAACAATTTGAACACCGGACCTCGCTGGACTGCTCATCCCTTCCCACCGGTATCTATATCGCCCGCCTTCGCTGGAAAGATGGTACTACCTTAACCAGAAAAGTTGTTAAAGAATAAACCCTTTTTCATCCCCTTGCGATATTTCCTGTTTATATTCCTGCCTTTGGGATGGGGATTCACAGCCTTTACACAAAACCTCTCTGATACCCTGAAATTACCGGAGTTCGAAGTAAAATCAGGCTATATATCAGGTAATCAGGGTTTTAAAAGAGAAAAATTCGACTCCCTCCTCCTCCTTAAACATCCTGAAGCCAACCTGTCGGACATTCTTTCCAAGAATTCACTCATCTTTATCAAATCTTATGGTAATGGGAGCCTGGCTTCACCATCGTTCAGGGGTACAACCGCCCAACATACACAGGTGGAATGGAACGGAATCAACCTCAATTCGCCCATGTTAGGACAAATCGACCTGTCGCAAATTCCTGTTTCCCAATTTGATGAAATTGAAATTTTATATGGCGCGACAGGAATATCCAGAACCAGCGGCGCTTTTGGAGGAGTGATCAACCTGACGACCCAACCTGATTGGAACAAACGATTGAAAATCAAACTCTCTCAAACTATTGGAAGCTTTGATACCTATACCACCAACCTTTCTGTACTTGCAGGAAACCAATCCTTCCAGTCTCAAACAAAAGGTGAATACTCAACCAGCCTGAACGACTTTCTTTATTATAACGATTACCTGAAAAGTAATGTTCGTCAACAAAATGCATCTTTTCTACAGGCAGGACTTACCCAGGAATTGTTCTGGAAGATCAAAGACCATCACCTGATTTCCGGAAAATTCTGGTACAACTTTTCTGACCGGAACCTTCCACCCACTGTGACCGACTACGATCTGGATCATCAGGAAAAACAAAAAGAAGAGGCGCTTCGGGCTGTCCTGGAATACAAATACGTCGACCGCAAATATAACCTCATGGTCAAAACATGCCTGGTTGACGAATGGATGAACTATCGCCTCGATTCAACAATCGACAATACCCATCAATACTATTCCTGGATCAACAGAGTCCGGTTTTCCTGGTTCGGAATAAAAAACCTGACCATCAAACCCGGCATTGATTTCACACGCGACTGGGTACGCTCCGATGCTTACGACGGTATAAAAACCCGAAACACAACCAGCCTCTTTGCCGAATTCAATTGGAACATCAGCCATAAACTGAGTAGCTCCCTGGTGATCCGCCAGGAGGTGATCGATGATAAATTCCTACCCATCATACCCGCCCTTGGTGTAGAATATCAACCTGTTACAAATGTTGATTGGAAGATAACTTTCAATGCAGCCCGAAATTATCGTTATCCCACTCTCAACGACCTCTACTGGTCCATTACTGGTAACCCGGATTTGAAACCGGAGAACAACTATTCCCTGGAATTCGGAACCCTGTGGAACCATCGGTCAAAAAACGGGAAATTCAGTGTTGAACCATCTTTAAGTGGCTATTATACATGGATTTACGATATGATTACCTGGTCGCCCGTCGAAGGCAGCAGTCTGTGGAAACCTGAAAATATCGACGAAGTTCGGGCACGCGGAATCGAAACCGGACTGGATCTTCATGTCGAACAATGGGGCATCCTGATGGATTGGACCAGTCGCTATGCCTTTACACGCTCAACATACGAAAAAGCCGGTTCAGAATATGACAATAAAATTGGTAAGCAACTGATCTATGTCCCTGTCCATAACCTGAACAGCGCTCTGACGCTGGAAAAATGGAGATTTTTTATACAGTACAATTTCTCTTACATCAGTGCACGTTATACTGGGAAAGACAACCTCTCCATGATGCCGGGATATACCCTGTCGGACATTTTGGCCGGGAAAAACTTTAATTACCGTGATATTGTCTTATCTTTACAAGGTGAAATTGACAACCTTTTTAACCTCGATTACCAATCTGTGACCAACCGCCCGATGCCTGGCATTAATTACCGTTTGACCCTGAAAATTACCTTCGACAAACCTTCAGGAAAATGAGCCTCGTCACACACTTGTCCCGGTTTCTTATACTCCTGTCTTGTATTTTTCTGATCTCTTGTTCTAAAGATCCCATTCGGGAAATTACAGTCGACCCTTATGATACAACCACCAAACCTGCCGAATATGGCAAAGGGGTTTTTGTGATCAATGAAGGCAATTACAACTGGGGCAACGCTTCCGTCACGTTTGTCGATTATACCACAGGTATCGCTACCCAGAATATATTCACCAAAGAAAATGGCAGAAATCTGGGGGACGTAGCCCAGTCAATGAAAATCATCAACGGTAAAGGTTACATCGTGGTCAATAATTCTTATATTATTGAAATTGTTGATATACAAACTTTTAAATCGATTCAGACCATCAAAGGATTCCCAAGTCCCAGGCATATCGGGGTCATCAACTCCAAAAAAGCTTATGTCTCTAACCTGAAGAAAGGAATTTCCATCCTTAACCTGGTTACCAATGAGATTACTGGTACCATTCTCATCGAAGGGTGGACCGAAAACCTGGTGCTCTGCGACAAATTCATGTTTGTCACCTGTATCGGAGAGTACAGGGAACCGAGCTCGAAAAGACACCAGTGGATTGCCGTATTGGATACAGAATCAGATCAGGTGGTCGATACCCTGCCCTGTGGAAAAGAACCCATTGGCATGGTAATGGATAAAAACAACAAGATCTGGGTCTTATGTTCCGGGGGCTACGATTTCTACGAAAGACCTTCGCTTATGCGGATCAATCCTTCGAACAGAGCCATCGAGGAAGTGATCCCCTTTCAGGCCAGCCAGAGAGTTCCCGGAAAACTCACCATTAACACGGCCGGTGATACCCTCTACTTTTTGAACGGCGGGATTTTCCGGATGCCCATCCAATCTGAGACCATACCGGCAAACCCTTGGATTCCTTCCAACGGTCGTTTGCTATACGGACTCTCTGTCCATCCGGTAAACAGGACTGTGTTTGTTAGTGATGCCCTGGATTATGTTCAGAATGGCGTGGTCTATCAGTATGACCCAAACGGTGTTTTGATCCGCCAGTTTACGGTGGGACGCATTCCGGGCAGCTTTTGCTTTACCCCATTAACACAATGATTGACCATTGTACCGGGTCAGTTAAAGGTTCGACTCTTCGAGGATTGAACAAAACTCACTCAGCATCATAGCTGTAGCACCCCAGATGGTATGCCCGCTGATGACATAGGCCGGTACTTTTAAGGAAAAACCTCTCCGTAACTTTATTTTTTGCTGCCTGACATTGCCCGAATCAAGCAAGGCACGCAAAGGTATTTCAATAAGCGTCGCGACCTCTTTGGGATCAGCAACAAACCGCGGGCGGGTCGCCATATAACCTACAATGGGAGTGACCAGGAAATTGCTGGGAGGAATATACAATTCAGTCAATTGCCCGATGATCTGAACCTGGAGCGGATCAATCCCTGTTTCCTCTGCTGCCTCTCTTAAAGCAGTATAGATAAGGCTCTGGTCATCATCCTCAGATTTTCCACCGGGAAGACTGACCTGGTCAGAATGGATTCCTTTATATTTAGGTCGTTGTTCCAGTACGAGACCGATCTCTCCATCCATCGGATACAGGAGGATCAGTACACTGCTTGGAATAGCATTGTCAGGCTGAATAAAATTCATCAGACTTTGTAACCTCGCCATGGATGCCATCTTTAACTGGGCTGTACGGCCCGGGAGCGGCTTTTTCAACCGTTCTTCCAAAACGAGCATCGTTTCCATGAAGTCCATAGGGGAGGGGACTCAAAGAAAAAACGGGAAAACCGCTTTCCTCTCTGCCGGGTAATCGGGAAAGGTCGCTTTGTACCATTTATGGTGGTGTAAAGCCCGCGGAAGAAGATTGACCACAGTCCATACAGCAAATGAAAGTCCAGGCAAACTCCAGGTCATCACCGCAAAACCAGTCCATTCCAGGATTTCACCAAAGTGGTTGGGACACGAAACGAACCTGAAAAATCCCTTTTGAGGAATCACATAGCCGGTCTCGCCAGGTTTACGCAAATGGATCAGTATGGTATCGGCCTGCCAGTTGATGAACATCCCCGCGAAGAAGATTAAAATCCCTGCGATAAATCGCATATCCAAAAAATAACCCAAAGGATATTGATCCGGGGTAGCCAGGGTTCCCAGGAAATACCCGTTGATGAAACCATTCATGAAATTAAAACCGTTGCCCATCAACACGATAGCCAGCGGCATCTTTTTCCCTTTCGTCCTTAACCGGAAAGGGAAGACCAGGGTCCGGTTCAAATAATGGAGCAGCCATAAAGAAAAAAAGATCCAGGTTACCGCGGGACGATTTCCGGTCCCGAAAAGGAAAAAACAGGCGAATACCAGCAATGCAGGCAATTCCATCAGTATCCATCCCAGACGGTTGTCGATCACCGCACCCCATTTTTTACTGGAATGTCTTCCATAAGGCGCTACAATCCTGATGATCACCGGAAAAACAAAGATTGCAATAGCAATCCAGGTATAAACAAGGAGGTAAAAAGTCGATTCTTTCATCAGGAAATTATTGAATAAAATGGTTATGCTTCAGCCAGGCTACCATATCGCGGATGGTTTCCGTGAAAGGACGTGGCTGAAACCCAAGTTCTTTCTGAGCTTTGGAATGATCAGTCAGCCGACTGCCTTCACTGATGATAACCAGCGATTCCTTTGTGTAGAGGGGTTCTTTCTTGCTAAGTGCGCTGTAGAGACTGATAAAGGGCAATCCAACCCTGGCTAACCAGAAAGGCAGGACCGTCTTTACGATCTTCCTTCCCGACTCCTTTTCCAAAATGGATGCAAGGTCAGTGAGGCTGTGCCAATGACCCGATAACAGGTACTTTTCACCGCACCTGCCTTTATCAATGGCAGCGACAGCAGCATCTACGACATCCCTGACATCAACCCAGTCATAACCACCCGGCACCAGCGAAGGGATTTTATGGTTGATAAGATCTACAATCGCTTTCCCGGTCAATGATGGTTCAGGATCAGCCGGACCAATGATGGCCGTCGGGCTCAGAATCACTGCGTCAAGACCTTTGCTAACAGCCTCCCTGACAGCCCTCTCGCCGGAAGCTTTGGAGCAATCGTAAGCAAATCCTTTGTCCTGGACCAACGGACGGCTTTCATCCAACCGCTCATTTAGGGGGTGCTGTTGAAAAGCGTGGATAGAACTGAAATGGATGAAGCGCCTGATGCCTTTTTCAAGAGCGATATCAAGCAGATTGCCGGTGCCTTCGCTGTTGGTACGATGTACCATCCCGTCTTTATCACCGACAATAGATATTTTCGCGGCCAGGTGATATACTACTTCGACATCCTCCAGTAACAAACGGATAGAAGTTTTGTCTAAAACATCCCCTTTGATAAGTTGAACCGGAATCTTTTTTAGTTCCTGGTCGTTTCGATGGTATAAAGCTTTAACCTGGTGACCGGCTTGTAGCAGCGTGTTGCATAGATTGATCCCGACATGGCCACTGGCGCCTGTAATAGCAATTTTCATCCTGCATGAGTGAAGTTAGTGCGCAAAATTAGCAATAATTCTATGCAACAGTTTCCTTTTGCCGATATATGTAGTATTTTTACAACTGTAACTTAAAGTCCGCCACCATGAAAATTCTGATAAAAATCATTTATTGGCTTCTTGGTATAGTCGCTGTTTTATTGGTCGTAGCCTACCTGCTCCCAAGGAAATATTCAGTTGAACGAATTATTTATATAAAGGCTGATAAAACATTGATATACAATTTAACATCTAATTTTGATAAATGGACACTTTGGGTTCCATGGACCAAGGAAGAAGACACAACAGCGATCTTTGAAATTTCAGGTCCTGTCGGTCAACCGGGTGCGACGTGGAAATGGGAAGGAAAGAAAATGGGCCAGGGAGAGATGGTTGCTACAGAATTGGTTCCTGACCAGTTAGTAGCTTATGATCTTTCTTTTGCACAGGGCAAGTACCGGTCAAAGGGGAAGATTGCCATAATAGAGGAGGATTCCTGTAAGGTAATCTGGTCGGATGAAGGAGACCTGGGAAACAATCCATTGAACCGGTACATGGGGTTATTCATGGATCGGATGATGGGACCGGATTTTGAAAAAGGACTTTTAAAACTGAAGGAGTTGGCAGAGACAAGAAACAAATGGCCACGGATTGAGATGACTCGGTTGCCGGCACAGTTGGCCCTTGTGGTCAGGGATTCTGCCGGACCTGCAACGTACAGCCAGATTATGGGCAAAGCGTATGGTGAAATTACCGAATTCATTCATGCTTCACGGCTCAAAGTAAAAGGATATCCTTTTGCGGTATATATCCGGTGGGATTCAACGACCATGTTTTCGGTAATGGATATTGGGATCCCTGTTGAATTTGCTAATAAAGGGAAAGGCAGGATTGAAGTGGTTTGTTATCCTGAACAGAAAGCAGTCAAAGCCATTTATTTCGGCCCTTATTCAAAGACTGCTGATGCCTATTACGCTTTAGATACCTATTGTAAGGAGAGTAAACTGGAGATTACCGGAGGCCCATGGGAAATTTACGTGACCGATCCCATGCAGGAGAAAGACAGCCTGAAGTGGCAAACCGATATTGTTTTTCCGGTGAAATAGCCTGCCGGGACTGTCCTGGAGAAACAGAATCAGCTATTAGTTGTTACCATTCAATATTTCTTATAATTAATATTATGTTAAGTAGCAACTTTTAAAAGAAAGGAGAATTTCCTGTGGAAGACTCTCCTTTTCTATAAAGTATAACCTTTATTTCTTCTGCTGTGCCTCGTTGATCTTATCCTGGATGTCCTTGAGCTTGTCATTGTGGTTCGTCCTGGCGTAGATCTGTTTTAAAGAATACAACGTATTCAGATCATCCGGTTGTAACACGGATGCCTTTTCGAGGTAAGGTAATGCTTTTTCCAGATAGCTGTCTGCCTCCTTCTTTAATTTATCAAATTGGGCCGTTGCATCCAGTGGTAAACGGTTTGCTTCATCGTTGATACCGGCTGCCTTGTTCACAAACATTGCTCCCAGGTTATAATTTGCTTCAAAATATTCAGGATTGAGTCGCAATGCTTCTTTGTATGTTCTGATAGCCTGGTCAAAGGCGTCTGATCTGACAGCTTCAGATTTGGTAGAATCATTGGATAAATTGTCATAGATGGTTCCAAGTGCAAAATAGACTGAATAATTGGAAGAATCCTTTTTCCGGGCGATTTCAAGGTTGGTTAACGCTTTTTTTGTATCGTTGAAGGTCAGGTAAATATTGGTTTCCGTCAACAATAAACGAAGATCATTCTGGTACTCTTTCTGACCCATGCGGACATATTTTAAGGCATTGGCAGAATCTTGTTCCTGACGGTATATGTCAGATAAAGCCACATATAAATTCAGGGATTTATAGTTCCCCTTGATCAGTTTCAGGTAATAATCCTTTGCGGCTGCTTTTTCGTTGGCCAGCGAAGCACAGGTAGCGGCGTTGAGCAGGGATAAGGTGTCGGCGATTCCGGAAGCTTCGATCACTTCTGCTCCTTTGGCAAAATTCGACATGGCATCCTTGTATTCACGCTTGTTGTATGCTTCTACTGCGGCATTGTAATAGTTGTTTCTTTGCCAGTTCAATTTCGCAAGGATATCATCGAAATATTCTTTTTTCGGATCGAATTCTACCGCCTTCTTATATGAATCAATTGATTTTGTCATGGGATCAGAATCCAATGCCTTGAATTTCTCGTCCTGGGTATTGGCAATTTCCAGGTAAATGTTTCCCCGGATAAACCAAGCTCTTGCATCCTGTGCTGTACTCGGATCCAGAATACATTGATTGATGGCTTCCATTGCCTTATCTAATTTACCATCTTTGAGATAGTTGGAAGCAGATTGCCGGACGTTTTTCTGGCCAAAAGCCATGGTCATGGCAAAAACCACAAATAAAGTCAATGCAATTTTTTTCATTGTGTTGATTGTTAGTATGTTATTATTACTCTCCTTTTCAGCGGGCAAAGATATAAAAACCTCGGTGATTGATTGCTACGCTAAATTAAATTAATTTTCAACTGACTCCCCTTCTGTGAAATCATTAACAGGTTCTTCGGAGGTACCACCTGTGACTCCCATTTCGTCTGTTTCCTCAGTGATCTCCTCTTCACCGTTGGCTGCCCCCTCTTCAATATCCACTTTGGCGACGGCTGCAATGGCATCACCGTTATCGATCTTGATCAACCGCACGCCCTGGGTAGCCCTTCCCATCACTCGTAAATCAGAAACAGCCATCCGGATAATGACTCCGGATTTGTTGATGATCATCAGGTCATCAGTATCCGTAACGTCTTTAATGGCAATCAATTGACCCGTTTTATCGGTGATGTTCAGTGTTTTCACCCCTTTTCCTCCCCTGTTGGTAATCCTGTAATCATCCAGATCAGAACGTTTTCCATAGCCTTTTTCAGAAACTACCAATACGTCAGCTTTTTTCTCCGGTACCACACAAATCATGCCAATAACTTCATCTTCATTTCCTGCCAGGGTGACCCCTCTGACACCGGCTGCGTTGCGCCCCATGGGCCGCACTTTCTGCTCGTTGAAACGAATAGCTCTTCCTGAACGAAGTGCTATGAGGATTTCATTGTTTCCCTGAGTCAACCGGGCTTCGAGTAATTGATCGCCCTCATGAATGGTAATCGCGTTGATACCATTCTGCCGGGGACGGGAATAGGCTTCAAGACTGGTCTTTTTAATGGTTCCCTGACGGGTGGCAAGAATGATGTAGTTGTTGGCGATGTAAGTTTCATCCTTGAGGTCTTTGACATTGATAAAAGCCCTGACCTTGTCATCCGGGGTAATGTTCACCAGGTTTTGAATAGCGCGACCTTTGGAGTTTTTACCTCCTTCGGGAATTTCAAAAACCCTGATCCACAAACATTTACCTTTTTCAGTAAAGAGCAAAAGGTAGTTATGGTTGGTAGCCACAAAAAGATGTTCCAGGAAATCATCATCCCGGATATCGCTTCCCTTCACTCCTCTCCCACCCCTGTTCTGGCGCCGGTACTCGGTGAGGGGAGTCCGTTTGATGTAACCCAGATGGGAAATGGTGATTACCACATTTTCATCGGCAATGGTATCTTCGATCTTGAAATCGGAAGCAGCGTAAACGATCTGGGTTCTGGATTCATCACCATATTTCTCTTTCATCTCAAGCAGTTCGCTCTTGATGATCTCCATGCGCAGGTGTTCGTTGCCTAAAATTTCCTTTAAATGCTCAATGAGCTTCATCAACTCCTCGTACTCTTCCCTTACTTTTTCCCGTTCCAGTCCGGTGAGCCTTTGCAGTCGCATATCAAGGATGGCTTTGGCTTGTATTTCCGACAAAGCAAAGGTGGTCATCAATCCGGTTTTTGCATCCTCCGGAGTTTGTGAAGCGCGGATCAGTGCAATGACTTCATCCAGGTGGTCCAGCGCAATGAGCAGACCAAGGAGGATATGAGCGCGTTTCTCAGCTTCAGCCAGTTCGAAGCGGGTACGGCGGGTGACCACTTCATGCCGGTGTTCGACATAATGATAGATCAGGTCCTTCAGGTTGAGGGTCATCGGTCGCCCTTTAACCAATGCTATATTGTTGACATTGAAGGATGTCTGGAGCGGTGTCATTTGGTACAACTTGTTCAGCACCACGTTGGTGATGGCTTCGCGCTTGAGTTCATAAACGATCCGAACCCCGTTCCGGTCTGATTCATCCCGGATGTCGCTGATTCCTTCCAGTTTCTTTTCATTGACCAGATCAGCGGTTTTCTTGATCATGTCAGCCTTGTTCACCTGGTAAGGAATGGAGGTAACCACGATCATATCCCGGCCGTGTTTGTCCTGTTCAATGGTTGATTCTCCCCTGATAATGATTCGGCCCCGGCCGGTTTCAAAGGCTTCCTTTACCCCTTCATAGCCATAAATGATCCCTCCGGTAGGAAAATCGGGCGCTTTAATATATTTCATCAATTCGGGAATCGTGATGTCGCGATGATCGATATAGGCAATGATCCCGTCGACTACCTCCCGCAGGTTATGAGGAGCCATGTTGGTGGCCATGCCAACAGCAATGCCGCTGCTCCCGTTGATCAGCAGGTTCGGTATTTTAGAAGGCATCACCATCGGCTCTTTCAAAGAATCATCAAAATTCAATTGCATATCCACCGTATCCTTTTCGAGGTCTGCCACCATCTCTTCCGCTATCTTCTGCATCCTGGCTTCAGTATAACGCATGGCAGCAGCGCTGTCACCGTCCATCGATCCGAAATTTCCCTGACCGTCAACCAGCGGATATCGCAAGCTCCAATCCTGTGCTAACCGGACCATGGCATCGTACACGGAAGTATCTCCGTGGGGGTGATATTTACCAAGAACCTCACCAACAATTCTGGCTGATTTTTTATAAGACCGGTTTGACAGAATGCCTAACTCGTACATTCCGAAGAGTACGCGCCGGTGGACAGGTTTAAAACCATCCCTTACATCCGGTAATGCCCGCTGCACAATCACCGACATCGAGTAATCGATGTAGGCCGTTTTCATTTGGTTTTCAATATTGACCTGAACAATTTTTTCTTCTGTCGCCATAGGTAGTTATAGATATGTTATTGAGTTAATTATCAAGCAGATAAAAACTGTTAAAACAAACAACGAAGATAGCAAAATTCCACCGATAAACCATGGATTATCACCTTGAAAATTTCACTGGTTACTAACATGGAAATGTTAATAAATTCAAGCGATTTACGATTCACTTCAGCAATTCGATCGTACTTTTGGAGCAGTTGACAAGATTTCCGTTTTGTTTTGTGGTTCGGTTTTTGTGGTAACCTGATTTTAAAGTGAAAAGCAGCGAATTATGGAGGCAAAATTTTCACAGCACGTCAAAGATGTGTTGATATATAGCCGTGAAGAAGCCCAGCGACTGGGCAATGATTATATCGGTCTGGAACATTTATTATTGGGCATAGTCCGAGAGAACGAATGTCTGGCAGTGAAGATCATGAGAAACCTTGGAGTCAACCTGTCAGAACTGAGGAAAAAGATCGAAATGGCAGTAGCAAGTCATAAGGAACGACCCGCGAGCACCGAACAACTTCCCCTGATCAAACAATCGGAACGTGCGCTTAAAATTACTTATCTGGAAGCCAAATTATTCAATTGCGACCTGATTGGAACAGAGCATCTTTTATTGGCTATTTTGAAAGATGAGAACAACCTCGTAACAAAAAATTTTGAACAGTTAGGGATCACCTATAATTCGGTAAAAGAAGAACTGAAATCGATCCTCACCAATGGCGTGGAGGAAACGAGTCCCGATCCGATGGACATTCTGCCTAAAGATGATGATGAAGAAGATCCCGAAGAGGGCAGCAAAAACCTGGGAGGCAGCGCAAAAAAAACACAGGATCCAAAATCCAAAACTCCCGTGCTGGATAATTTCGGGCGCGATATCACAAAAGCAGCAGAAGAAGGAAGGCTCGATCCCATCGTGGGCCGGGAAAAAGAGTTGCAAAGGATCGCTCAAATCCTCAGCCGGCGAAAAAAAAACAACCCGATCCTCATCGGTGAACCCGGCGTGGGAAAATCAGCCATTGCCGAAGGACTGGCACTGCGGATCGTCCAGCGAAAGGTATCTCGCGCCCTCTTCAACAAACGTGTCGTTTCGCTCGACCTGGCCTCGCTGGTAGCCGGAACAAAATACCGCGGACAGTTTGAAGAGCGCATGAAAGCGGTATTGAACGAACTGGAGAAAAATCCCAACATCATCGTCTTTATCGACGAGATCCATACCATTGTCGGAGCCGGTAACGCTTCAGGTTCACTCGATGCTTCCAATATGTTCAAACCGGCTTTGGCACGTGGTGAAATACAATGCATCGGCGCAACCACACTGGATGAGTACCGGCAATACATAGAAAAGGACGGAGCACTTGAACGCCGTTTCCAGAAAGTACTCGTCGATCCGACCTCGCCGGAGGAGACCGTCGAAATCCTTAACAACATCAAAGAGAAATACGAAGACCACCACCTCGTCAAATACACCGATGATGCTATCAATGCCTGTGTTACTCTGACCAATCGGTACATCTCCGACCGCTACCTTCCTGATAAAGCAATCGATGCCCTGGATGAAGCAGGTGCCCGCGTCCATATCTCCAATATCAACGTTCCACAGGAGATCATTTCGATTGAGAACCAAATTGAAGAGACGCGGAAAAAGAAAATCCAGGCCATTAACAGCCAGAAGTTTGAAGAAGCTGCCGATCACAGGGATTCGGAAAGAAAACTACAGGAAGGCCTGGAACGGGAAAAGAAAAAATGGGAAGAGAATGCCAAACTTAACCGGCAAACCGTTTCCGAAGAAAATGTAGCAGAAGTGGTTGCCATGATGACAGGAATTCCGGTCCAACGAATTGCCAAGAATGAAAGCGACCGCCTGATCAATATGGAAGACGAACTTGGAAATGCCGTCATTGGCCAAAATGACGCCATCCGGAAAGTAGTCAGGGCCATCCGCCGCAACCGCGCAGGATTGAAAGACCCCAACAAACCCATTGGCACCTTCATCTTTTTAGGCCCCACCGGCGTTGGGAAAACCCACCTGGCTAAAATCCTTTCCCGCTATCTTTTTGACTCCGACGAAGCCTTGGTAAGAATCGACATGAGTGAATACATGGAGAAATTTGCCGTTTCCAGATTGATCGGAGCGCCCCCGGGTTATGTCGGGTATGAAGAAGGAGGACAACTCACAGAGAAAATCCGCCGCCGACCCTATTCTGTAGTACTGCTTGACGAAATTGAAAAAGCACATCCCGATGTGTTTCATCTCTTGCTACAAGTGCTTGACGACGGGGTGCTTACCGACAGCTTCGGGCGCCGGGTCGATTTCAAGAACACCATCATCATCATGACCTCTAACATCGGCTCAAGGCAACTGAAAGATTTCGGACAGGGAGTCGGCTTCACTACGTCGGCTAAACAAGCTGGCAGCAGCGATCATACACGGAGTGTCATTGAAAATGCATTGAAAAAAGCATTCGCACCCGAATTCATTAACCGCATCGACGATGTCATCATCTTCGAATCTCTGGAACGGGAAGATATTCACAAAATTATCGATATTGAACTGAAACAGCTCTACGACAGGATTGCCCAAATGGGATATCACATCCTGATCACCCCGGAGGCCAAGGATTTCATTGCAGAAAAAGGATGGGATTCTCAGTTTGGCGCCAGACCCTTAAAACGTGCCATTCAAAAATACGTGGAGGACACCCTTGCAGAGGAGATCATAAAGACAAAATTGTCATCACATGACTTGATCACCGTCGATCTCGACACTGAAAAGCAGGAGATTAAGGTCACTGTCTCAACCTCAGAACCGGTTTAACTGCCCTTCATCCCGAAGGGTCTTTCCGTAATCGGCTTCTCCGGCAGGCTTTTTAGTGAATGTGGATGTCAACAAATTGTCAATCACCGGATCTCCATGAAAAAGAATCTTCACCGATAATGAAAACCCGTTGTTTTCATAAAGCAACTGATTTCCTTTTGGATCACTGAGGTACACCGTTTCATCAGCCAATGGTGCACCATCTAAGTAAAGCCCGGCGATATGCTTCAACAAAGGAGCCGAATCCTGCCGCAAGGATTCATTGAATTGAATTTCACCCAGGATAAACCGGTCGTGGATGAAATAATACAAACGTTTGACCCTGATATCCTGCAGAATTTCCCTGTAACCTAAAAGGACTACCTTGCCCTCTGGAAAACGGGCAATATTCATGCAGTCGGGAATTCCTTTCAGCTTCCGGACCTCCTTGTAAGTTGAAAAGGCAGGGGTATCACTGAAAGTAAGTTCATAGGGTGTCTTTATTTCCCTGAAGTTTCTCAACTTCTTGTAAAACACCAGGAAATGAACCGTGATTTCATCCTTAATGCAGGTGTTGTGCGGACTTCTGATATTCCTGGTTTTGAAAAACTCCAGGAACTCAAAACTGTACCTTCCGTAAAAGATTGATAACCAAGATATTTGCAGGGTTATCCAGATCCTTCTCCAAAAAATGATCATAAGGAAAAGGAAAAGAATCAGGACAACCGGTACAAGGATCAGTTCCATCAGCTACCTGGTTAAAATTTATAGGTGTTCTCTTCGATCAATCGATCGGCAATCGTCCTCCGGAGGACTTTAACATTGATAATCTCTGTCCGTACTGCCTTTTCAATCAATTGAATATGTTCTTGAGCAACCGGGCCGACCATAAAGGATGATACAGCATCGGTGCCATTTTTACGAACCCTTGCTGCGGCATCGTATAGAAATACATCCAGGATCGATTGATTGATTGATAAAGACTCTTCACCTTTAATAGAAACCAATTTTTCAATACGCATCAGGGTTGATTCAGCAACATAAGTATCGATCATCATGTCGGTCAAGTTGTTCATCACCTCCTGTTCATGGACCAGTTTCTTGTCGAAATGCTCTGAAGCCGCACGAATCAAAATTAAGATCAGGTTTTTGAAATTTTTCACGATGCGGTAACGGGATTCAAACCAGGATTCCCCTTCCTTCGCTTCCAGGATACAGGCTGTTCCTTGAGAAGCCAACAGAGCAGCTTTTCCGAAGAGGTCAAAATCTCCTTTCATGGCCCTTTTCATCGCCGTATCCACTACCAGCAGCCGGTTGATCTCATTGGTACCTTCAAAAATCCTGTTGATCCTTGAATCACGGTAGCCTCGTTCAACTGAAACTTCGGCGGAATAACCCATGCCGCCATGAATTTGAACTGCTTCATCTACAACATAATCAAGGACTTCCGATCCAAAGACTTTGAGTAATGCAGCTTCAACAGCATAATGGCTGATTCCTTCAATGGAAGCTCTTCCTATATCCATTCCTTCGGCTTTGTTCCGCTCTATCTGTCCGTCAATGTCTTTGCTCACCCTGTAAACAGCAGATTCCAGGGCATAGGTGCGGATCGCCTGCTCGGCGAGTTTGTATTTGATAGCCCCGAAACCGGAGATCAGGGTGCCAAACTGTTTCCTTTCATTGGCGTATTGCACGGAGACCGAAATTGCCCTTTTGGCTGCCCCCAAAACATTCGCGGCCAGCTTCAGCCGGCCCATGTGAAGAATGCTCAAAGCGATGCGGAATCCCTCACCCCTTGCACCGATCAGGTTTTCAACCGGAACGTGAACATCATTGTAAAAAATCTGTGCAGTGGAAGAACCTTTGATACCCATTTTGTGCTCATCGGGGTTGACAACCACCCCTTTGAAAGCTCTTTCTACGATAAATGCACTGAGTACCCGATCCTTGTCAATTTTGGCAAAGACGACCTGGGTGTCTGCGAAATTGGCATTGGTGATCCACATCTTTTGCCCGTTCAGGATATAATATTTTCCGTCGGGTGATAAAGTGGCCATGGTTTTACCCGAATTGGCATCACTCCCTGCCCCCGGTTCGGTAAGACAGTAGGCACCTAACAATTCACCGGTAGCCAGTCGGGTGACATAACGCTGCCTTTGATCTTCATTGCCATAATACATGATCGGAAGAGTTCCGATCCCTGTATGAGCCATGAAAGCTACTGAAAAAGAGTGGCCTGCACCGATCTTCTCGGCTGCCAGCATCTGCGTAGTGAAAGAGAGTCCAAAACCGCCATATACTTCAGGAATGGAAATTCCCATCAACCCGAGATTTCCTGCTTTTAAAAGGGTTTCTTTCATCAATTGGATGTCGGGTGAATCGATCTTATCGATGTTGGGATACACTTCAGTATCAATAAAATCCTGGCAGGTTTGTGCAATCATCTGTTGCTCTTCACCGAATTCTTCCGGTATGAATATTTCCTGGCAGGGGATCTCATCTACAAGAAATTCGCCACTTTTCAGAACTTTCTTTGACTCCATGTTTTGTTGGTTTTTTAAATATTGAGTGATTGGGTGATCAATTCGGCAATATCGAAATTTTTCACAACTTCTTCCTGGTTTTTGTATTTGAGCCCATCGGTGAGCATGGTCATGCAAAAAGGACATGCTGTTGCAATCAGGGAAGCGCCCGTACGTATGGCCTCTTCTGTTCTTTCAATGAAGATCTCCTTATCTCCTTTCTCCGCTTCCTTGAACATTTGTCCACCGCCGGCCCCGCAGCACAACGCGTTGCTTTTGTGCCGCTTCATTTCCACGATGCGGGATGACAGCTTTTTAAGAATCGACCGGGGTTCAAAGTAAATGTCATTGGCCCTTCCCAGATAGCAGGGATCATGGTAAGTGATGACCTGGTCGTGCAGGATTGCCGGATCGATGATCAGCGTTCCTTCCGAAATTTTCTGATCGAGGAACTGAAGGTAATTGATCACCTCGTAGTGCCCGCCAAGATCGGGATATTCATTTTTCAGAATGTTGTAACAATGAGGACAGATGGTCAGGATTTTTTTTACCCCGTAACCATTCAGCAGTTCAATGTTTTGTAAAGCCTGCATCTGGTAAAGCATTTCATTTCCGGCGCGGCGGGCAGGGTCTCCGGTACAGGATTCTTCTTTACCCAAAACGGCATAGCTGACTTTCAGGTGGGTCAGTATTTTAATAAATGCCCCGGCCACTTTTTTATAGCGGTCATCAAAAGCGCCGGCGCAACCCACCCAGAAAAGGTATTCGGGTTGTTCGTTCCGGGCTTTTAGCTCGGCCATAACCGGGATTTCAATCTTCTTTGTATCCATAATCAGGATGGAATGACTTAGTTGGCGCTCTTTAGGGTGAGGTTTTCGCTCCATTTTAAACGGTCTTCGGGAGAATACTGCCATGGAGCGCCATTGTTTTCGATGTTGCTAAAGATACTTTTCAATCCCCCCGGCGCTGAAGCTTCCTCCATCACCAGGTAGCGACGGAGATCGACGATGATGGCTGGATGGTTGATGCTGACCGGGCACTCTCTGGCGCAGGCATTGCAAGTGGTGCAAGCCCAGAGTTCCTCTTCAGAGATATAGTCGCGGAGCAGGGCTTTGTTGTCACTGTAAGAGCGTCCTTTACTGACCAGGCCGGGGCCTTTCTCTTTCATCCTGGCACGGGCATCCATCATTATTTTTCTGGGCGAAAGCCGTTTCCCGGTAAGATTGGCAGGACACACCGAGGTACACCGGCCACACTCGGTACAGGAAAGCGCATCGAGATAATTTTTCCATGTCAGGTCTTCAGCATCCCGGATACCAAAGCGTTCAGGGGTTTGCTGTGTTTCCGTCGCGGTATCGGTTGCGGTGGGATCCATCATCATTTTAATGGCAACAGTGACAGAATCCATGTTGGTCAGTTTTCCCAAAGGTTCGAGACGGGAAAGGAAAACGTTGGGAACCGACATGAAAACATGGAAATGCTTCGAATAAGGTAAAATGTTGGCAAAGAGAAAGATCAGCAAAATATGCGACCACCAGCAAATTTCATAAATAAGATGGACCGTAGCGCCCGGTGAGTTGGTAAAAAGTGCTGAAAGATATTGGCTTACAGGATAAAAACCATAGACTGGTTGTAAACTGTGGGTGGTAAAACTATAATAAGCGCTGTTCATTCCAAGCAATGAAATCATTAAAAGCAGAATGAGCGACAGTGCGATGTTGGCATCAAGATGTGAAACATGCTTCATTTCGATTCCCTGGAAACGGCGGATGTGGAGGAAGAGCCTTCGGAACAGAAAGATTCCGATGGAAAAGGCGACCAGCAAGGCGAAAAGATCTCCTGTTCCTATCATGAAATCATAGAAAGGACCTGAAAATTTGAGAGATCGTTCTGTACCTGCCAACCCGTCGATGATCATCTCAATGCTACCGAAGAGAATGATACAAAATCCCCAGAACACCAGTGCATGAAAAAAACCAATTACCGGTCGCCTGAAGATACGCGATTGGCCAATGGCAACGCGGAACATCACTCCTGCCCGTTTACCAAAATCCCTGACAGGGAAGGCCGCCCTGGTCATTTTAAAATAGGATCCTATCCTCCTTGCAGTATATAAGAAAAGTGTCGCTGCGACCAGGAGGGCTGCTATGAAAAAAAACTGTTTTACCATGATTCCGGTTATTTCCCCTTCAATTGACGGAAGGAATCGACGAGCAGGGGAAGTATTTTGGCGGCATCACCCACGATACCATATTGTGCAGCGCCGAAAATGGGTGCATCTTTATCCGTATTGACAGCTACGATATAACGTGAGGAGCTGACCCCTGCCAGGTGCTGCGTTGCACCCGAGATACCGATGGCAATATAAAGGTTTGGTGCAATGATTTTTCCGGTTTGCCCTGTATGCTCTTCGTGCGGTCTCCAGCCTTCATCAGAAACCGGACGGGAACAAGCCGTGGCTGCTCCCATGAGCCCGGCCAATTCGACCAAGGGGCCCCAGTTATCGGGCGATTTCATACCTCTGCCGCCCGAAACCACGATGTCGGCATCGGTAAGAAGGATCTTGCCTGACTGTTTTTCCACTTCGGTAACAATGGTTTTAGGAGTGACTCCGGCAGCATCTGCAGGTATCTCCTCTATCACCATGTTCTTAGGTTCTTCTGTTATCCCAAATGAGTTTTGTGCCAGAGTGAGAATTTTCACAGGTGATTTGATGAGAACTTTAGAAAAGGCATTGCCTGAAAAGGCCTTCTTGAAAACCATGAAAGGATCGGTGGAGAGGGGCAGTTGACTGACTCCGGAGCCCAACCCGGCCTGAAGCCTGACCGATAACCTGGGAGCCAGGGCTTTTCCGGTGTTGTTGTTGGCAAGGATCACGACGGATGCCTGTTCTTTCCGGGCAACCTGATCAATAAGCGCTGTGTATAACTGGCTATCGAACTGTGTAACTGTTGCTCCGTTGATCCGGATCAACCGGCTGATCCCATAGTGGCCAATAGTATTCAATTCATCAGGCCGGATCTCGCCGATGGCAAGTGCAATGGGTTCGCAACCAAGCATGGAGGCTACTTTTGAACCGTAGGATGCCAGCTCGTAACTCAGTTTCTTGAATTTTCCATCCCAATTCTCAAGGAAGATTAAAACGGACATGTAAGGGTGGTATTTAGTTAAATGATTTTGGCTTCGTTCTGTAATAATTCAAAGAGTTGACCTGGGTTGGCCGGGTCGATGAAACGGCAGGCTGCCCTTGGTTTTGGGGCCTCGAAAGCAACAAGCTCTGTAAGCGGTGTACAGGCAACAGGCTCCACAACTTTCAGGGGTTTTGTCCGTGCCATCATGATCCCTCTCATTGCTGCAATCCGGGGTTCTTTGGCAATTCCTTTCTGGACAATAGCAACAAAAGGATAAGGCGTATTGATGACCTCTTTTCCCCCGTCGATTTCGCGGTGAAGGAGGGCTTTCCCTTTTTCGATTTTGAGTGTTGAAACCGAAGAGATCGAAGGAATATTTAAAAATTCGGCCAACATCCCTCCTACTCCCGAACCATTGTGATCGCTTGATTCAATACCGCAAAGTATGATATCAAAAGATTCTTTACGGATCATCTCAGCCAACTGGAAGGCCACAAAATAGGCATCAACAGGATCTGCATTGATACGGATCGCGTCATCGGCGCCGATGGCAAGGGCCTTTCTGATCGTAGGGTCGGTCCCTGCAAGGCCCACATGAGCTACTGTAACTTTTGTGACGCCCGAAGCCTGATCATCTTTGAGTTCTAAAGCACGGGTCAACGACAGTTCATCCCATGGATTGATGACCCACTGAATGCCAGTGGTATCAAGACGTGTATCGTTGTCAGCAAACCTGACTTTGGTAGTGGTATCCGGAACATGGCTGATACAGACTAAAATATTCATAGTTCACAAAAATTAAACAAAATTCGGGGTGCAAAGATAAAGAAAAGCGCCCAAAAAGAGGACTATTTAATTTTATCCTCCTCTTCGAGGCACTTGTTGTACTGGGTCATCGCCCTCATACTCATGGCCATACTCGAAAATCCACCATCATGATAGATGTTCTGCATGGTGACTTTCCTGGACAGGTCGGAGAACAGTACGATGGAAAAATCGGCACATTCGTCGGCTGTGGCGTTTCCCAGAGGCGCCATACGATCGGTAAAATCCATGAGCCCGTCCATTCCTTTAATTCCTGATCCTGCCGTTGTACGGGTAGGCGATTGGGACAGGGTGTTGATCCTGATCTGTTTTTCACGGCCATAGATATAACCGAAGCTGCGTGCAATGGATTCAAGCAACGCTTTTGCATCCGCCATGTCATTGTATCCTACCAAAGTCCGCTGTGCGGCAATGTAAGAAAGCGCCAGAACAGACCCCCAGTTGTTGATGGCATCCAGTTTTTTGGCTACCTGCAACATTTTATGAAACGAAAGGGCCGAGATATCTATGGTCTTCTGAAAATAATCGTAATCAAGGTCATCGTACTCGCGATGTTTCCTGACATTCAACGACATTCCAATGGAGTGCAATACAAAATCAATCTTGCCTCCCAACACCTCCATGCTGCGGTTAAAAACATAAGTGATATCCTTAACGCTGGTGGCATCGGCCGGAATGATCTCAGAACCGCATTGTTCAGCCAACGATTGCAAAGCGCCAAATCGAAGGGCCACCGGCGTGTTCGATAAAGTAAAAAGGGCTCCCTCTTCGTGGGCCCTCTCAGCAATTTTCCAGGCAATGGATTTTTCATCCAAAGCGCCGAAGATGATCCCCTTTTTCCCCTGAAGCAAATTATGCGACATAATGATTATACTTAAAGTAAATGTTTAAATAATTAAATTTAATTAATTATTAAGCAATTCTTTAGCATTTTTTAAAGCAATAGGCGTTACCAGGTTGTCACTGAGCATTTTTGCAATTTCTTCAATTTTTTCAGATTTCGATAATTGCTTAATATAAGTAGTTGTAATATCTTGATTATCTTTTTTATATATCCAAAAATGTTGATCGCTTTTGGCCGCAATCTGCGGAAGATGGGTAATGGCAATCACCTGCATCCGTTTTCCCATATTCCGGAGGATATTTCCCACTTTCCCTGCAACTTCCCCGGAAACACCGCTATCGATCTCATCAAAGAAAATCGTTGGCAGAAGGTTTTTCTGACTTATCATCGATTTGATACTCAGCATCAAGCGAGATAATTCTCCACCTGAGGCAATCTTAGATATTTCATTAACATCCAACCCTTTATTGCTACTGAAAAGGAATTTTATACGGTCGGTTCCATAGGGTCCCGGAGAATCAGAAGTTGAAAAACCGATGATAAACCTTGCCTGTTGCATTCCAAGGTCATGCAGCATGGTAATGATCTCTTTCTCAAAATTACCGGCAACGTTGTGACGGGCCTTAGAGAGATCGCCAGCAAGTCGGGCTAATTCTTTTTCAAGCGTTTGAATTTCATTGGTACAGGAAACAAGTTGATCCTGCATTCCGTCAGCTACCTGTAATCTGGTCTTTAACTCCTCTTTTAAGATTATGAGTTCTTCCACCGATGATTTGTGATGCTTGTGCTGTAACCGGAATAAAAGGTCGAGCCGTTGGGTCACGTTCCCAGCCTCATCGGGGTTAAATTCAATTTGTTCGTCAATCGATACAATTTCAGTTGATATATCTTTGACATCAATTATATTAGACTTTAGCCTCTCAACTATTTCTTTAATTGCTGCATTGTATTTTTGAATGGGGTTCAAAGCATTCAAAGCTCTATTCAGCAATTCTATCACATTTTCTTCCTCACCGGTCAGGGCGATGCGGGTTCGTTCCAACGCGTTCTTGATCTCTTCGGCATGGTTCAATAGTTCCAGCCGTTCTTCCAGGAATGGTTGTTCATCGGGTTGGAGATTTGCAGCTACTAACTCGTTGTAAAGAAATTCAATATAGTCCTGTTCTTCTTTATAACGTTCCGATTTATCATGGAGTTCACTCCATATTTTTATTAATGTGTTCCAACGTTTATAAGTTGACCGGTAGGAATGAAGCAAAGGTTGGTTGGCCGCATAGTTGTCCAATACAGCCAGTTGAAAGTCGGCCTCATTCAGGGTGATGATTGAATGTTGGCTATGGATGTTTACCAGCTTATCCCCCAATTCTTTCAGAATAGAAAGATTGACCGGTGTGTCGTTTATAAATGCCCTTGATTTACCATATTGGTTGATCTCTCTTCGCAGCGTTACCTGGTTATCATAGTCCAGGTCATTTCCTTTGAAAAAATCCTCAAGATGGTAGCCAACGATTGAGAAAAGTCCTTCAACAATGCACTTTTTTGTTTTATCCAGCAATACGCCTGTATCGGTCCTTTGACCCAGAATCAATCCGAGCGCTCCAAGAAAGATCGATTTCCCGGAGCCTGTTTCTCCTGTTATCACTGAAAATCCGGGCCGGATCTCCACCTCCAGTGAATGGATCAACACGTAATTTTCAATGGATAGTCTTATAAGCATTGGTTAACTTCAGAAAAAGTGAAGTGTCTCCTATTTGGTTCCCACAATCGAAGCGTACTTTGAGCCATTGGCTGGATCCATTTCTTTCATCATATTGACAACGGAGTTCTTTTCCATGGGAGGAACTCTTTCGTCGCCATAGATGTTGATGATCTCGTCCCGTTTTGCATCGAACAGCAGTTGAAGGGAAAAGAGTCCCGGCCGGGCATTGTAAACTTTCTGGACAGAGGTCAGGCTTTCGGTAATGCTTGTCCTGCCGGCATCCACTTTTTCATACATCTGATCCAGGCCCAGTCGATGGTAGTTGTAAGAAAAATCACGCAATCCTGAATAGGCGGGATTCAGGAGATTGGAAACGAGCCAATACCGGTTTTTCTCCCCTTCATAAGCTTTCCAGCCGGCTTCCGGTGCATTTTGTGCTGAGGTGACGACCTCCTGGGCTTTTTCAAAGAAAGGTCCTCCTCCATAAGGAGAGAAAGAATCGAAATAATATCCCAGGAAGACATAAGCATAATAAGCCAGTACAGAGGTAAGGTTCGAGGTAAAAGTCCCGTCGGAATAATCGAGTGGCTGGTATTCAATGTACCGGAACTGAAATCCTTTATCTACATAGTTGAGTAATACTGAATTGTAAGCAGAATTGAACACCGGTCGCCGCAGAACGACATTCAGGTTCCCCCTGAATTCGTCAGAGCCCAGGCGTTCATTAACAGTCAGGAGGATGGTTGCCTCCAGTTTTTCCTCTGTTTTTATGTTGTAATTTGACCATTTGCGGTTGTTAATGAATTCGTACATTGCATTTTGCAGCGATTCAAAAACCCGTTTGTCAGTACCTTCAACTTTTTGAGAAGTGACATTCACGAGGCAGTTGAACTCCTGGCCCGACACTTTTGTGCCTTGGACAAGCAGGAATACAATCAATGCAATGGTTATGGATCTGGTCATGAAGTAAGGATCTTATTGATTGTCAATGAGCTTTTTAACAACTATTGCCAGAATATCCTGTGCCACTGCTTTTTTTGATTTCAGTTGGCCTGGATAGATGGTTCCCTGGTCATCGATAATACTGACTTTATTGGTTTCAGTTCCAAAACCGGCACCCGGGTCATTCAATGAGTTCAGTACGATGAGATCAAGGTTTTTGGATTTCAGTTTGGCCTGTGCGTTGACCAACTCATGATCTGTTTCCAGTGCGAATCCAACAAGGAGTTGATTTTTTTCTTTTACTGCTCCGAGTGACTTGAGGATATCGGTGGTAGGTTCTAATTCCAGTGCAAGGTTTCCCTTACTTTTTTTGATTTTTACCGAATGAATTTCTTTGACCCTGTAATCTGCCACAGCGGCCGCCATAATGATAACATCTTGTCCGGGTGCATGGTTGATGCAGGCATGGTACATCTCTTCGGCGGTAGTCACATTGATACGGCAAATCGATGAACCACGAGTTTGCAGAGTAGTGGGACCGGCGATCAACAGCACTTCTGCGCCCATTTCGGCGGCCGTTTCCGCCAATTCGAAGCCCATTTTTCCGCTCGAGAAATTGGAGAGGAACCTGACCGGGTCAATTTTTTCCCGGGTTGGTCCCGCGGTGATCAGGATTTTTTTTTTAAGCAAGGAATCTTTTCCGGAAAAATAGTCCTTTAGGATTTTGTGGATTTTTTCCGGTTCTTCCATTCTGCCGGGACCTGACAAACCGCTCGCCAATTCTCCGGTTTGGGGTTCAATAATGGTGTTACCATACGACTGTAAAACCTCCAGGTTACGCTGGGTAGAAGGATGAAGGTACATGTCCATGTCCATTGCAGGCGCAAGAAATACAGGGCATTTTGCTGATAAATAAGCAGTTATAACCAAGTTATCTGCAATGCCACTGACCATTTTCCCCAGGGTATTCGCGGTGACAGGAGCGAAGAGCATCAGGTCGGCCCATTGTCCCATTTCCACATGGCTGTTCCAGGTACCATGGGCGGGATCGAAAGATTCGACAACCACCGGGTGGTTTGTCAGGGTAGAGAGGGTAAGCGGCGTAACGAAGTGTGTAGCTACAGGGGTCATAATAATCCTGACCTCTGCCCCGTCTTTGATCAGCATTCTTACCAGCAGTGGGATTTTGTAAGCGGCAATACTGCCGGTTATCCCGATTATGATCTTTTTCCCTTGCAGCATGGTTTAGGGATTGATGATCAGAAATCTTCCGGTCGTTCTTTGTGCGGATTACGGAAATAGATCTCGCCGTTCAGGTACTCCTGGATGGCGATCAGGGTAGGTTTGGGAAGATGTTCGTAGTATTTGGCGATTTCGATCTGTTCACGGTTTTCAAAGACTTCTTCCAGGTTATCGTTACTGGTAGCGAATTCACTGATTTTCTGGTTCAGTTCCTCCTTCATTTCCAGCCCGACCTGGTTCGATCGTTTGGAGATAACAGCCACTGTCTCATAGATATTATGAGTACCTATCGTGAAATCCTCGATATTCCGGGTAATGGCATGTACATCTGTCTTGATTTTCTTGTAATCCATTTTCTGCTTGAATTATTATTGCTTGGTTTTCGATGTTTTCTTTTGGATCAGTTTCTGATCTTTGTCATATTTTGAATCCAGGGCTTTGCGGGCACTTTCTTTCAGGCTGGCAGCCTCAGCCAGGTATTCGCTTTCAGGGTATTGGGTAACGAAGTCCTGATATGACTTCAGGGCTTTGGAGTACCTGTCCTTTTTCTTTTCATCGATGCTCTCTTTGGCGTACCGATGATAGGATTTAAAGATCAGAAAAAGCACCTCCTCTTTGTGTTTTGAATCGGGAAATTCTTTCACGATGTTGTTCAACCCGACGATGGCGGCAGCGTAATCATCCATTCTGTAGTACAATTTAGCCATCTTGTAATCCTTCATTTCCAGTTTCTCCCTGAGTTTGTCGATCAGGTCATTGCATTCTGATACCCGTTTACTGCCGGGATAGGTATTCACAAAAAGCTGAAGGTCTTTCAGGGCATCGTACGTTATTGTTTGATCGAGACTGTATTCCGGTGAATTGAGGTAATTGCAATAGGCACTCATGAAAGCACATTCTTCAGCTTCGGGGGTATTCGGAAAATTGGTTGCGTATCTTTTGAAATAGTAAGAAGCCAGTGTATAATCTTTTTGATTGAAGTAGGAATAGGCGTAGTAATAGGCAATCTTTTGCGATTTATCAGTGGCACGCATTGCTCCTGCTAATTGATCAAAGAGTTGAAGCGCGCGGGAATAGTCCTTTTCGTTGTACAGTTTCACCGCTTCGTCATACTTTTCATCAACGGATCCGGTTTTCAAAAGTTTCTGGAAAGTACAGGATGACAGTGCGATAGACAGTACAAGCAGGACTAAGGAGCAAGTCTTATATTTCATTTTGCAAAAATACACTTTTTGGATGAACTAAAATAATATTCCTTTAGGCGAACGCTGTAAAGGTTGAAAAAGTATTGGATTTTTGATACTTTTGCAGCCTCAAACAGTTTTTATACCTCTTGTCTCACTAAAATTTCATCAAAGTGGATCTTTTTCAAAAGGTTGTCAACAACATGGGCCCTCTCGGACAGTTAGCTGATGTCGGGTATGGTTATTATTATTTTCCGAAGTTGGAAGGAGAGATTTCGAATCACATGACTTTCAGAGGGAAACCCGTCTTGGTGTGGAGTCTGAACAATTACCTGGGTTTGGCCAACCATCCGGAGGTCAGGCAGGCGGATGCCGAAGCGGCAGCCCGTTTTGGAATGGGCTCTCCGATGGGAGCGCGAATGATGTCAGGGCAAACAAAATATCATGAACAGTTAGAACATGAATTGGCTTCTTATGAGCGCAAAGAGTCTGCCTACCTGCTCAATTACGGCTACATGGGAATGGTCTCGATCATTGATTCGTTGCTCGACCGTCACGATGTAGTGGTTTATGATTCTGAATCACATGCCTGTATTTTAGACGGATTGAGGTTGCACATTGGCAAACGGTTCGTTTATCCCCATAATGATATGGAGCGTTTTGAAGCGCAACTCAAGCATGCCCGGAAAGCTGCCGATCTGTCAGGAGGCGGGATTCTTGTAATCACCGAGGGTGTTTTCGGAATGCCTGGCGATCTGGGAAACCTTAAAGGGATCGTAGCGTTCAAAGAAAAATATGGTTTCAGGTTGTTGGTAGATGATGCGCATGGTTTTGGTACGATGGGCAAATCGGGAGCCGGTACCAGCGAAGAGCAGGGCGTTATGGATGGCGTTGATCTTTATTTTGGGACCTTTGCCAAGGCCATGGCTGGCATAGGCGGTTTTGTCGCCACCCAAAAGCCCATTATCAAGGCCCTGACTTTTAAAATGAGATCGCAGATCTTTGCCAAATCTCTTCCCATGCCCATGGTTATGGGCGCCTTGAAACGGATGGAGTTGATCCGTAACCATCCTGAACTGAGGGAAAAGCTCTGGACCATCGTCACCGCCCTTCAGAAAGGTTTGCGTGAAAAAGGATTTGATATTGGAAAAACCCAATCCCCTGTCACTCCTGTCTTTCTTAAAGGCACCGTTCAGGAAGCTACCCAGGTTGTCGCCGACCTCAGGGAGAACCACGGTATCTTTTGCTCCATGGTGATCTATCCCGTCGTTCCAAAGGGCGTTATCATGCTGCGGTTGATCCCCACCTCTGCCCACACCCTCGAAGATGTCAAGATCACCATCGACGCGTTCTCCGAGGTTCGCACCAAACTAACGGAAGGGAAATACTCAAAAGATACTTTCCCACCTGTAGCCGACAAATATTGACGATATGGCGGCTCACCGCACTTCTTCCATCGGGGAGGGATTCTATCGTTCATACCGGAAACTCCGTTATTTATCCAGGAGAGGTACCCTTTTGCAACAGAAAAAGCGACCTTCCCTTAAATCGTACCAATATCCGGAGAATACTTTCACGGCCATCTTCGTTAATTCGACTTTTTATTCGCTGTTGGCCTACCTTATAGTTTCTGTCCTTGCCCAACTGGTTTCGAGTATTTCAGCCCTTGCATTCGATATTCATACAATTCTCTACTACGATGGGACTGAATACCTGATTGCTGCCCATAAATGGAGTACCGATGCTGTCATGACCGTTTTTATCACCGGTCCTTTGACAGCCTTCTTTCTTGGAATTCTTCTTTTCTTATTAAACCTGAAAATTCAGGACGAAACGGGGTCCTTGCGATTACTGATAGTATGGATGATCATCCACTGCATCATCCTTTCAATAGGCGACCTGTTGATGGGAGCGCTTTTTAACAAAGGTTCAGGCTATGTGATCATGTACCTTTTCTTTCAGGATACCGGAAGGATGCTCATTGCCTTTACCGCCATCACCCTCCTGATCCTGTTGGGTTTTGGTTTGACCCGCATGTTTCTTTTAAGTGGTAATATCTATTTCAGAGAGTTGGTTGAAGGGAATCGTATTAAATTCATCATCAATCAATTCATTATTCCGTACCTGGTCGGAAGCCTGATCCTAATCCTGGTTAAAATTCCCGGGATCACTGCTTATGAAGTTGCAAAAATCGCATCGGGAATTTTATTGTTATTACCTTTTATGGTGCGTGGTTATCATTACCAGGACCTCTATTTCGATGAGGATGAGAAACCCCTCTTTTTCTCTTTACCGGCGGCAGTTGCTGCTTTAGCAGGACTCGTTTCATTCCGAATATTTTTCGGAAGGGGTATCATGATATGAAGGAAATGTCCTCATCTTTGTTCGACCCTCGCGATCGAAATTAGTATTTTATTCAATCATTCAAGGGCGGCAGATAGGATCTGTTGAGTATTTATAGTCAGGCATTTGCAAATATACCGTAAAATATATGGAATTTCAATATCTATTTTTTAACATAACTGTTCTTTAACACCTGTTTCCAAATGTTTATCAAGCTCCTTTCAGAGGACCAGGGAAAAAAATGACAACGATCGAAATTACCTTAATTTAATATCGCTTATCTCAACTGTCACTTCACGACAGTGTTGCCAATAATTCATGCAATCCTGCTTCCGGATCCGGGTAGTTGCGGTTCAAATCGATGTGGTTGGCAGTTGAAACTCCGATGGTATCGAACCGGCAGCAGGCGAAACAATTTCATTTCATTGTTCCAGCTTTTTTATGGCTTGATGGATGCGGGAATAAGCCTCATCAGACACGGGGACAAGCGGGAGGCGGACGACATTTTCGCAGAGTTTTTTGATCTCCAGGGCTGCTTTGATACCCGACGGACTGCCGTCGGCAAAGAGGGAGTTGGTCAATTCAAGTAATTGGTAATGCAACAACCGTGCTTCTTTTAATTTCCCTGCCATCGTATGTTCAACGATTCCGGCTACCATCGATGGGTAAGCATTGGCGGTGACGGAGATCACTCCATCGGCGCCAGAGGCGATAAGTGGAAGGGTCAGGGCATCATCCCCTGAAATGACCAGGAAACCCTCCGGACGATGTGCAATCACCTGGAAGATCTGGTCCAGGTTACCGGAAGCCTCCTTGATACCGGCAATATTATCGCAATCCCGGGCCAGCCGTAAGGTCGTGGAAGCGCTGATGTTGCTTCCGGTCCGGCCGGGAACGGTGTACAGTATGACCGGTACGGGTGAAGCTTCTGCTATCGTTTTAAAATGTTGATAAACACCTTCCTGTTGGGGTTTGTTATAGTAGGGACAAACCGATAATATCGCGTCAACCCCCTGAAAAGGAGTAGCATGAATTGACAAAATGATCTCATTGGTATCGTTCCCTCCCATACCGAGTACCAGGGGAATCCGACCGTTCAGGAATTTAACCGTAAATTTGATCAGGGTTTTCTTCTCCTGTTTTGATAACGTTGCTGATTCTCCCGTGGTACCAAGAAGGACAATGTAATTGACACCTCCGTTTACGACGTGTTCGATGATCTTTTCAAATGCATCGAAATCTATTGCTCCGGAACGTTTAAAGGGTGTAACGATGGCAACGCCGGTACCACTGAACAAGTTATGGCCTTTTCGCATGGGAATTGATAATGGATAGATAATGCCTGATCTGTTCCAGGAATTCTCCGGTAGTCATCGCAGGCTTCAGATCGATCATAAAATCATAATACTCTGTGTTGGTTTCCGAAAACTTCCCAACCCTGCAAAGGGCATTGGAGCAACCGGAAATGTACTGAAGAGGGAAGGATTCGCGGAGGCTTAAATCGATCAGCAAATCAAACTCCTTCTCAATGAAGTCCCTGACATGCTTATGGATTGGTTTATAGAACCAGGTCAGATCTCGTCTTGAAAAAAAATCGAAAGATAATTTCGGAAGAAAACGTTGTAACAGGCTTTTATTTTTAACAAACCCCAAAGCTTTCACCTCCTTGTGGTCATGCTGAAGTTCAGAAACAAATTGGGAAACAAGATCGTAGTCAGGGATATCATCAAGGGTGTAAAGAATCCCTATTTTTTTAGCTTCATTGAGGGTGGTCACCCTGCAATTCCGTTCCGTCTGGACCTGTTCTTTCCTGAAATAATACTGGCCTATCCTGGTTCTTAAACTTTTAAACATATTCTTAAAAATTAAGCTGATAAGATTTGCAAAGATACAAAAATTGATAAGACTTAACGCGTGAGCAACACCCCTATTATCCGTTGCGCTGTTAATAAATCATAAAACAAAAATTCTGTTCTATCTTTGCTCTTCACAAAAAGCAGATGAAAATTACCTTTCTGGGTACCGGTACTTCCCAAGGTGTACCGGTAATAGCCTGTCATTGCCCGATTTGCAGTTCAACTGATCCTTACGACAGCCGGTTGCGTTCTTCACTTTTTATCGAATCGGAGGGGAACCGGTTGGTCATTGACTGCGGGCCTGATTTCCGTCAGCAGATGCTGCGGGAAAAAACTGAATCGATCGATGCCATCCTGATTACCCACGGACATAAGGATCACATCGGAGGGTTGGATGATGTAAGGGCTTTCAACTATATCCTTCAACGCCCCGCCCATGTTTATACAACACGGGATGTCAGCAAGGTCATTCGCCGGGATTATGATTATGCCTTTAAAAAAGAACGCTATCCGGGTGTTCCTGAAATCTTCCTGCATACTTATCATAACCAGCCATTCTTTATCCATGGTCTTAAGGTGACCCCGATCAAAGCGTTACACTACGGGAACGATCAATTCGTTTTCGGATTCCGGATAAAAGATTTCACCTATATTACCGATGCCGTCAGGATACCGGATGTTGAAAAAGAGAAAATAATCGGATCCAAAGTACTGGTATTAAATGCACTGCGTAAGAAGAAGCATTATTCTCATTTTTGCCTGGATGACGCGCTGGCGTTGATGATGGAACTCAAACCCGAAAAAGGGCTTCTGACACATATCAGTCATCAGATGGGGTTGCATAAAGAGGTAGAGAAAGAATTGCCCTCCTTTGTCAGGCTCGCTTACGACGGGTTGACTATAACTTTTTGACCTGTTTCAGGTTGAGCAGGTTCATCGGATTGTTACCAAGACCTGTGACATTTTTTTGTACAAATCGCATCACCTGGTCGTAGTACAGAATCACCACCGGAGCTTCTGCCATAAGGAGGTTTTCCATCTCTTTATATAGACCGTAACGGATTGAATCATTGATTGTTGACATCGCTTTTTCATACAAACGGTCAAAATCAGGGTTGGAATAGTGCGTATAATTGGGCCCCCGTGGACAAAAATTTCGACTGTAAAACATTGAAAGATAGTTTTCTGCATCCGGGTAATCAGCGATCCAGGAGGCCCTGAAAAAGGGAAGTCTGGCCTGTGCCTTCATCTCTTTGACAGCAGCGGGTGGGCTGACCTCGATTTGGAGATTGATGCCCAGTCCGGCTACCTCGTGTTGCAGATATTTGCAGATATCGAGGTATTCTGCGGTTGTGGTCAGAACGACGGGAGGAAGTCCCTTGCCACCGGGAAACCCGGCTTCGGCCAGGAGTTTTGCAGCTTTTTCAGGGTTGTAGGTATAGAAGATCTGCCCTGAATCGAAAGAGGGTAATCCCTTGGGGGTGATTCCCCGGAGACCCGGAGTACCCATGTTGTTCCGGAGGTAACGGATCATTTTTTCGCGATCAAAAGCATAATTGATGGCCTGCCTGATCTTTTTGCCATATTGCCTGGCCTCTCCTCCCTTCTGATTTTCATAATCAAGCAAGAACCCAAGATATTCTGTATTCAGGTATGGCTGAGTGACCAGGCGGATGGTTTCCCGGTATTTTGGTTGTAAAGTCCCTGACGGTGTCAGCAATTCATCTTTGTAAGTCGGGTCAATGCCCGACATGAAATCAAGGTTCCCTTTGACAAATTCCAGGAAAGCCGATTGCTTGTCGGGCAGAAAGGTGACCGATACCGCATCGAGGTAAGGAAGTTTTTCACCTTCCTCAGATTCAAAATAATTCGGATTTTTCAGAAGGACCAATTTCACGCCCTCTTTCCACATTTTAAAAAAGAAGGGACCGGTTCCCACGGGGTTGCTGCGAAACCGCGCACCATAATATTTCAGCGCTTCTTCCGGAAGTACCGAACAGTATTTCATGCTCAGAAGACTTAGAAAAGGGGGAAAGCTTTCTTTCAATTCCAGAACGAAGGTCGAGTCATCGGGGGCCGAAAAATGATACCGGCCGTTTGTTTGCCTGACGTTGTTGAAGATCCATGCTCCGGGTGAAGCAACAGAAGGATCGGTAACGCGGTTGAATGAAAAGACAAAATCGGCGGCCACGACCCGGCGCGTGTCTTTTGCTCCAAATGCGGGACTTCTATGAAAGAATACATCCCTTCGCAGATGAAAGGTGTAGCGCCTGCCATCGCCTGAAATTTCCCAGCTTCGCGCAATACACGGTCGGATCCGCAGGGCATCATCCAACTGAACCAGTCCGTTAAAAAGCTGGTTGGTGGCCCAGATAATGGCCTGATCCCGCGCATAAGCAGGATCAAGTGAGGTGATGTTCGCCGCTTCATTGTACCGGAATACCCGGCGTGCGCTCTCCTTTTTCCCGTGGTTGCATCCTGTAACGACAAAGAGAATGAGGATTATTATTCCCGTTGGTTTTATTCTGTGCATCGGACAAAAATACCAGTTTTTAAAATTGATTTGACCTTTGCCACCGGTCGGTTACAAATAAAAAGTACCTTTGCGCCGTTTCAATCCTTTATTTTCAACTGTTATGAGATTTTTTTCAATTTTTGTTTTGCTTTGTCTCCTCTATTCCGCCACCGTGACAGCACAGGATCTGACGACCATGAAAGGATCGGTGTACTGCGCCCAACGAAAAAGTCAGATGCCGGTCACGATGAGACCCGCTCAGGTATCCGGCCTCCCCGGGCATTCCTTTGATGTGCTGAAGTACACCCTCGATCTGAACCTCTACGGGTGTTATACTTCTCCTTATCCCAAATCCTTCACTGCCTCCGCGATTGTAAAGTTCAGGATCGACAGCACCCTTAACTCCATTAACCTCAATGCAGTGGGCTCTTCCCTGATCATTGATTCGGTAAAAATGGCAGGAACAGGATTCACCCATTTTAATAACATCCTTACAATTCAACTGGATCAAACCTACGAACCGGGAGATACGGCTGAAGTCAAAATCTTTTACAGGCATAAAAATGTAACGGATAACGCCTTTTATTCAAGGAGTGGAATGGTTTTCACCGATTGTGAACCCGAAGGAGCCAGAAAATGGTTTCCCTGCTGGGACAAACCAGCTGATAAGGCTCAACTGGACCTGACTGCGAAGACAAAAGCCAATGTCAAACTCGGATCCAACGGCTACCTGGCTGATTCCCTCATCATGGGCGATACCTGTTGGTACCACTGGATTTCCAACGAAAATATCGCGACTTACCTGATGGTGATCTCCTCCAAAGTCAATTATAAACTCGACATCGTTTACTGGCATAAACTGAGCAATCCCTCTGACAGCATTCCATTGCGGTTCTATTATAATTCCGGAGAAAACCCTGGTACTGTCAGATCCCTGTTGCCACTCATGACAACTTGGTATTCAGAGCATTATATCGAGCATCCCTTTCCTAAAAATGGATTTTCCACATTGAACAGTGATTTTTCCTGGGGAGGCATGGAGAATCAAACCCTGACCAGTCTCTGTCCGGGCTGCTGGAGTGAATCCCTTGCAGCCCACGAATTCGCGCACCAGTGGTTTGGAGACATGATAACCTGCAATACCTGGGCCGATATCTGGCTGAATGAAGGTTTCGCCACGTGGAGCGAAGCTTTCTGGAGCGAACGGTCGGGCGGCTATTCCGCTTACAAATCGGGCATTTTTGGTGAAGCCAACAGCTACCTGAACAGCAATCCGGGATGGCCGATCTCCGATCCCGATTGGGCAATTAATACCCCTGTGTCGGATGTACTTTTCAATTACGCCATTACTTATGCCAAAGGTGCCTGCGTGGTTCACCAATTGCGGTATGTGCTTGGAGATTCTCTTTTCTTTGCCACGCTTCAGGCTTATTGCGCAGATCCCGCGTTTAAGTTCAATTCAGCTACCATTCAGGAGTTTAACCAGAAAGTAAACCTCGTCACCGGTGAAGATTATACCTGGTTTTTCGATGAATGGATCTTTCAGGCGAACCACCCGATCTACCAAAACACTTACAATTTTGAAAACCTCGGAAATGGCTTCTGGAGGGTCAATTTTATTGCCCGCCAGACCCAGACCAATGCAAGCTTTTTCAAAATGCCCATCGAGATCAAGGTCCGCTTCCAGGACAATACCGATACCCTGCTCCGGGTGATGAACGACTTGAACGAACAGCAATTTCATTGGATCTTCGACAAGAGGCCGGTGTTGTTCCAATTTGATCCCGATCAGGAAATCGTGCTTAAAGGTGGAAGTACCATCGTTGCCGTACCAGAAAACTCCTCCTCACCAGATGAAGGTTTTTCACTCAGCCAGAACCGGCCCAATCCATGTACCACATCGACGACCATCCGTTTTGAGTTGCCGGTAGCAACGCATGTTCAGTTAACGCTGTTTAATTCCTTCGGCCAGATGATGGCAAAACCGGTCAATGAATACAGGGCCCCGGGCGCTTATGAATCCATCCTGGACCTTGCGGGTCTCACTCCCGGAATTTATTATTACCAACTTCAATCCGAAACACGCACTGCTACACGAAAGTTGGTGCTGACCCGCTAACCAACGGTGAAGTGATGAAGTATCTCTTTTCCGGATTGTTCTTTTT
>CALMDO010000186.1 GCA_937862805.1 uncultured Bacteroidota bacterium
ACCAGTTTTGTCACATAAGAAGTACCTGCATTTTCAACTTTCAGGTAATAGTTTCCTGCAGTCACGTTGGTGAGATCGATGGAAAACTGACCGGCAATCGTTTTGGCTGATTCAAAGACGACCTGGCCAAGGGTATTGACTACCTTGACAACCGCTGCACCCTTGATGGAAGGATTACAAATCACTGTAAAAATATCCTTACCGGGGTTTGGAGTTACTGAAATTCCATCAGGCATTTCGGTGATCGATAATCCATTGGAATTGATGGTGCCATTTTTCAGTGCCGGGGTAAACAAACGGCCCTGATAATCTCCAAACTCTGAGGGAGTGGGATCATTGCTCCAGGAAATCTCGCTCACGTCGCTCTTTCGTGCTGTAAAATGAAGGTTGCACAGCAATCCGTCGGTAATCTCAATCCCTTTGGTATCTGCAGCCCAGACAAAGGTGATCTGTCCGGCTTTGGGAGAACCGCAAACAACATTGGCGATTTCGCTGTTCCAATCAGTTACTTCATTGAAAACCAATTTTTTGGAATCGTATTGAAGGGTAAACTGGAAGGAACCAAGATCCTTGACCGCAGCGGCGTAAACCGGTACAATCACGTCATTCTCATTAGGATTGACAGATCCCACAGAAAAGATTGCATCGGAGGAAGGAGGTGTGATCGCAGCCACAACTGATTTTCCGGAAGCAGGCGTATAGGAACCGTTGGCGTCACCATAAAGGATGCCATTATAATTGAGGACGGAGTTATTCCCCAGAAGTGTGACAGGTGAAGCATTAAAAAGCCAGTCACCTACAGGGAAGGAGGTAGAGATATTGGCGATCCGTTTTTTGATCAGCAACAGGTCGGTGGCGGTAACTGAGCCATTTCCGTTGACATCGCCTGCAGCAAGATAAATGCCTGAGAGTGGCTGGATATTGGCAATGTGTTTGCTGTAAAGCAGTGCATCAGCGGCTGTTACTGCCGTCCAGGGACGGTCTGTTACGGATTCAATGGTATAGACACCGTCGGGAAGATCTTCAAACGTGTAATCACCTGTAGCATTGGTAGTTGTCGTGGCAACGGTACCGCCTGTATTGTTTTTGAGTGTCAGTGCCAGGTTGGAGATCGGGCTGTTTGAAGTGTTGGGATAGGTGACTTTTCCGGAGATAATGTGGTTCGTGGAAACGGATGGAGGGAAGATGATGTAATCAACCCATCCGCAATCGCTTCCGGCGGTGGTTGTATTGTTTTTATAATAGGCCCATTTGAAGGTATGAACCCCTGCTGAAACAGGGAAGCTTACGCGGCTCCAGTTTTTTTCGCCGCTCCATTGTCCTTTCTGGACGTTGTCGATGTAAAAGCCCAGGAAATCGTAGGTGGGTTGTGAGGAGACTTTCCGGTAGAAAGAGATGCTGTCGTTGCGTTCGACGTTGTAAGTCAGCGAGATCATGGTTGACTGGTTGGGTCCGATGGTTCCGCTTTTAGCGCAATAGATCCCTTCAATGGGGTTTACATTGGTGATGGTCCAAGGGGCGTTACCGCCTTGGATGTAAGAGAAAATGTTGAAATCACCCGATTCAAAACCATCGAAAATCAGTCCGATGATTGCCTGGAATGTCTTTTCGGCTGAATATTCACCGGAGGTGGCAACATAATCAAAGGCTACCAGGGTATCCATGGGTGCCATAGGACTTACGGAGACATTAAAGGTGGCGAAACGGGTTTCATTATTTTGTATCGTTCCGATTTCGTAGGTACCGCTGTTGATGGTGATCAGCGGGTTATCGCAGGTCAGGGTGCCAATGGTGTTGTTGGCCTGATACCCTCCGTTATTGCTGGTAGAGATGATGATGTCGGCTGTTTCTCCGGGATCCAGTCCGCCGTTTCCGTTGCCGGAGGCATCGGAGATGGCGATTCCTCCTACCATAAGATTGGGTGCATAGGCTTTGATAGAGAAGTTGCTCACCCAGGTACTGTCGCCATTGGTAGCGGTCAGATCAAAGAGGATGTCGGTGTTATTGGGAACGTTGGGGTTGGCATGGATGGTGAAGGCATTGTCAACAGACACGGTATCACTGACATCAAAGTGTCCGAAATATTCAGTATTATCGGGGATGGTGATGAAGGGGGATGCTGAAGAGAGGGTGACAGAAACATTGTCAGTCGGCTGATCGCCGATGTTGACCATGGTCATGTTCAGGGTGACTGTTGCGCCGGTAGTCAGTTTTCCGTCGGTTGAGTTGAGGAGGTATTCCTGGAAAGCCACCCAGGGTTGGTTGGGCGGGGGGCCGGTTTCATAAGGGGAAGTGTAAGCCATTACGATTCCGGTACGGTTATCACTCCACACGGGATAGACTTTGCGGTTTTGAGATGCAATACCCAGGTAATCGCCCATGTAGCTACTGGCAAGGCCGGGGATGGGTGAAGGGGTGAAGGATACGTCGCTGATCTTAAAGTCTTCCCAGGTTTGTCCACCGTCTCTGGAGTTGGCAGCGAACACTTCGCACTTGTTGGAGGCGACATTCCGGTCGTCATAGAAGATGCAGCTCAGGGTTCCCGACTTGGAGTCGCAGCAGATCCATGGGAAATAATGTTGTTTCCCCAGACCAAATTCGTCCTGGTTGATCCGTGAAGGGGTGCTCCATGTCGCTCCCTGGTCGGTGGATTTGATCATGTAAACATCGATACCGGTACCCGTATTGACGCCGGGAATCCCGATGTTGGACCATACGGCGTAGATGGTACCGCGGTGTGCGCCATTGCTGATGTCAACCGTCATAGAGGGGAAAGAGTTAACCCGGTGGTTTTTCAGGGTCGCGGTAGTACGGATGCCGCGGATGTTGGTGATGATGCGGTTGGCCGGCTGGAAGGTGACGCCGCCGTCGAGAGATTTAGCAAACCCCAGGGCACATTCATCGGAAGGCCAGGAGTCGTAAATGGCCCATAAGGCATACACTTCGCCATTGGGGCCGGTCTGAATATTAACTCCCTGGTTGTGACTTCCAGCGTTGACGGCAGTACTGATAGCGACCGGTGTTGACCATGTTACCCCATCGCTGGTGGAGCGGGTGAAACCGATTTCGGAATCATAGGAACCGCCAAAGTTGGTCCAGGCTACATACAGGTTCCCTTCGTAAGGGCTGGAGAGGCTGTTATCGATCCACATGTGGTTTTTGTCAGCCATCGATCCGGGGTTGGGAGCAACCTGCTTGGCAGTCCAGGTGGCCCCGTTGTTATCAGAATAGGAGATGCCTTGTCCGGAGTTATTGTGAATGTAGTTGACATACATGCGTCCGGTATTGCTGATGGCAGTGGTCGGGTCGCCCGAGTTGGAACCGCCCGCTCCCTGCAATTCTCCTCCCCAGGTCGAACCGCCGTCGAAAGTGAAGAAATCGTTGGCGCCATAGAGCTGACCTACAGGATTTTGAGTAGAGTTGTTCGAGTTGAGGGCATGGTTTTTATCGTTTGGATCAACAAAAACAGAATTTTCACTCTGGGTCGAATTTTCCGTTGTCAGCGGAATATCGGGTGAATCATCTCTGAAAACGGATTTCGCATGGATTTTACTTCCGGTGTAGGTGCCTTTTTCCACAGGAATGTAGGGAGCGACGGAAACTTTCCCTAACCGTGCCATTTCCCGCCAATAGCCCATGTTATCGATCCGGGTATCGACGGCACTACTTTTAGAAGTGTTTTTTTTGCTTCCCTTTCCTGTTGTATTTTGGGCGATCACCATGGAACTCCCTGCCAGCAGGAAAGCCAGCATAAAAACAATGAGACTGCTTTTCTTCATAATGGATGGTTTTGAATGAATAGAAAGATGGGTTGGGTCTTATTTTTGAAGGATAATTTTTTTGTGGTACACCCCTGAATTGTCTTCAACAGTAAGTAAATATATTCCATCGGGGAAGGCGGTCAGATCAAGGGTCGTGGAATTACCGGTCCCGGTGAGGGCTTTGTTGTTTTCCAATACGGTAACGCCGGCAGCATTGATGATCCGGAGGGTGGTCTTACCATTGAATCGGGTTCCTGTTGTAATTTGGAAGAGGCCTTTGGAAGGATTGGGATAGACAAAAAGGTTGGTATCACTCCCAAGGACGTCATTGCCTGAAAATTTAAGGAGTTTAGGAGCGTATTCAATACCCTCGAAATCAGCAAATTCGATGGCAGTCGGGGAGCTGGTCAGCGAAATTTCCGGAATCTCGTTTCCAAGAAGGGTAAAGTGCAGTTCACACAGGGTCCCTTCTGAGATAGCGACTCCCTGATTGCCGGCAGCCCAGACAAAAGTGATCAGCCCGTTGGAAAGTGATGCAACGAAAGGCTCGTCAATTCCCGGGTACCAGTTGTCGACTTTGTCAAATACCAGTTTGGATGCATCATACCGGAGGGTAAACTGGAAGGAGCCAAGGTCGGGCATATCGGAAATAAGCAGTGGGACCGTAACGGTTGTGGCATCCTGGCGGAGGGCTTGCAGTGCGAGGCTTCCCTGGCTGGCAGGGGTGGTCTTCTGACTGGTCGGTACATAAGATCCGTTGGCGTCGCCATAGACGATACCGTTGAAATTTCGGGTCAGGTTGGTGTTGCTGACGGTAAAGGGGGTATGGTTGAAGAGCCAGTCCCCGGTCGGGAAGGCGTTGATCACCGTGGCGATCCTCTTTTTAATCAGCAGGACATCAGCTGCAGTAACGGTTTCCGATGCATTGACATCTCCCGATGCCAGCCAGATACCATCCAGCAGGGTGATGTTGGCGATGTGTTTGCGGTAAAGCAGTACATCGAGGGCTGAGACGTTGTCCCAGGGTTTTGTTGTGGTCACTTCGAAGGTGTACGATCCGTCAGGTACAGCATTGAAAATATAGTTGCCTGAAGCGTTGGTGGTAGTGGTTCCGATGGTCACCCCGTTGTTATTCTTCAGTTTAATCGTCAGGCCATTAAGGGCGGTGTTGGTGGTGTTGGCATAGGTGACGGTACCGCTCACGGAAGCGCCGGAAGATGCGGCTGCCGGGAAGATGATGTAGTCGATCCAGGCGGCGTCGCTGCCATTGGAGACACTGCCGTCTTTACTGTATTCCCATTTGAAGGTATGGGTGCCGGCGGTTACCGCGAAAGCTGCGCGGCTCCAACCGGTTTCACCGGACCATTGACCCAGGCTGGTTCCATCCAGGAAGAATTTAAGCATGTCATAATCGCTTTCGGATGATGTCTTGAGGTAGAAAGAGATGGAATCGGCAGCAGCGACATCCATCTGGAGGCTGAGGGTTGATTTCTGGTTGTGGGTTATGGTGCCCGATTTAGCGGACCAGATGCCTTCGAAAGGCTCCATGTTGGTAATGGTCCAAGGCTGATTGCCTCCCTGGGTCCAGGCAAATTCCGTGAATCCGCCGGATTCAAAATCTTCCAGTACCAGTCCTATTTTTGCCACAAATGTTTTTTCAACTGAATACTCGCCGGATGCTGCGGTATAGACAAAGTTGGCAACAGAACCGATGGGAGCTGAAGGATCGACGGTTACATTAAAGGTGGCGGCAACAGGGGTGCCGGGAGCCATATTCCCTAAATCAACGGAAGCAGTGTTAATGGTCACGAAACCGTTGGTGGTGCTCAGCAGGGCTTGTGTGTTAACGGCTACGCTGCCGCCAAGGTTGCTGGTCTGAATGATCAGGTCGGCAGTCTCTCCCGGATCGAGGCGGCCGTTGTTGTTGCCGCTCGCATCAGCGATGGTCATGGTACCGGCTTGTAATACGGGAGCGTGTGCAATGAGCTGAAAATCAGTGTTCCATGTGTCACTTCCATTGGTAGCTGCGACCTGGAAAGGGGTGAGGTGGTTATCGGGAACGTTGTCGGCAACGGTGAATTTGAAACCGAACGGGATGGTGATTGAATCGTTTGCTGCGATGGTACCATAATTTTCAGAAGCATCGTTGAGTGTGATGAAGGGATCTTCGGTGGAAAGGGTCACTACCACATTTTCTGCGGGGACAGAACCGACATTTTTCATGGTAAGGCTGAGCAGGATGCTTTCGCTGTAATCAATCACGCCGTTGCTGTTGCCCAGCGTGTCATTGATGGCTTGTGCGCGGCAGATCACGAAAGCGCCGCTGTTGGGAATCACTGTCAGCGGGAAAGTTTGCGGCAGGCAGTTGTTCCCTGAGATGATCAGTTGGGCGTCACCGACGGAGGCGAACGGCGGATCGATGGTGACCACGGCGGCACCGGAGGCATCAGTTGACGCGACGCCATGGACTTCCCCGTTCATCATGATGACACAGTTGACCATCGGTACAGGGAAACCGCCGGAGGTGACAGTTACCGGAAGGGTAGGTACGCCAAGCGGAAGGGCTGCCTGGTAACCGGCCTGAACGGTCATGGGTTCTTTTGTCCATAGTGATAAAGCGGGATCACTCAGGAGGTTGCAATCATAAAAATTCCAACGAAGGGCACCTGGTTCCCATTGTCCGGGGGCAGTAACCCAGGGAGCAGTCATGGTTTTGGATTCTGCCATGGCGCGACCGATCCTTAAATAGCCATCGTGATAGAGGGCGTCAACAAATTCGCGTTGAAGGTGGGCGGAAGGTCCTTCGGTTTGACCTTCATTGAACCAGCCGTACCGTGAATTTCCAATGAAACCGGCGGCGAAGTTGCTGATATTGACCATTTTTTCTGCAATACAATCTTCTTCATCGAAGGCTCCGCAATCGCAACCATGGGTAGAGACGAAGGTGAAATTGTGAATGATCCCGTTGACCTGCGAGAAGTTGGAGTTGGTGATGTCGCTGTTGGAAAGTTTCATCACATAGGTGGAGTTGGCATGACCTGCATGGTAAAGGAAGGAACGTCCCTGGTTGAGGCGGTTGATCAGGTCGGTTCCTGACCAGTAGGTGATCTCATCATACATTTTGTCCACGGTATTGTCGGGGGTGATCCCGTCGGTGGTATAGCCGTTGTCTTCCCGGTGGCCGATCAGCAGTTCAAGGTATTGACTGCCTTCGGTATTGGGACTGTCATAAAGGTGTTCGCCGGCAAAAAGGGGATGGGTCATTTCACCAAGGACCGGGGCGTTCTGGTACATGATCGATTTGTTGAGCATCCGGTTGAGTTCATTCAGGTTACCGATGGTGAAGCGGGCAACGGAAATCTCGGGTAAGAGGTCGTCTTCGCCGGGTTCTCCCCATTTGTTGTTGCCGTTGGTATTCCAGTTACCGTCAAGTCCCTGGAAGTAGAGATCGGCAGGAATGTCGTAATCTTCATAACCCGATCCCGACTCAACGTAGCAGTACAATCCACGATAGGGCACCAGATCTACATCGCCACCCAGCAGGACAAATTCAATGTTGTGGCCCTGGTATTCCTGAATGATGTAGTTGCGTACTTTTTCGGCTGGATCCTGACCGGTCATATTGGCGAGGATGTATTCTTTGGTAACGGTCAAGGCTTTGATACCCCGTATTTTATAGAGGTCGATGAGGGGTTGCCATGCTGTTTCAAGTGAAGTAGTGGTAATGATCAGCATCTGGTAGTCATCGGTACGGCTTTTTCTGGTGGGGTATTGTGCCATCAATTCAGGGTTCTGGGCAACTCTTTTAACAGATTGAAGAATGTCGGTGCCGGAGGTCATGTTTTTCAAAGCGTTGACACTTCTGTTGTCGGCTTTGGTAGTGATCCGGATGGTTACCTGTTTATAGAAGGAGACGGAGCCGTTGAGGGGGTTGTAACGAACCGGAGTAAATGCGGAGTGGCCGAAAGCGAATCCGTTCATGAATTGGGTGGTCAGCATTCCCGTGGCTTTGGAGGGATAGTTGCCATTCATGGTGTAAATTTTTTCATTTTTCAGGAAATTGCCCGATGGGCCCATGGAGATGGGGCGGACTGCCTGTTGGGGATAGATCCGGAAGAAACCTTCAATGGGGGTCTCTTCCATCCCGATGAATTCGATGGATTCGGCAGATTGTCCCGGTGGCAGCAACAGGGAAACCGCGCAATAGGGAAGTGCGGGTTCTCCCTCCGGTCCGGTCAGTAAAGTGTTCGGAAAGCTAATGGCTTGGTAATCGCCATAGTTTGTCACCGTGTAATCGTTGAAATAGTAAGTCTTTTCGATTACACCGGCATTCACGGACAGTACAAACAGGAGGAGTACCATCCAGGACAGGCATTTTTTCATACGAGTAAAATTTACATAAGTTATTAAAAGATAGTTAATTGGCTGATTGTTCCGAGAAGGGGAATTCTATTTTTCAAAAGTAAGGAAAAGATTGGTTAAGGCTGCATATTCAGAGGGATTACTTTCCTTTAAAGACAAAAAAAACGCCTTAAAGTTTCATTTAAGGCGTTTTTTAAGGCTTTGATATCAGCCTTTGTGGGAAGGGGTATTACTTTCTGACGATCAGTTTTTCGGTGTAGGATTGTTGTCCGTCGTTGATGGTCAGGGTATAGATGCCTCCCGGAAGTTCGCTCCTGTCGATAATTTTGACAGTGCCGGTGGCGGAGTTGTAGCCTTTTTCTTCGAATAGAGTAGTTCCGGCTGCATTGACCAGGCGGATATCCACGAGGGCTTTGGAGGTGTTGAAATGGATGTAGAATTTACCGTTGCCGGGGTTGGGATAGATGGAATAGGGGTTGGAGCTCCCACTGTTATTGGTGGTTGCTTTGAGGGTGGTGCCGGCCACTTCAGGTACAAAAATGTTTCCATCGTAATCGCTGAATTCGATGCTGGTTGGAGCAGTTTTCAGCGACAGGGCTGATTCGTCGGTGGAATTGGAGAGGAAGTGGAGTTGACAGAGAATTCCTTCGCTGATGTTGATGCCTTTGGCATCGCCGGCCCAGACGAAGGTCAGCACGCCGGGTTCCGGGGTACCGATGGTAACATCGTTAATTCCTTCAAACCAGTTGGTCACATCTTTGATTTTCAGATTTTTGGAATTATAGCGGAGAGAGAACTGGAAGGCGCCTAAGTCCCGTATATCGGAAACGAAGACCGGAACTGTGATTTCACCACGGACGGCGTTTGCTGTGCCCAATGCAAGAAGTCCTTTGCTTGCGGGAACGGTTGATTTGGCAGCGGTCGGGGTATAGGAACCATTGGCATCTCCATAGACCAATCCGTTGAAGTTGATGGTCATATTGGTATTTCCAACGGCGAAGGGTTCAGCGTTGAAGAGCCAGTTGCCGGAGGGGAAGGAGTTGGTGATGGCCGCGATCCTTTTTTTGATCAACAGCACGTCGGCAGCGGTCAGGGTTCCCGACAGGTTCACGTCGCCTGAGGCTAAGTAAATACCTGAAAGAGGTGCGATGTTGGCAATGTGTTTTCGGTAGAGGAGTACATCATTGGCTGTAACACCGTCCCAGGGTTTGGTGGTGGTCACTTCGAAGGTGTAGTTGCCCGCGGGGACTACCGGGAAGATATAGCTTCCGGTAGCGGTGGTAGTGGTCGTTCCATAGACCTGTCCGTTGCTGGTTTTCAGTTTTACGGTCAGGTCGGCAAGGGGTGTACTGGCTGTGTTGGCGTAAGTAATCGTTCCGTTCACCACGACGCCGGTCACGAGGGTGGTTGGTAGTTCGATGTAATCAATCCAGGCAGCGTCGCTACCGCTGGAGACGCTGACGTCTTTCGCGTATTCCCATTTAAAAGTATGGTTGCCGACTGTTACCGGGAAGGCGGCCCGGGTCCAGGGGGTGTCGCCGGCCCACTGGGCTATCATGTTGTTGTCGATGAAGAACTTCAGATAGTCATAATTGGCTTCCGATGATGTTTTCAGGTAGAAGGAGATGCTGTCGGGGCTGGTCACATTGCGTTCAAGGAGCAGGTCAGATTTCTGGTTGTGGGTGATGGTTCCTGATTTAGCGGAATAGATCCCTTCATAGGGTGCCACGTTGCTGATGGTCCAGGGTTGATTGCCTTCGAAAGTCCAGTTATAATGGGTGAAATCGCCCGATTCGAAGTCTTCGATGATGAGGCCGATCTTTTTCGGGAACTCTTTTTGGGCGGAATAGGGTCCTGAGTTGACGGTATAATTGAAGGTTACCGGGGTGTTGAGCGGGGTTTCGGGGCTGACGGTGATGTTAAAGATGGCATTTTTGGTTTGGCCCTGCAGCAAAGAGTCGAGTTGACTGACGCTGGTGTTGAACACGATGTAGTTACTTAAGCAGGTGAGGGTACCGACGGTGGCTGCAGCCGGGCAGCCTCCCGAGTTGGTGGTAGGGATTATCAGGTCGGCGGTTTCACCGGGATCGAGGGTTCCGTTACCGTTGCCGGAGGTTTCAGCGATGATCATTCCTCCGATGGTGAAGGCCGGGGCGGAGGGTTTAATTGAGAAGTTGCTCACCCAGGTGCTGTCGCCGTCGGTTGCCGTCAGGGTAAACGGGATGGCAACGTTGTCGGGAATGTTATCGGTAGCCTGGATGGTGTAGGCATTTTCCACGGTGACGGTATCGCCGGGTTCAAAGGCGCCGAAAGCAGCTTCGGTAGTGATCAGGTTGATGAAAGGCGATTCGCAGGAGAGGGTGACATTCACGTCGGTGCAGGGCATGTCGCCGATATTGACCATGGCCATGTTGAGGTTCACTGTTTCGCCGGGTTCGAGTTTTCCGTCAGGGTCATTGATCTCGAACGACTGGAAAGAGACCCAGGGTTGATTGGGAGGAGGACCGGTGATAAAAGGAGAGGTATAAGCCATGACTACGCCGCTGCGGTTATCGCTCCAAACCGGGTACACTTTCCGGTTCATGGCGGTGATACCCAGGTAGTCGCCCATATAGCTGTCGGCAAGGCCCGGGATGGGTGCAGGGGTAAAGGAGACGTCGCTGATTTTAAAATCTTCCCAGGTCTCTCCGCCATCCCTTGAGTTGGCTGCAAAGACTTCGCATTTGGTGGCGGTCACGTTGCGGTCGTCGTAAAAGATCACGCTGAGGGTTCCCGATTTCGGGTCGCAGGTGATCCACGGGAAATAGTGCTGTTTCCCCAGGCCGAAAGGATCCTGGTTCACCCTGACCGGGGTTGACCAGCTGGTTCCCTGGTTGGTGGATTTGATCATGTACACATCGATGCCGCTTCCGGTGTTGACGCCGGGAACGCCGATGTTGGCCCATACGGCATAGATGGTTCCCCTGTTCGGGCCGTTACTAATGTCCACAGCCATTGCGGGGAAGGAATTTACACGGTGGTTTTTATGGGTCTCCGTAGTACGGATTCCCTTGATGTTGGTAATGATTCGGGCAGCAGTTTGAAAAGTAGCTCCGCCATCTAAAGAACGGGCGAACCCGAGGGCACACTCATCGGAGGGCCAGGAGTCGTAAATGGCCCAGAGGGCATAAACTTCTCCGTCTGGGCCGGTTTGCAGGTTGACCCCCTGGTTATGGCTGCCGGCATTGACCGCAGTGCTGATGGCCAGGGGAGAGGACCAGTTCACGCCATCATTTGTTGACCTGGCAATACCGATCTCAGAGTCGTAAGAGCCCCCGAAATTGGTCCAGGCAACGTACAGGTTGCCTTCGTAAGGACTGGTGATGCTGTTGTCGATCCACATGTGGTTCTTGTCGCACATGGATCCCGGGTTGGGAGCTACCAGTTTGGTTGTCCAGGTCTCGCCGAGGTTATCGGAGTAGGAGATCCCCTGTCCGTAGTTGTTGTGGATGTAGTTGACGAACATCCGGCCCGTGTTGCTGATGGCTGTGGTGGGGTCGCCGGAATTGGAGCCGCCCGCACCCTGGATCTCGCCGCCCCAGGTCAAACCGCCGTCGAAAGTGAAAAAGTCATTGGCGCCGTAAAGCGATCCGACCGGATTTTGTGTGGAGTTGTTAGAATTCAGTACATGATCCTCATCATTCGGATCAGCAAAAACAGAGTTTTCACTTTGTGTCGAATTTTCGGTGGTAAGGGGTACGTCGGGTGAATCTTCACTGACGACCGATTTTGCCTCGATCCGGCTTCCCGTGAAAGTTGATTTTTCAACGGGAGCAAACGGGGCTACAGGGACTTTCCCCTGCCGTGCCATCTCTCTCCAGTAACCCATGTTATCAACCCTTGTATCGACACGGAGATGGCTGGCTTTGGGCGATTTACCACTGCCGCCTGCCGCGTTCTGTGATAAGAGCGCCAGAGGCAAAAAAAGCAGTACTACCGCCACGAAGGATAATGCGAAAAAATTTCTCATAAGGTTAAAAAGTTTAGGTGGATAGAAAATTCATTGATAATAAAATGTGTAAACATTGATAATAAAATGTGTAAAGAAGAAATGAAGAAGGTCTGTTTGGAAAAGCCAAAAATAGCGAAATTTTCCATCCGACGAAAAACCTTGAGAAAAAGTCATAAATTGAATCATATCAAGTTGGTCAATATCTATTTTTTTTTACCTTTGTTGCAATCTTACAATTTTTTGCTGGTTTTCTTCTCCCTGTCTGCATTGCCTTTCCGATGGCCATTCAGTTGACGAACGCGGTAAATGTGCCTGAACATGAAAATTGCTATACAGGTGGAACTTTTCGGAGAATAATTTGTCTAACAATCAATAATAACTAATTTCCAGCCACATGAAAATTTCGATTTTTACCAAGAAGTGGATCCGCTGGCAGCTTTTAGTGACCGTGGGTCTGTTCTTTGTTTCAATGAGTGTTTCTGCCGCTGATTTCAAGATCAAAGAGGGTGAAACAGCAATGAAAATCAGTACCAACACCTACCTGAAACTAATAGTCAACAACACGTTATCGCAGTTTGGTACTGCAGATATCAAGACCGACGCAGGCACCTTTTCCACTCTTACTGCAGAAGGATATGGTTTCAGTGAAGGCATCGGGAGTCCGAATGTACCGGTGTTGAAAAAATTGATCGAGGTTCCCCTTGGATCAAGTTTCAACGTGCGTATCCTGAATCAGGAAGTGAAAGAATTTGATTTGAAGGATTTCAACATCTTTAATCCATTGATGCCGACCCAGGCTCCGCTTTCAAAAAGTATCAAGGATCCTTCAAAGGTAAAAGTTGATTATAATGCGACCGTTTATCAAACCAACGACTTCTATAAGAAAGAGTTGGTTACGGTAACTCCGGTCGGTATCATGCGTGGCGTGAACATGGCCCGCTTGGAGATCGCCCCGGTTGAATACAATCCCGTCACCGGAAAAATCCGCGTCTATGACAATCTGGAGGTGGAGATTTCCTTTGAAGGTGCCAAAGTGAACCAGACCATTGCCATGAAAAATCGTACCTGGTCTCCTTATTATGAAGGTATATACCGTTCTCTGGTCAATTTCAAACCCGAAGCCCCCGACGCACTGATAACCGCATCACCGGTGACTTACGTGATCGTTTCTCCCATCACCTTCCAGGCTGCCCTTCAGCCTTTTATCCAATGGAAAACCAAAAAAGGTTTTAAAGTTATCGAAGCCTATACCAACAATCCTTTGGTTGGCACCACCACCACTTCCATCAAGAACTATCTCCAGGGGCTGTACAATAATCCTCCTGCAGGATACAACGCACCAAGTTTCGCGCTGATCGTGGGTGATGTGGCACAAGTCCCGACTTTCAACGGCCAGGAAGGATCGCATGTAACCGACTTGTACTATTTTGATTACACAGGAGATGATATCCCCGAAGTGTTCTACGGAAGGTTTTCTGCCACCACCGTGGCACAACTTCAACCCCAGATTGATAAAACATTGGAATACGAACAATACCTGATGCCCGATCCTTCATTCCTGGGAGAGGTGGTCATGGTCTCCGGCGTGGATGCAAGCCATGCCCCCACTTATGGAAACGGTCAGCTGAACTATGGAACCACCTATTATTTCAATGCTGCTCATGGTCTTTTATCCCATACCTATCTTTACCCGCAATCGGGAAGCAGTTCAGCCCTGATCATACAGAATGTCAGCGACGGAGTCGGTTATGCTAACTATACTGCTCACGGCAGTTCCAGTGGTTGGTACGATCCGGAATTCTCCATTTCCGATATCCCTACCCTGCAGAATGCCCACAAGTACCCGCTGATGGTAGGTAACTGCTGTTCAACCAGTACTTTTGAAACCACCTGTTTCGCAGAAGAGTTGCTCAGGGCATCCAACAAGGGCGCTCTGGGATATATCGGAGGTTCCAACAGTACTTACTGGGATGAAGATTACTGGTGGGGCGTCGGCTTCAAAAACGTGGTAGTCAACCCGGTTTACAATGCCGCTCACCTGGGCGCCTATGATGTTACCTTCCATGATCATGGCGAACTTCCCTCCCAATGGTTTGTTACCCAGGGCCAGATGGTTGTCGGCGGCAACATGGCTGTCGAAGAATCGAGCTCCAGCATGAAAACCTATTACTGGGAAATCTATTGCCTGATGGGTGATCCTTCACTGTCTGTATATTTCTCTGTTCCTCAGCCGGTTGTTGCTAACTACTCAAGCGCACTGCTGGTCGGGATGAGTTCCTTTGCCGTCAATACCGAAGAAAATGCCTACGTGGCCCTTTCGATGAACGGTGTGCTGATGGGTACCGGAATAGCCGATGCCACCGGCGTGGTGAACCTCACCTTTGACCCCATTACCGCTCCGGGAACAGCCGATATCGTAATTACCAAACAAAACCGCCAACCCCATATCGGACAAATTACCGTTGCCCCCGCTGAAGGACCCTATGTCACCTTAGACAGCTATACCATTACTGATGCCTCCGGCAACAACAACGGACAAGCCGATTACGGCGAAGCCATCACCCTGAATGTGAAACTGAACAATGTTGGCGTTGAAACTGCTGCCGGAGTGACCGGTACCCTCACTGCCGAAGATCCGACGCTCACTATCACCGGCGGAACCTTCGCTTTTGGTGACATCCCGGCCGGTGAAAGCACCATTGGTAACAATGCCTACGCGATTACCATCGCCAACTTTATTCCCGACCAACACCATGTTTCCTGCGACCTTGAACTCACCGACGGAACCCATACCTGGAACTCCACGTTGATCATTAATCTGAACGCTCCGGTTCTGGCAGTCGGACCGACCATGGTCATCTCTGACCCGACCGGTAACGGAAACGGACGGCTCGACCCGGGTGAAACTGTCGATCTGACCATCACCTCCTCCAATACAGGCCACAGCGATGCTGTCAACACGATCGGGACCATCACTACTACCAGCGGTTATCTTACCATCAACAGCGGCACTTTCGAGATCAATACCCTCCCGTTTGGTGAATCGGCTACCGCCACCTTTAATGTAACTGCTGCTCTCGATGCCCCCATCGGATCGACGGTTGATATCAATTACAATGTTTCCGCTCTCTACGATTATGAAGCGGAAAAGACCTACATGGCTAAAGTCGGCCTGATCCTCGAAGATTTCGAATCAAACAGTTTCACCCAGTTTTCCTGGACCCAGGGTGGCAATCAGCCTTGGACCATCACCAATGTGGAACCTTTCGAGGGGATCTATTCCGCCAAATCGGGTACCATTACCCACAACCAGAAATCAACCCTCAGCCTTCAGATGAATGTCACCACCAACGACAGCATCTCTTTCTATTTCAAAACATCTTCCGAGTCTGATTATGATTTCCTGAAATTCTACATTGACGGAACCACACCCGTGGCTTCCTGGTCGGGCACCAATGCCTGGACCCGCGCTGCATACCCGGTTACTGCAGGTAGCCATACCTTTAAATGGGAATACATGAAAGACGGCAGCGTCTCCAGCGGAAGCGACTGTGCATGGCTCGATTATATCGTTTTCCCGGCTACCGCCCCTGTTGGCGCTTCGGTGAACGGAACCGTGACCTATGCCAATACTGCCAATACCCCGCTGGCAGGCCTGACCATTAAACTGAAAAACAACGGCGGAACCGTGATTGCTACGACAACTACCAATAGTACCGGGAACTACAGCTTTACGACCGTTCCTTCCGGCAACTACACGATGGAAGTCATTACGACCAAACCCTGGGATGGCGTTACCGCTGCCGATGTGCTGCTTTACCGCAAACACATTGCCAACATTGCCCTTCTTACAGGGATTTACCTTTCTTCAGGTGATGTGAACGCCTCCGGGACCGTTACGGCAGCCGATGTTCTATTGGTCAAAAAACGCATTGCCACCACGATCAATTCCTTCGTAACCGGTGACTGGCTTTTCAACAACACCCCGTTCACCGTTTCCGGTTCCAACGTGGTCCAGAATTTCAAAGGACTGGTGTATGGCGACGCCAACGCTTCCTACGTTCCGACCAGTGACAAATCGATGCCTGCAAAAATGGGCGCCTTAGCCATTGGATCTGCAGATCCCAAAGCAGAACATGTGACGATACCAGTCTCCTTCTCCGAGATCAGCAATCTGGGCGCTTTCCAGTTTACCATCCAGTATGATCCTGAAAAACTGAGCCTGAACGAAATCACCGATTGGAACAGTGAATTGGAAGCCGTTACTTTCGGACTCCCCGCTCCCGGACTGATCACCTTTGTATGGGCTGCCGATTTTAACGGTGTATCCATTTCCGATGGCCTCCTTTGCAACCTGCAATTCACTGCCACCAGCGAAGAACCTTCGGCAATCCGTTTCGTGAGCCAACCGACCATCAGTGAATTCACCGACTTTGACGGTGTCATCTTCGAACCGAAAACCATCGATGGTTCAGTGAAATCTGCAACCGGGATCAACGAAAACGCATCAGCCACCCTGTCGATCCATCCCAACCCGGTAACTGAACAGGCTACCATTAATTATTATGTTCCTGTTTCCGGTCAGGTTACCATCGCCCTGCTCAACATGCTCGGCCAGGAGATCAAAACAGTGGTCACCGCCGCCGATCAGACGAACGGAAACCACAACACGACGTTCGACGCCAACGGACTGAATCCCGGTATCTACTATTGTAAACTGACCTTTGGCAGCCAAACAGTAGTGAAAAAATTTGTTGTCACTAAATAAATGATGCATAATCCATTCCATTGAGTTTATAAGGGCTGGCCGATACTTTGGTATTCGGTCAGCCCTTTAATCTGTCATCAACAACCAAACCATGAAAAAAATCTTTATTCTTTTTACCTTTTTAATGGGTTTTTCAGTTGCTTACAGCGGTAACTGGATGCCTATGGGTTCGGATCGCCCGGCTCCTGCCACGGTCCAACTGGTCTCCTCCAACATCGAGACCTCAACCCTTCAGTTTTCACTTAAGGGTTTTGAAATGATCCCTGTCACCACTCCACGAGGCAAGGCTTCCGCGATTGGAGTGGGAGAAGCATCACCCATGCTGGTTGCCGGCGCACCGGACCTTGGAAAACTCACAGCCTCGGTGATCATCCCCGATCTGGAAAAGATGGAAGTGCAAGTTATTTCTTCACAATATACAGAATATCACAATATTGAAATAGCTCCTTCCAAAGGAAATATCTATCGGGACATCGATCCCTCAACGGTTCCTTATTCCTGGAACAATGTTTATTCCGAAGATAAATTCTTCCCGGGAACCCTTGCTGAGCTCAGGGATCCATACATCGTCCGCGATTTCCGTGGTCAGACGGTAGTCGTTTACCCCTTCCAGTACAACCCGGTGACACGAACACTCAGGGTCTATTCCGACATTAAGGTGCAGGTCACCAAAACCGAAGAGCCGGGTATCAACCCACTTTACAGGAAAGGGAATCTCACAGAAATCAATACAGAATTCAACCAAATTTACCAACGTCATTTTCTTAATTCCGGTGAAGCCAAATACAATCCTTTGGACGAACAGGGTTGTATGCTCATCATCTCTCACGGCGCATTCATGCCCGCTTTGACCCCATTTGTTGCATGGAAAAATCAACAAGGCATCGCCACTGAAGTCGTGAATGTATCGACCATCGGAACCACCGCTGCCGCCATCAAGGCTTATATTCTGAATTATTATAACAACCACGACCTGGCCTTTGTCCTGCTCGTTGGCGATGGCCCCCAGATCCCCACCAACAGTGGCGGAGGTTTGGGTGGACCTTCCGACGTTGCCTATGGATACCTTGTCGGGAATGACCATTATCCGGAAATTTTCGTGGGTCGTTTTTCAGCAGAGACCTTAGCCCAGGTGGAGACCCAGGTAGCCAAAGTGATCAGTTACGAAAAAACGCCGCTGACTGCTCTCGATTGGTTCTCCGTGGGAGTTGGCATTGGTTCGAGCCAGGGCCCGGGCGATGACAACGAGTATGACTATCAACACATCCGGAATATCCGTACTAAATTGATGAATTATACCTATACCGCGGTCTCAGAATTGTACGATGGCTCGCAGGGCGGATTGGATGCCAACGGCAACCCGACCCCCGCGCTCGTTTCTACCGCTATCAACGCGGGAGCAAGCATTGTCAACTATACAGGTCACGGGAGTCAGGACGCCTGGAGCACCTCTGGTTTTTCCAGCAGCAACGTCACAGCCCTGACCAACGATAACATGTTGCCCATCATCTTCTCGGTAGCTTGTGTGAACGGTGATTTTACTAACGGCACTTGTTTTGCCGAAGCCTGGTTGCGGGCTTCCCATAATGGCCATCCTTCGGGTGCTTCAGCCACCCTGATGTCGACCATCAACCAGAGCTGGGATCCGCCGATGTGCGGCCAGGATGAAATGAATGAAATCCTGGTTGAGACCTTTCCCAACAACATCAAACGGACCTTTGGCGGAATCAGCATGAATGGTTGTATGAAGATGAATGATGAATATGGTTCTGACGGTACGGAAATGACCGATACCTGGACCTGTTTCGGCGATCCTTCGCTGATGGTCCGTACTGCCATGCCGCAAGCAATCGCTGCCTCCCATCTGCCCACCATCTTCCTGGGTTCTGATCAGTTCTCCGTGACTTCGGATGTGGAGGGCGGAGTGGTTGCTCTGACCATGAATGACCAGGTTATTGCTACCGGCGTTATCTCCGGAGGAATCGCCAACCTGAGTTTTGAACCGCTTTCTGCGCTGGATACTATTAAAATGGTCATCACCGCTTTCAACCACCTTCCCTATCTGGCCGATGTCCCTGTGATCCCGGCTGAAGGGCCCTACCTTACCTTCGTCAGCACCACCATCAATGATGCCAGCGGAAACAACAACGGCCTGGCCGATTATGGTGAAAATATCCTGCTTTCAGTGTCCCTGAAAAATGTCGGTATTGAGACTGCCAGCAACGTAGTTTCCACACTTACTTCCGAAGATGAATACATCACCATTTCAGATGGCTCCGAGAACTATGGCGCTATTCCGGCTGGTGAAACGGTTACCATGCCCGATGGATTTGCTTTTTCGGTGGCCAACAATGTGCCCGATGGCCATGCCGCAATGTTCCAGCTCTCAAGTACCGATGGAACAGAGGTTTGGAACAGCAGCTTCTCAATCCTGCTGAATGCTCCGCAATTCACGATAGGCACGATGACACTGACCGATCCGACCGGCAACGGCAACGGGCGGCTCGACCCCGGTGAAACGGTTGACCTGCACATTGCCACTTCCAATACCGGCCATTGCGATGCCCCTGGAACCCTCGGATCGATCGTTTCCCTGAGTCCTTATGTCACGGTCAATTCGGCTTCTTATGATTTCGGGACTCTGGCAGCCGGACAAAGCGGCTCCGCCACCTTTAATATCACTGCTTCGGGAGAAGCTCCCGTCGGGTCGACTGCTGAGTTCAACTACACGGTCGTTTCGGGTGAGTACAACGTGCAGAAACAGTTCCTTACAAAAATCGGATTGGTGCTTGAAGATTTCGAATCAGGAGGATTCACCCAATTCGCATGGACCCAGGGAGGAAACCAACCCTGGACCATCAGCAACGTGAGCCCTTATGAAGGTGTTTATTCAGCCAAATCGGGAACCATCAGCAGCAACCAAAAATCAGACCTGATGCTCCAAATGGAGGTCGCCTCGGCCGACAGCATCTCTTTCTATGTAAAGACCTCTTCTGAAAGCGACTACGACTATTTGAAATTCTTCCTGGATGGAACCAGCCTGGGCCAGTGGTCGGGCGAAACAGCCTGGACCCGCGTTGCGTTTGCCATACCAGCCGGAAACCATACTTTTAAATTTGAATACATGAAAGATGGCAGTGTTTCTTATGGAAGCGATTGTGCCTGGATTGATTACATCGTTTTCCCGTCGGCCACCTCTTCAACCGCCTCCGTCTCAGGAACGGTGACTTATGCCAATTCAGTGAATACACCTTTGGCAGGATTGACCATTCAATTAAAAAACGGAGGAGGGACCGTCGTCGGAACCACTACCACCAATGCCACCGGCAATTATAACTTTCCTGCTGTTGCGGCCGGTAGTTATTCACTTGACGTGACCTCCGACAAACCGTGGGATGGTGTTACCGCAGCCGACGTTTTGATGTACCGGAAACACATTGCCAACATCACCTTATTGGAAGGTATCTATCTTGGATCGGGTGACGTCAATGCTTCTGAGACGCTGACCGCAGCCGATGTGTTGCTTGTAAAAAAGCGGATTGCCAATGTCATTACTGCCTTTCCCACCGGCAACTGGTTATTCAACGACAATGCTTTCACGGTGGGTAGCGGAAACGTGACCCAGAATTTCAAAGGGATCGTTTATGGCGATGCCAACGGATCTTACGTCCCGTTATCGGATAAATCGATGGTTGCTAATTCACAGGGCACCATCACGATGGGTTCAGCAACTGCCACTGATGGCCATGTAACTGTTCCCGTACTGGCAGAAGGAATCCCCAGCCTTGGATCTTTCCAGTTTAGCCTGCAGTATGATCCCGCCAGCCTGACCCTTCTCGATGTTAATAACTGGTACGAAGGCATTCAGGATGTTACCATCGGCCGGCCGGCTCCCGGGTTCATTACTTTTGTCTGGGCTGCTGACGTAACAGGTATCAACATTTCCAATGGAAAACTGTTTGACCTGACTTTTAAAATGGAATCCGGTGAAGGCTCTATCCTGAACCTGACTGACCAGCCAACAACACAAGAATTTGCTGATTATGAAGGTATTGTATTTGAGCCTACGGTTTTCAACGGGGAAGTTAAAGCCGCTACGGAAATTGCTGATCCTGCTTCCACCGGAATCATGGTCTATCCGAACCCCGGAAACGGACAATTCAGCCTTCAGACCACCAAAGTGGAGGGAATGGCAAACATCCGTATCCTGAATTCTTCGGGAACTGTGGTGTATGAAGAAACCCAGGTGCAATTCACCAAAGGAGCGACCAAGTCGTTTGACCTTCGCTCGCAGCCTGCCGGAATTTACATGATCCGCATCAAAGGCAACAACGGGGTTATCAGTCAAAAATTGGTCATAAACCGTTAATAATCAATTAACAAATCTATATTAATCATGAAAAAAATCTCTTTGTTGTTAACTTGTTTGCTGTTCCTGATGACCCTTGGTGCGACGGCTCAGCAGTATGCTTACACCGACAATTGGGGAAAAGCCGGATTCAACCTGGTCGATTCAAAGACCACATCGGTTCAGGTAGTTTTCTCGGTTCCTCAGTTTTCACTGAATGATTTCACCCTGGACGGGACCACTGTCAAGGACATCACCCTTCCGGGTGCGCTCCTGTTCAATGATGCCGGAGCCCCCAACCTTCCGGGGCAGGGATCCTACATCGCCATCCCGCAAGGATCCACTCCCAAACTGACCATCGTTTCCCAACGAACCGAGACCTTGTACAATGTTGATATTGTTCCGGCTCCGGTCATCCCCTGGGACAACGATAAATCCCCGATGGTTTACGAGAAACGGCAATCGATCTACACCAAAGACGCCCTCTATCCGGAATCACCGGTGAAAATGTCGGAAGTGACCCAACTTCGCGGTGTTGACGCAGTACTCCTGGGAGTCACTCCCTTTCAGTATAACCCGGTCACCAAAGAACTCATCGTTTACAAGGATATCAAAGTGGAGATCACTTTTGAAGGAGGAAACGGACACTTTGGCGACGACAGATTGCGCAGCCGTTGGTTCGATCCTATCCTGCAGGATGCACTGCTCAACCGTGAGGCGCTTCCTGAAATCGATTACGGAAAACGCGCAACCATGATGGCAGGCAAAAAAGATGTTGGTTTCGAATACCTGATCGTTGTCCCCAACGATCCTGTATACACGCAATGGGCTGATTCTATCAAAGCCTGGCGGACTGCCCAGGGCATCAGCACTGGAATCAAAACGCTGGCCGAGATCGGCGGGAACAACGCCAATACCATCAAAACTTATATACACAATGCTTACAATACCTGGGAAGTACCCCCGGTTGCCGTTTTGCTGATGGCAGACTATGGTTCCAACGTGAACACCAATATTACCACTCAAATTTGGGATAGTTATTGCATTTCGGATAACTTTTATGCCGATGTCAATAACAACATGATGCCCGACATGGTCTTTTCGAGAATCACTGCCAACAATGCCACCCAGCTCCAGACCATGGTGAGCAAAGGGTTGAACTATGAACGAAACCCGCCGGTTAATCCCTATTTCTACCAGCACCCCATCACTGCATTGGGATGGCAGACCGAACGTTGGTTCCAGCTCTGTTCCGAAATCGTGGGGGGATTCTGGCACAATGTGATGGGAAAAGACCAGATCAGGATCAATGCTGTTTACCAGGGGAACCCCAATTCTGACCCCTGGTCCACCGCAACCAATACCAATCAGATTATCAATTATTTCGGACCCAATGGTCTGGGATATATCCCCGCAACTCCCCAGGGACTGGGTGGTTTCTCCGGCGGAACTCCTGGTCAGGTAGTCACTGCCATCAACAACGGCGCTTTCATCCTCCAGCATCGCGATCATGGATATGAAGATGGCTGGGGAGAACCGGGTTTCAATGGCACTCACATCAACCAACTCACCAATACCGACCTCACATTCGTTTACTCCATCAACTGTTTGACCGGAAAGTTTAATTACAGCAGCGATTGTTTCGGTGAAAAATTCCATCGCTATACCAAAAACGGTAACAATTCAGGGGCCCTTGGATTTGTCGCTCCCACCGAAGTCTCCTATTCCTTTGTCAACGATACCTATACCTGGGGAATGTATGACAACCTTTGGCCCAACTTCATGCCCGGATACGGTACCACGCCTGCTTCCCGCGGAATGCTTCCCGCTTTTGGCATGGCTGCCGGGAAATATTTCCTGCAACAATCCAACTGGCCCTATAATACTACAGAAAAAGAGGTCACTTATTATCTCTTCCACGCCCATTGCGATGCCTTTTTGAACCTCTATTCAGAAGTCCCTCAACCGTTGACTGTTCAGCATGAAGGGGTTCTCCTCAGCGGAATGACAACCTATGAGGTGACAGCCAACGCCGGCGCATTTATCGCCCTCACAGCCAACGGAGTAATCCTGGGAACTGCTCAGGGAACCGGAGCTCCTGTTACCGTTAACTTACCGGCTCAATTACCCGGTACAACCGTGATGCTGACCGTTACCAAAGAGAACTATTACAGGTACAGCCAGGCCCTTCAGGTGATTCCTCCGTCGGGCGCGTACGTGATCAAGAGCAATTACTGGGTGAATGATTCGCTTTTAGGCAACAGCAACGGACAACTTGATTACAGTGAAACGGTCAACCTGGCCCTCGTGATGAAAAACGTTGGATCAGAGCAAGCCACCAACATTGTGGTTACTCTTTCCACTGAAAATCCTTACATTACCATTACTGATCCCACTGAGAATTTTGGCAACATTCCTCCTTCCAGTGAGGTTTCCATCTCGAATGCTTTTGCTTTCACTGCTGCCAACAATGTACCCGATGGTACCGTGATCCTTTTCCAGATTTCTGCCACCGACGGAACCAATACCTGGGAATCCTCCCTCTCTGTTGCAGCACACGCTCCCGTTTTCACCGTCGGTACCATGGTCATCAATGATGCAACGGGTAACGGCAATGGCCGCCTTGATCCTGGTGAAACGGTTGACATCACCATTTCGGCAACCAACGATGGATCCAGTACTTCAATCCCTGCCCTTGCCACCCTGGGAAGCCTCAGCAGCTACCTTACCATCAACACAGGTTCTGCTGAATTGGGTGTTATGGCTCCGGATGAGACAAAGAATGCAGTGTTCAACGTAACCGTAGATGATGAAGCACCGGTCGGAGCCCTTGTGGATCTGAACTATGCCATCACCGCCGGGGAATACAATGCAGCCAAAACGTTCAATGCCAAAGTAGGTTTGATCGTCGAAGATTTTGAATCGGGCGGTTTTACTCAATTCCCCTGGACCCAGGGCGGAAACCAACCTTGGTCAGTGGTAACAACTGAACCTTATGAGGGCATCTATTGTGCCAAATCAGGAACCATTTCCGGAAACCAGAAATCGGACCTGATCCTCCAGATGAATGTGACAACTTCCGACAGCATCGCCTTCTATGTCAAAACCTCATCTGAAAGCGGTTACGATTATTTGAAATTCTTCCTCGATGGAACCAGCCTGGGTCAGTGGTCGGGGGAAACCCCTTGGACACGGGTCGCCTTTGCAGTTTCAGCAGGGAACCATACCTTTAAATTTGAATACATGAAAGATGGCAGCGTTTCCACCGGAGGCGATTGCGCATGGATTGATTTCATTGTTTTCCCCGCTGCTGCTCCTTCGGCTGCCTCTGTTACGGGTGTTGTAACTTATGCCAATACAGCCAATACCCCGCTGTCAGCTATAACGATCAACCTTAAAAACAGTGGTGGGGCCACCGTAGGTACCACAACGACCAACACAAGCGGAGCTTATACTTTTTCAGCAGTAGCGCCCGGGAATTATACACTGGAGGTTTTATCCACCAAACCCTGGAACAACGTCTCTGCTTTAGACGTGCTGTTGTATCGTAAACACATTGCCAACATTGCACTGCTTACCGGCATCTACCTCACCTCAGGCGATGTCAATGCCTCTTCTACCCTTACCGCGGCCGACGTCCTGTTGATCAAAAAACGCATCGCCAACATCATTACCACCTTCCCGGTTGGAGATTGGTACTTTAACAATACCCCCTTCACCGTAGGCAGTGGCAGCGTTACACAGAACTTCCAGGGCATCGTTTATGGCGACGCCAATGGCTCCTACACACCGACCGGAGAAAAATCAAAGAGCTTCAATCCGCAGGGTGAACTGGCTCTCATGACCGTCACGGCCCGTCAGGGAGAAGTCACTGTTCCGGTACTTCTCTCGGGTGTGCCTGATCTTGGCTCCTTCCAGTTCACAGTGCAATATGATCCGGAAAAATTGACTCTCGGAGAAATCACCGATTGGTACACCGGTATCAGTGATGTGACCATTGGCACCCCGGTTCCCGGCGTGATTACCTTTGTTTGGGCTGCTGACGAGAAGGGATTTGCCATCCATGACGGCGTGCTCTGTAACCTCCATTTCACGGCGACTACAGAAGAAGATGCCTCGATTACTTACATGAACGGCCCCACCCCGATGGAATTCAGCGATTATGAAGGGGTCACTTTTGATCCCCGCGTTGTTAACGGAGCGGTAAAAGCCACAACAGGAATTTCCTCGAATGACCTCAGCACCCTCAGGATCTATCCCAATCCCAACAACGGGAAATTCACCCTGATGGCCGGAAACGCACAGGGCACCCTTGCCGTAACCATTATGGACGCAACCGGAAGAGTGATCTATTCCAATGACAAGGTTACCTTCTCCGCCGCCCATGCAGCCACCATCGACCTGGGCAACCAACCACAGGGAATCTACATGATCCGCCTTGAAAACGCCGACCAGGTAGTAACCCAAAAACTGATCATCGGTCAGTAAACAACACCCAACGGGAATCCTCCGGGCTTCCCCTGTATCAAAACCGCTCCGGCAGGAAAGCCGGAGCGGTTTTTTAATTGTATCTTTGCTACCGCTATGATCTCGATCAATAACCTCTCCATACAATTTTCCGGGGAATCGTTGTTTGACCATGTCTCTTTCTTTATCAATGATAAAGACCGGATCGGCCTGGTCGGAAAAAACGGCGCCGGTAAATCTACCTTGTTGAAAATCATCAAAGGCCTCCAGGTTGCCCAGGAAGGGGACATTGTTTTACCTGATGGCTTCACCGTGGGATACCTTCCCCAGGAAATGGAACCCCACAGCACCAAAAATGTTCTGGAAGAGACCATGACTGCTTTCAGTGAAATCATGGATCTGGAACAAAAGCTCGCTGGTTTTGAACAGGAAATAGCTGTACGTACTGATTATGAATCAGAGAGTTATCACAAGCTGATCCGGATGCATTCCGATACCCTTGAAAGGTATCACCTGATCGGAGGACAAGCTGTGCATGTCAACATTGAGAAAGTGCTGACAGGCCTGGGATTTGAAAAAGAAGATCTCGAGCGGAAATTGAACACCTTCAGCAGTGGATGGCAAATGCGGGTGGAAATCGCCAAAATCCTGCTTCAGCAACCCAACTTAGTGCTACTTGACGAACCGACCAACCATCTCGACATCGATTCGATCCAATGGCTGGAAGCGTTCCTGGGGGATTACAAAGGGGCGGTGGTCCTCGTTTCTCACGACAGAGCCTTCCTGGATAATGTTACCCGCAGGACCATAGAGATTTCGAAAGGGAAAATCTACGATTACAAAGCCAATTACTCCGATTACGTATTGATGCGTGAAGAAAGAATGGAGAGCCAGTTGGCCACCCACAACAACCAACAACGGCAGATACGCCAGATTGAACGGTTCATCGAACGTTTCCGTTCCAAAGCAACGAAAGCCAAGCAAGTCCAATCGCGGATAAAAATGATGGAGAAGATAGAACTGGTAACGGTTGACACCATCGATGATACAGGCATCCGCTTCCGCTTTCCGCCGGCACCCCATTCTGGAAAGATCATCCTCGAAGCCGAACATCTTTGCAAGGATTACCCGCAGAAAAGGGTACTGAACGACCTGAATTTTTCCGTAATCAAAAATGACAGGATCGCTTTTGTCGGTAAAAACGGAGAAGGCAAAACAACCTTGTCGAAAGTGATCACCGGTCAGGTAGAACATACAGGGCTTCTCAAATTCGGTCACAATGTGGTGATCGGTTATTACGCGCAGGACCAGAGTGATTACCTCGATCCCGATAAGACCGTTTTCAAAACCATTGACGACATTGCAGTGGGAGATATCCGGCCCCGGATCAAGGGGATACTGGGAGGATTCCTGTTCAGCGGTGATGATATAGAAAAAAAGGTCAAAGTGCTTTCCGGCGGAGAAAAATCGCGGTTATCCCTGGCTAAACTGTTGCTCACCCCGGCTAACCTCCTCATATTGGATGAACCGACCAACCACCTCGATATGCGGTCGAAGGATGTGCTTAAAAACGCTTTACTCCAATATAACGGGACCCTGATCATTGTTTCCCACGACCGTGATTTTCTGCAAGGACTTACCAACCGGGTTTTTGAATTCCGGCGCGGTACCATGAAGGAATACCTGGGTGATATTTACGATTTCCTTGAACAGCGCCGCCTCCGTCATCTTGATGAACTCTCGGCTACGCGGAAACAAGTCCCTGTCGAAACACCCGAATCCAACATCTCCATCAACAAACTCAACAGAGAAAAAAAGAAAGAGAACGAACGGGAGATCCGAAAGATTAAAACCCGGATAACCAATTCGGAAACAGAAATTGAGAGGATTGAAAAATTGATCAGTGATCTGGAAGCCAGGTTGACAAATCCGGAAAAATACCAGCAGCAGATCCAGGATGGCAGCCTGTACCGCGAATATGAAGCAGCAAAAACTGCGCATGGAAGAGAGATGAAACGTTGGGAAGAACTTCAGTACGAGTTGGAGATCCTGGAAAACTGACCCCTTTCTTACTTCTATTTTATTTTTTTCTCCCAACCATTCTTCGGGCGAGTGTTCTGAGTTGCTTTTTGCGATCATCCGGGATATTCAGCTCCTTAAAAAGGAATGATGCCCTGGAATGGTGCTGATTTATTTCCTTACGGGTGAACTCATCGATTCCAAGTTTGCGGTAAAGTTCGATCACCTGGCTGGTTTTTTCATCGGCCGGGATCCCGGGAGTAGTATAAAGACGCTTTAACCGGATCAGGTCGTCGCCCCGTGCACTCTGAAAGGCTTTCAGGTACAGATAGGTCTTTTTGTTGGTCAGGATGTCCCCACCGATCGCTTTCCCGAACACCTTGGTATCACCGAAGGCATCCAGGTAATCATCCTGAAGTTGAAAAGCCAGTCCCAACTCAATCCCGAAATCGTATATTATATTGGCTTCCAATGGGTCAGCCCCTGCTATGACCGCTCCCAGTTTCAGACTGCAGGCGATGAGGACAGCTGTTTTGAGCCGGATCATCATCATGTATTGGTCGATAGAGACGTCAGGAAGGGTTTCAAAATCCATGTCGTATTGTTGTCCCTCGCACACTTTCCGGGCGGTGTCATTGAAGAGGAAAAGTACCTCCGGTAAAAGCGAAGCATCGGTTTTGGCAACATATTCATAGGCCAGGACAAACATGGTATCTCCCGAAAGGATGGCGGTGTTGTCATTCCATTTGCAATGAACCGTAGCCATCCCCCTGCGGAGCAGCGCTTTGTCCATAATGTCGTCGTGCAGCAGGGTAAAATTGTGGAAGATTTCCAGTCCCATGGCAGGATAGACCGCTTTTTCAATGTCGCCGCCGAACAGGTCGCAGGAAAGCAATACCAGTAACGGACGGATTCTTTTTCCCCCTAAGTTGAGGGTATAACAGATGGGTTCGTAGAGTTTTCGGGGTTCCTGCTGAAAATGCGAATCAGCGAAGGCTGCCGCGATCCTTTCCTGTAATGTCTCAAGGGTCTGCATGAGGTCTTGTATGAAGTTAATCGGCCAGGTTCATCAGGTATTGACCATAGCCGCTTTTCAGCAATGGTTGGGCGATCCGAGATAATTGTTCCCGGTCGATGAATTTCATCCTGAAGGCGATTTCTTCAATACACCCGATCTTCAGGCCCTGGCGGTTTTGCACCACCTCAACAAATTGCGCTGCCTGCAATAAAGATTCAAAAGTTCCGGTATCGAGCCAGGCAATCCCGCGGCTGAGCACACCCACTTTAAGCCTTCCGTGGTCGAGATAGTAACGGTTTACATCGGTGATCTCGTATTCGCCTCTGGCGCTGGGCTGAATGTTCCTGGCCACCTCAATCACCGAATTATCGTAGAAATAGAGCCCCGGCACGGCAAAGTTCGATTTCGGATTTTTGGGTTTTTCCTCGATAGACAAGGCTTTAAACCGGTTATCGAACTCCACAACACCATACCGTTCAGGATCGTTGACGTGGTAAGCAAAAACCACACCCCCTTCAGGATCATTGTTTTCCTGCACAATCTGGGTCAATCCCGTTCCGTAAAAGATGTTATCTCCCAGGACCAGCGCTACTTTTTCCTTCCCGATGAAATTAGCGCCGATCACGAAGGCCTGGGCCAGTCCATTGGGAATGGCCTGTTCTTCATAGGAAAAGGAACATCCCAGTTCGTGACCGTCGCCGAGCAGCCGCCGGAAGTGGGGAAGATCCACCGGGGTTGAGATGATCAGTATCTCCCGGATGCCGGCCATCATCAGTACGGAGAGAGGATAGTAGATCATCGGTTTATCATAGATCGGCATAAGTTGTTTGCTCACTGCCAGGGTCAGCGGGTGCAAACGGGTGCCGGCGCCGCCGGCTAAAATGATACCTTTCATGGAAGTGGTGTTTAATGTTGTTTTTTCTCGGTTTCTTCATCGAGGAGATCCTGATCTTCCGGCGATTCAGCGTAAATATCCACCAGCGGTTTCTCGAAAGCTTTGGTGGTACTCCATTTATCCAGGGTCAGCAACATCGATGGAAGGATGAACATGTTGAGCAGTCCGGCAATCAACAGGGTAAACGAAATGAGAAAACCCAGGGCTTGCGTCCCACCAAAAGTCGATAAAACGAAGATACCAAAGCCAAAAAAGAGGACGGTGGAGGAGTAAATCATGCTGTAACCCGTCTCTTTCAGCGCTGAAAAGACCGATTCCGGGATATTATGCCCGGTATGTTTAAGCTGTAACCGGTAGCGCGAAAGGAATTGTATGGAATTATCGACCGATATCCCCAGCGCGATGCTGAAGATCAGGATCGTTGATGGTTTGATCGGTATTCCGGTGAAGCCCATCAGCGCTGCGGTCATAAGTTGCGGTATTAAATTGGGAATCAAAGATATGAGTATCATCCTCCAGGAGGCGAAAAGAAAAGCCAGCAAGATGGCAATGATGATCACCGCCAGGGCGATACTCTCCCATAAGTTCCGGATCAGGAAATTGGTTTCTTTCAGGAAAACAACGCTGGTTCCTGTAATGGTAACATTGTATTTAGCCGGGTTAAAAATAGAATCGATCTTGGGCTTCAGGCTTTTTTGTATGCTGTCGATCTTGTTGGTAGTGACATTGGCCATTTGCACGCTGACCCTTGTGACCTGGTAAGCAGAGTCGAGAAAATTATTCAGGATGGTTCTTTTCGAAGATTTAAAGGAGGGGATGTAATCGGCCATAAAGGTCAGCTCGTTGTTGTCGGGCAGGCTGAAATAGGAGGGATCACCGCCATAGAAAGATTGTTTAGCGGTCTTGATCACCTCTACCATCGAGAGCGCTTTGGAGAGTTCGGGGTAGGTTTTCAGGGAGTCCTGCAACCGGTCGATTCTTCGGAGGGTGGCCAGGTTCATGACCCCTTTTTTCTTTTTTGTATCTACCGTGATTTCGAGCGGCATGATGCCTTTAAAATGCTTTTCAAAAAACATCATGTCCTTGTATATAGGATCGCGGGTGGAGATATCATCGACGATGGTACCGCGTGTCTTGAGGCGGGAAGCACCGATCACGCCCACCACGATGCAGACGCCCATGATGAGATAGATGGGATTGCGATAGTGTCCTACCCAGTACACGGCTCTGTCTATCAATGATTTAGCGAGGCTTTCCTCAATATGCCGGGTGTACTTGCTCTTGGGTGGGGGAAGGTAACTAAAGAAAATCGGCACCATGGTGAGGGAAAGAAGGTAGATGAGCATGATGTTGATAGCGGCAATCAGTCCGAATTCGAAGAGGAGTTTGTTATTCGTGATGGTAAAGGCTGCAAATCCCGCTGCTGTAGCGGCGTTGGTCAGCAGGTTGGCCACTCCGATCCGGCGGATGACCCGCGAAAGGGATTTGGCCTGGTTGTGGTGATGGCTGTATTCGTAATGGTATTTGTTAAGGATGAAGATGCAATTTTCCACGGCAATGACAATGACCAGCGGGGGTATGATCGAAGTGAGCATGGTGATCTTGTAGCCGAAAATCGCCATCATTCCCAGCGCCCAGACCACGCTGATCATCACGATCAACATCGGGAAAATAACGGCTTTGGCAGAACGGAAAAAGAGGTATAGAAAGAAGGCAGATATCAATAAAGCCAGGACAACAAAAAGTTTGAGTTCATTCTCCAGTTTCTGAGCTATCAGGGTTCGGATATAGGGAAGACCGGAGTAATGTACTTCAATTCCCGTTCCGGTGGAAAAACGATCGACCACCGAAGTAATCTCATGGATCAACCTGACCCGCTCTTTCGACTGAACTGTTTTCTTATCAAGGGTCAGACCCATCAAATAAGCGGATGTTCCTTTGTTGTATATCAGTTCATTATAAAATGGTAGCGAATAAATCAGCGCTTTGATCGAGTCAACCTCCTGCCGGGTAACCGGCTTGCGGGGAGAGATGGGAACAAAGACAAACTTTTTCAGGGAGTCGTCCTTGACCAGGTTGACCAGCCGTGTAACAGAGAGGATTTCCGAAACGCCCTTTATCTTTTTCAGGGAATCGGAAAGATCACAAAGCGCGTTAAAATGATTGAGGGTGAAGAGCTGGGTGTCCAAAAGCCCGATGAACATGATGGTGCCATCCTGGCCGAATTGCTTGACGAAATGTTTGTAAATCCTGTTGGTCGAATCTTTTTCCGGCAGGACGCTGGAGCTTTCGTACTGCATTCTAACCTTTGTCGCCATGTATCCCATGAAGCAGGTGAGCACAGCGATGACAACAAGAATAGTGATTCTGCGACGCAAAATCATCCTCACAATTGAATTCCACACAATCAATCAGTTTTGTGGACGAAATTAAGACTTTTTCGCCATTTCATCGCTTTGGAGTTCTACCATTTCTCTATTTTCTTTAGCTTTGCTCCCTCAATTCAAACAAGATTATGAGACTGGAAAACAAATTATTTCAAGGAAAAACTCTGGCTATTTTATCGGGAGGCGGGGATACACCGGCCATCAATTCGAGTATTGAATCGATTCGCAATCGTGCCTCGCTGCTTGGATTCAGGGTTTACGGAATTTTACAGGGATGGAAAGGTTTACTGGGAGACGGAGATATCGTCGATTTGACGAACCAGCCTTATGATGGTTATTATGGTGGCACTGCCCTTCGCTCCAGCAGGACCAATCCTTTTCCCTCAAAAAAGAACCGTGAAAGCCGTGTACCGCAAGTGTTGGGTAACCTTGAAAAATATAAGATCGATGTGTTGGTTACCATTGGTGGCGATGATACCAACGGAGCGGCCAAACGCCTGTTTGAAACCGAGGGGATCCCGGTGATCGGTTTCCCAAAAACGATTGATAATGACCTGAGAACGCGTACGATTCATTACTATGACGGCAAAGAGATTGAAGCTGTACTGTGTCCCGGGTTTCCTTCAGCCGCCCGTTCGATGATGGAGATGACCGCCAGCCTCAAATCAACAGCCGAATCCCATTCCCGGATCATCGTCCTTGAAGTGATGGGCCGCGACGCAGGATGGCTTACCGGAACCCCCACCTTTGGCGGTGCAACCCTTGGCCTGGTTCCTGAATTTGAAATCACCAAAGAACGCAAAGAGGTCTTTTTTGAAACAGTCCGTGAAGCTTACATGCATTCCCGGAAAAAATGCCTCGTGATCCCGGTCTCCGAAGGGATTCGATGGTATGATGAAAAGACTGGTAAAGTGGATGTGGTCTATGCCAGCTCCGAGGTTGATGAGTACGGACATCCCCGTTTTGGCGGCGTGAGCGGAGTGATTGCCTCGGAAATCAGCGCCAAACTGGGAATCGAAGCCCGAGCGCAGATCAGCGGCTATTATGCCCGTTCAGGCCACTGCCGCCATTACGACCGGAAACTTACCACCACCCTGGCCGATAAAGTGGTTGACCTGCTGCTGCGTGAAGAATATGGACAGATGCCGGTCATGAAAAAAATTGTCCCTCATGTGGAACTGGAAGAGTTCAACACTACTTCCATTGATATGGGATCGGTCGGGAACAAACCTTTATCTGAAGATTATTACGACATCAACCGGTTTTCCTTTACCCCGGCTTATGCTGACTTCCTTTCTAAAATACTGGAGAAACCCACTTTTGAAGAATTCCGGTACGATTTTCCGGTGGTCATTCCTTAATGTTTCTTGCCATTACATTACCCTAAAACGAGCTGAAGGGTAGAACGGCTTTTCTGTTCTAATAACACCTTCCTTGAACCAATCAGGTCATCCAGGCAGCGTGGATCGTAGTGTCTTACCGTGATCAGTTCCACGTTATCATTGTACCTGATTTGATACTCCTCCCGAAATTGATCAAGAAGCAGCGGAATTTTATGCGGATCGTAATCAAAGCAAAAAGAAAAACTGATCGCTGAATTCTGCATCACATTGACTTTTACACCATTAGATGCCAGGATGCTGAAAATACGACTAAGGTTCTCTTCCATAATGAAGGAAAAATCCCTTGATGAAAGAGAAAGCAGCACCTGGTTTTGTTTCCTGATGTAAACGGGCACATCCAGCGACCAGGAACCGAGCTGTTGAATAGTAGTTCCCTCTCCATCCGGATCAAAAAACGACTTGACCTTCAGGATAATGTTGCTGTTTTCAAGGGGTTTGATGGTTTTTGGATGGATCACGCTGGCCCCGTAATAGGCCAACTCTATGGCTTCACGGTAGGAGAGGGTCTTCAACCGGATGGCATCCGGGCGCCATTTTGGATCTGCATTCATCACCCCGGGAACATCCTTCCAGATAGTCATTTCATGGATATTCAGCGAGTAAGCAAAAATTGCTGCCGTAAAATCGGACCCTTCACGTCCCAAAGTTGTGGTGTTCCCCAGAGGATCACTGCCAATAAAGCCCTGGGTAACCAATAAGGCAGAACCTTGTTCATCGGTCGGTGTCAATAAGGCCGGTACCTGGTCAGAGATTTTTTGTTTAGTCGCTTTCCAGTCGATCCTTGCATCCCGGTAAGTCGCATCGGTACGCACCAGGTTCCTGACATCAGTATGATTTACCGGGAACTTCTGGTCAGCAAGGTAATGGTAAACAATGGCAGATGAAAAAAGCTCTCCGTAGCTGACGATCTGATCGTATTCAAAGTCGTAACCCTTACGGATTCCCGTGTAAAGGTGCCCTTTCCGGATGTACCCCCGGAGCTGATCGAAAAGTCCCCGGATCACTTCACCGACCGGGTGGCCCGGATCTTCAAACAATCCGGAAATAATCTCCCGATGATACTGCTCTGCCTTTTCAAAAGCGGCCAGAACCTGCAGCGGATCCTTAGCCATGTAAGCCTTTAACAACTCCTCCATGGCATTGGTGGTCTTCCCCATGGCCGAAACAACCACCACAATCCGGTTCCCTGAAAACTTCTTCAGGATATGGGCCAGATTTCTGACACCGGCTGCATCCCGGATCGAAGCCCCGCCGAACTTGAATACTTGGATATCCATGATGCAAATGTAAGAATTAGTAAGGAAAATCGTACTTTTGCCCGCTGGAAAGTCCTGCCAACAGGGCAGGATTTGGAGTGGTGAGGTGAATCAGAACGACCTTCTTACCGTTTATCAGGAACATCCCGGTGTCAGAGCCATTACGGAACTGATCCGTGAAAATCCTGCTACCCGCCAGCGTTTCAGGCTGAAAGGGCTGGTTGGCTCAGCCCGTACCCTGGTCGCCTGCGGCCTTTTTCTAAAAATTCCGAGGGTTCATCTTTTCGTGCTTTCCGATCGGGAAACAGCCGCCTATTTTTACAACGATCTCGAACAGATCAATGGCGAAAAGGAGTTCCCTTTAAGTGAAAAAAGGGTACTCTTCTTTCCTTCCTCAGTAAAACATCGTTTTCAGGGAGGAGTGAACGATAATCAGGGTCTGCTGTCCCGGACTGAAGTCCTCAACCGGTTGAATGGAAAAACCAGGAAGATGTTGATTGTAACCTACCCCGAAGCCTTAGCTGAAAAGGTAGCCGGCAAAAAGTATCTTGAAAAAAACACACTAAAACTTTCTGTCGGGGAGCAGGTGAACATGGATTTCATTCTTGATTTGCTGGTTGAATACGAGTTTGAAAGGGCTGACTTTGTCGCTGAACCGGGTCAATTCTCTCTCCGCGGAGGATTGATCGACATTTTCTCATTCAGCAACGACTATCCTTACCGGATCGAATTCGACGGCGATCAGGTTTATTCCATCCGGTCATTTGATCCCTCTACCCAGTTGTCGATCGGCAAATTGCCCGGGATCAGCATCATTCCGGATACCCGCGTAAAAGAAGGGAAAATCACCCATCCGGAATCTCTTTTCTCTTTTCTTCCCGACAGCGCCGTGGTCTGGTCGGAAGACGTTGCCCTGATTGCAGATACCATGGACAAACTTCCGGCTTCGGAACTGTTGCTGAACGGCGAAGGATGGTTGCGGTCACTCCTGGAGTTTTCATCGCTCGAATTCGGCCATCAGTTCTACTTTAAGAACGCCACAACCATCGGTTTCAACACGACCCCGCAGCCCTCGTTTAACAAAAATTTTGATCTGCTGCTGGCCGACCTCAGGCAAAATACTGCCAAAGGGTTCAGAAACCTTTTGCTGGCCGACAATCCCAAACAAATCCAGCGACTAAACACGATTTTTGAAGAGATCCGGGCCCGATCGGGAGAAACCACCGATCAGCCATTGCTTCTTTCAACCATAGACTTTTCACTCCATGAGGGTTTTGTTGATGAAGAGCTCAGGTTGGCCTGTTATACAGACCATCAGATTTTCGAAAGATACCATAAGTTCCACCTCCGCGATGGGTATGCGACCAAAGAGGCCATCACCCTGAAAGAACTTTATGATCTGAAACCCGGTGATTTTGTGACCCATATCGACCACGGGGTGGGACGGTTTGACGGACTGGAGAAAATCATCAACAATGGCCGGGAGCAGGAGGCCATCCGTTTGATCTATAAAAATGATGACCTCCTATACGTCAGCATTCATTCCCTTCACCGCATTACAAAATACACCGGCAAGGAGGGTACCGCTCCCTCTCTCAACCGGCTTGGATCAGATGCCTGGAATAAACTCAAGAACAAAACAAAGAGCCGGGTCAAAGACATTGCCAAAGATCTGATCCGGTTGTATGCCGAACGCCGCGCTTCCAAGGGGCTCGCCTGTTCGCCCGATACTTACCTTCAGGCTGAACTGGAAGCGTCGTTTATTTACGAAGACACCCCCGATCAGATCAAAGCCACCCAGGATATCAAACGGGATCTCGAAGCTTCCTACCCGATGGACCGCCTCATTTGCGGCGATGTCGGCTTTGGAAAAACAGAGATCGCCATCAGAGCCGCTTTTAAAGTCGTGGCTGAGAGCAAGCAGGTAGCCGTCTTGGTTCCGACCACCATCCTGGCTTTACAGCATTACAAGACTTTTTCCGAGCGGCTTAAAGGACTTCCCTGTAAAGTAGATTACATCAGCCGGTTTCGTTCACCTAAAGCACAAAAGGCATTGCTGAAGGAGATAGAGGAGGGAAAAACCGACCTTCTCATCGGGACCCACCGGATACTCGGTAAAGACATCGTGTTCAAGGACCTTGGATTGCTGATCATCGATGAGGAACAGAAGTTCGGCGTCAGCGCAAAGGAAAAGATCAAACAGTTGAAAGTCAACGTGGATACCCTTACCCTGACCGCTACGCCGATACCCCGTACCCTTCAGTTTTCACTCATGGGGGCCAGGGATTTGTCGATCATCAATACTCCGCCGCCCAACCGTTACCCGGTGCAGACCGAAATTCATCCCTTTGGCGAAGAGGTGATCCGGGAAGCCATCCTGTTCGAGATCAACCGGGGAGGACAGGTGTTTTTTGTTACCACCCGTGTTCAGAACATCATGGAAGTAGCCGGAATGATCCGGAGAATGGTTCCGCGTGCCAGGGTGGCCATTGCTCATGGACAACTCGAAGGGCACATCCTGGAGAAGGTGATGGTCGATTTCATCGAAGGTGATTATGATGTGCTGGTAGCCACTACCATCATTGAATCGGGGCTTGACATCTCCAATGTCAATACCATGATCATCAATGACGCACATCATTATGGGTTAAGCGACCTGCACCAGCTCAGGGGAAGGGTTGGGAGATCCAATAAAAGGGCTTTTTGTTATCTGTTGGCGCCGCCTTTGTCGACCCTCACCGACGAAGCCAGGAAACGGTTAAGGGCCATTGAGGAGTTTGCCGGGTTGGGGAGTGGCTTTAATATTGCCATGCGCGATCTGGATATTCGCGGTGCAGGAAACATCCTGGGCGCTGAACAAAGCGGGTTCATATCGGAAATTGGTTATGAAATGTACCAGAAAATTCTCGATGAAGCATTGACAGAGTTGAAGGAAAACGATTTCCGCGATATTTTCCCAACTGAGAAAGAAGAGCGTTACGTGGCGGATTGCGTTATCGAAACCGACCTGGAATTGCTCTTACCCGATCATTACATCACCAATTTTACCGAACGGCTCAACCTTTACAAAGAGCTCGATTCGATTGAAACGGAAAACGGGTTGATCGAATTCCGCGAACGATTGACCGACCGATTTGGTCCTGTTCCGGAACAAACTTCTTCCCTGATCGAAACCATCCGTCTGCGTTGGATGGCGCGAAAACTGGGATTTGAGAAGATCGTCCTGAGAAAATCAAGGCTGATCGCATACTTCATCAGTAAACCTGAGTCTGGTTATTTCCAATCACCACAATTTGGGACCATTTTAGAATTCATCAAAGTGAATCCGAACGATTGTAAGCTGAAAGAGGAGAATGAAAAGTTGTTTCTGGTTTTCCGGAATGTTACCACTATTGAACAGGCCATTGAACAATTGTCGCGGATAGAATAAAAAAGGGCAGCCTTTTGAGCCACCCTCTTTGTTGATGTTTTCTGATCTTTCTATTGGTTTTTCTTCCCCGTTACTTTGAAGGTATCAACTTCCCATTTGGAAGCCGTGCCGCTGGTGACGCCGGAAGAACGGTAGCGGTAAGCTATATAAACCGGTTGGTTGAAGGTTGCCAGACTCACGTCGCCACTGGAGGTCCAGATGCCGCTGTTGGCAGGAGAGAGCGCGCATTGCAGGGTCGTCCAGTCGGCTGTGGTCGGATCGCCGCTGCCGGAGTAGTTGGTCGAAATATAGACATCCAGAGGGTTAGCCAACCCACTGTCGGTGAATTTGGTCCAGGTTTTGAAAGTGAGGATCGGGTTGGAAATGCCGGTGAGATCAATGGCGGGGGAGACCAGCCAGGTTTCACATGGAGCAGTTCCCTGGTAGCCGTTGGCCACCATCACAGAATAGGTTGCATCCCAGGTCCAGGGTTTGCCGCCGGCTTTGGCAAATTTGACCCAATCGGGAGGATCTGCATCAAAATTCTGCTGATAGATCACCTTGTTGCCGGTATCCACAAAATTCTTGGTATCGTTAATGTCGCGGATATATACCTGGTATTGACCGTTAAAGACGCTAAAGATACCGATCAGGGTACCCACGCCGTCGGGCATTTTGTCGTTGGCAAAGTTGGCATAGCTGCTGGTACGAAGGATAAGGTTTTTCCCACCTATGGAAATTACATTCCCGAAGGCATCTGCAATATCGCGGTTGGTATTGGATTCACCGGGGATTACGAAAGTGGAACCGGCATCCGGGAACCTTACATTTTTGAGGGCAATCAGGTTGCTCACTTTTCCTCCCAAAGCACCGGAGAGATCCAGGGTGTCGGGTACCGGTGCGGGACCGGGCAGACTGTCGAGGAAAAACCGGCCGCTCAGCATGGCAGCAGGGATACGGCCTATACTTCCGTTATAGGGATAACCCAATTGAACAACATCGGCGTAGTTGCCAAGGTAAAGTCCTTTGCATTTGATGAAAACCCGCTGGCCCACTTTGTAGGTTGTATAAAGGCTGGTCTGATCGATCCCCATCTCCAGGCCACCGGTATTGTCGCGGATGTAAAGCTTTTTATAGATGTTGCCTGATTCATCATTGGCAGTGACAATCCCTTCAATGATCGTATCGGCAGTGATCTCAACCATATCCTGGGTGCCAAGCATCGCTTTCAGCCCTGCAATACTGCAGTTGGCATCAAAATCGACATGCGGAATATTGATGGGGGGCTCGTCAAAATTATGCTTGACACAGCCTGAAAAGACCACCATCAGGGAGAGGGAGATTATGATTCCCAGGTTTTTCAAACGGATGTATTTCATATATTGTTTTATTTAAATGGTTCGTTGTTAAATTCTTATGCCTATATTGAGATAAAATGTCCTGCCGTAATAATAGTAGTATTTTGGCGGGAATTTGCTGATGTCTTTGGTATCAAAATCAAACCGGTTCTGTTCGAAACCTCCGCTTTGGATGTTGGTGTTGTTCAGGATGTTGGTAACCGAGAAGTTGACATTCAGATAAACTTTGCTCTTAATCCGGAACGATTTGCCCAGCGAGGCATCGAGGGTGAACCCTCCTTTTAACTCCTGCTGTTCGGTGATCGTTTTGATCAATGGATCTTCGGGTCCTAAACCTTTGATGGCCAGTTGGGTTCTTCTTTCAGGGTTGAAATCAAGCCATCCGTTATCATAGAAGTTGCCGTTGACATCAAAGAACCAATATTTGTAGTTGAATTTCAATCCGGCTGACAGCGCCGTCTGAGGGGTGGTGGGAACATAGAAATTTTTCAGGTAAACTGTACCCGTTGTATCCGGACGGGAACCATTGTCAAAAGAGATGGTTCCTGTGGGACGGTTGGTGTAGATGTAATCTCCGATGGAGGCGACGCCATAAACCGACATGAATTTGGTGGCTTTAACTTCAACGCCCAGTTCGATCCCCTGGTGTTGCTTATCGACGCCGCGAAGGATATAGTTAACATAGGTACGGTAATCATCATGGTAAAAGCTGTTGATCTCCGTCTGGTTCAAAAAGCGGGTATAGTAGTAGGTTACCCTTGCAAAGAGCCAGGGATAACGGATCGTGTAGCTGATATCACCGCCGAAAATCTTTTCGCTGGAGAGATCGGGAACGATATCGTTTCTCACACGCGCTGAAATAAAGGAGTTGGTGAAATAGGGAGCACGGGTGAGGTAAAGGCCGTTGATGTTGGCATAATGACGACCCGAGAATTTATAGGTAAAACCACCCCTGACACCGAAGTTCAGGAAATCGTATTTAGGAGAATCGCCATAGGAGCTGTTGGGATGACGTCCGTTGCGCATGTTACCGGTACGCCAGAATTCAGTACCGGTAAGGGAACCGGCAATATAAAAATCGAACTTGTTATAAGTGAATTGCCCCTGGGCCCAGAGATTCAAGGTGTTGATATGGGCATCGTAATTATAACCGAATTTATCACCCACTTTGATCACCCTGTTGGGATTGTTCAGGTCATTCTGTACAATCGTGGAATCGCCCGGGAAATCCCGCTCGGCAAATTGATCGATGTCAACCCAGTAATTGCCCCCGAGCAGATCAGACATCTCTTTGTAATGGCCTGCCTTATAGAGTCTGAAATTCAAACCTCCGGAAACCGTCACATGGTCATTGATATCGGCGTTGACATGTGAGTTGAAATAAAACTGGTCGGTCTGGGTCACATTGTTCTCAATAATGTACCTTGACTGTTTGCCTTCCAGATTGCTCAGGTAGTTGATCTGGTAGAGTTTGTTCCAGTCGATCTGGTTGACGGTTGATTCGTTCTGCCATTGCTGTGTGATCAGTTGCCGGATCACCGGATCGGTCTGGTAGCTGGGAAGGTAGCGGTAATAATCGGGACGGGGGTCTGCTGCATTGTACCAGTTGAGCGCTGACCATTTATCTTTTCCGAAAGTGTACCCGACAGCAGTGGAGAGTTTTATTTTTTCACTGATATCCCAGAAGTGGTTCAACAGGAAAACCGGCTCGTGGAAATTCTTTACTTTGGCATTGCGTTTTTCCCCGTTCTGGTAACCCCAGTTGGGATTGTAGTAGTTGGTACCTGTGAGGTCATATACTTCCTGCACCGTGGCCGATTGCTGACCGCGTTGGGTAGGTGCGCCATAAACGGTGAGGTTTAAACTGTGATTTTTACCGAATTTCTTTTCCAACGAAGCAAAATAGGACCATGCATCATAAAAAGTACCTTTGATATAACTCTGCTCCGCCCAGCGACGGGATCCGCTGACGGTGATGGCCCATCCATGGGGCAACTGGCCGCTGGAGTAAGTAACCATCAGCCGGTTGGTATAAGTACGATTGGTGAGCGCGTAGGAGACTTTAAGTTGCTTGCGGTATTGCGAAGCACGGGTGTTGATGTAGGTTGAACCTCCGATGGAACTGAAAGAGAAGTTTTCGGGATTCAGTCCGTAATAAACCTCTTTATTGCGCATGGCATCGTTCAAACCACCCCAGTTGCTCCAGACCACCCTGCCGTTTTCTGCGTCACTGGCGTCATAGCCATTGATCATAACACTGGAGTTCTCCGAGTCATAACCTCTGGCTCTGAAAAACATCGATCCGAAAGTGTATCCTGCCGTAGAGACAAAGATGTCTTCTGAAGCGCGCAATAAACCGGAAACGCTTTGATCTTTGTTTTCATCTTCCAGGTCAAGGGTGATGGTGCTGATGTCCTCATGGGCTTCCGTGTCAGCAGTTTTGCGCTTGATGTGAACAGGTTCCATCTTAACCTCCGGACGATCGATCGCTATCTGTATGGAGAAGGGTTCAAATATGGCAGAACTCACTGATAAAGTGTATTTGCCAAAAGGAACATTTTTGAATTCAAAAAATCCATCATCCGTTGTTACGATCGAGAGGCTGAGCGGGGAAATCGTGACTGTGGCATTCGGAACCGGGGCGTCGGTGGTCATCTCCGTGACTTTTCCCATAAGCCGTCCTTGCTGAGCGACCGCCACCGAACTGAATGCAAGCAGGATTAAAATGAACAGCGTGAATTTTTTCATTAAGGGGATTTTAAAAATGAGTCGGCAAACTTACATATTTTTTTCTATTTAGTTGTAAATTTGCAGCAAATTCGGGAAATATCCCCTGATCGAGACCTCCTGCATGGAAAGGGAACTTCAATCTTGTTGATCCCGACTGTTGAACATTAACTTTACGAAATCTGATGACCATGAAAAAGTATATTATTTTACTCCTGATGATCTTGGGTGTCACATCAATAACCCCGGTGGTGGGTCAAAAGGTAAATGGCAAGAATTTTTCATTCCCGGAAGGGAAAGATGGCTGGTCTGATACCGTTTTCAGAAAACTCCAGACTGCAGCCATGAAAGAGAAAGCGATTCAACCGGTGACACTTGCCCTGCGCTACCGCTTGCTGAAAGAGTACAGCGACGGCTATCGTTATGCCATCGAGATCACCAACACCTCAAACGACATCCCGGTGAAATTCAAAGTCACCTCTGCCAAAGGGAAAGAATCGTACACCATCCGGCTCGATCCAAAACAAACCAAAGTCTGGAAAAAATCCCATTGGCGCACCACCACTTCCGCATCGCGTACGGTTACAGACCGGGAAAGCGACTATTTTTTCGATTTCAAACTTGATGAAGAAAACCTAAGGAGCAAAGACTGACCCCATGAAACCTAAACCTCCCTGCCTCCTGACAATCTTTCTCCTTTTTTCCTTAACTCTCTATTCCCAGCCACCTTCAGGTTACTATGACCCGGCCACGGGATTGTCGGGTACGGCGCTGAAACAGGCTTTACACAACATCATCCGCAACCATACCGTGATCAGTTACACCCCCGGTGTATGGCAGGCTTTCTACACAACCGACCGCAAACCTGACAACACGGTGTGGGACATCTATTCCGATATCCCCAACGGTACCCCTCCCTATGTCTATCAACTGGGAAGCGACCAGTGCGGTAATGCCTCCCAGGAAGGCGATTGCTACAGCCGCGAACACTCATGGCCCAAAAGCTGGTTTGGAGGGGAAGTAACCCCCATGTTTACCGATTTGTTTATATTATATCCTGTCGATCAGTATGTTAATGGCCGGCGAAGCGATTATCCTTATGGAGAGGTGGGTCAGGCCGATTGGACCTCACTCAACGGCAGCAAACTGGGAAACGCTGTCAACCCGGGCTATTCTGAAAAAGTGTTTGAACCCAGGGATGAATACAAAGGCGACCTGGCCCGCACCTATTTTTATTTCTCAGTAAGATATTACGGTGAAGATGCCGGATGGCCGGGCAGTCCCATGGCCAACGGGTCACAACTCACCACCTGGGCCCTCGACCTGATGAAAGAATGGCACCGGAACGATCCCGTTTCAACCAAGGAGATCAATCGGAACAACGCAGTGTACACGATCCAGAATAACCGGAATCCTTTTATAGACCACCCGGAATATGCTGCAGCCATCTGGGGAGGGAGTTCAGGAATAAACAACCCGGCAGAAACCACTGCCGAACTTAAACCCTGGCCCAATCCCGCTACTTCATCGTGTACCATTACCCTGCCCGCTGCTTCCCTGTCCGACCACCTGCTGGTCAGTTTGTCAACGGCCACCGGAAGGAAGATCCCGGTCGGGAGCATCATCACAAACAATACGTTACAAATGAACCTTGAAGCCCTGGTCCCGGGAATCTATTTTTTCACCATCGCAACCGAAAAAGACCCGGTCGTTTATCATGGCAAAGTGATTCGTCAGTAAAATGACCTAAAGCCTGCATGACCCTTTGGAGATCCACCTTGTATTGTTGTTAAAAGATTTTATATTTGCCCGCTAAACCTGATCAAAGTGACTAAAAAATCCCTTCTGCTGATTGTCCTCCCGGCCCTCTTGCTTTTCAGCTTTATGCCAGCCGGTAAAGCCCAGGAAAAAACCTATACGGTAGCTGCTGTCGGCTTCTACAACCTCGAAAACCTTTTCGACACCATTGACAGTCCCGATACCGACGACCGTGAATTCCTTCCCGACGGCCCTAACCAGTGGACCGGAGCACGCTATCTTACAAAATTGCAACACATGGCCGGGATCATCAACCAAATGGGCGATGAACTGACCAAAGAGGGTCCAGCCTTTGTGGGGATTTCCGAAGTCGAAAACAGAGGCTGCGTGCAGGATCTGGTCAATACATCCCCTCTGAAAGAAAAGCAGTTCGATTTCGTTCACTATGAATCGCCCGACCGCCGCGGAATCGATGTCGCACTCCTGTACCAACCTAAATTATTCAAGGTGATCGAAAGCAAACCGCTCCATTTTTACATCCCCGACAAACCCGATTTCAGATCACGCGACGTGCTGCTGGTGCATGGTTTGCTTTTAGGAGACCCGGTTTACGTTATGGTTTGTCACTGGCCTTCGCGCAGCAGCGGAGAAAAAGTGACAGCGCCCCTGAGGGCCGCCGCTGCCGACCTTTGCCGCAAAGCTGCCGACAGCCTTTTCAAAATCGATCCCTCCGCAAAAATTTTCATCATGGGCGACCTCAATGATGATCCTACTGACGAAAGTCTCCTGAAACATCTGAAAGCCTGCTCAAAACCTGCCAATACCCCACCACAAGGACTCTTTAACCCCATGTATGCATTGTTTCAGAAAGGAGTCGGCTCCCTGGCTTACAAAGATGCCTGGAACCTCTTCGACCAGATCGTGATCTCCGAACCTTTCGTGAATAAACAGACTGAAGGATTCCGCTTTTATAAGGCCCAGGTGTTCAACCGCAAAATCCTGGTCCAGAAAGAAGGTCAGTACGCCGGATACCCGTTCCGCACCTTTGGCGGCGGCGTTTACCAGGGAGGATACAGCGACCATTTCCCGGTTTATCTCTTTTTGGTACGTGAGAAAAAATAATTGATCCCTGCTACCGTTTATAGATTAATTGTCAGGAATCCGTTAAATTCGTAAAAAAATTTAAGACGTGGCCGATAGCGTCGTCATCATACCAACCTACAACGAAAAAGAAAACATTGAGAAGATCATCCGTAAGGTCTTTTCACTGGATCTTCATTGTCACATCCTGGTCGTTGAAGACAACTCCCCCGATGGTACTGCGCAAATTGTTCAAAGGCTGATTCAGGAGTTTCCCGATCGGCTTTTTATGGAACAACGAAAAGGCAAACTGGGACTGGGTACCGCTTACATCCATGGCTTTCGCTGGGCGCTGAAGCGCGATTACCAGTTCGTATTTGAAATGGATGCCGATTTTTCCCACAACCCCGACGATCTTTTACGGCTCTATGATGCAGCAAAAAACCGGGGCGGTGACCTGGTCATCGGATCCCGCTACATCACAGGCGTCAACGTAGTGAACTGGCCGATGGGCAGGGTGCTGATGTCATACGGAGCCTCAGTTTACGTGCGATTTATTACCCGAATGAAGGTGATGGACACCACAGCCGGTTTTATCTGTTATACCCGTAAAGTTCTTGAAACACTCGACCTGAGCAGGGTCCGGTTTACCGGCTATGCCTTCCAGATCGAAATGAAATACACCGCCTGGAAACTGGGATTTAATATCATCGAAGTCCCTATCATTTTCACCGACCGTACCCTGGGCGAATCGAAAATGAGCAAAGGCATCTTCAAAGAAGCCGTATTGGGTGTTATTGACCTTCGCTGGCGGGCTCTCCTGGGCAAATTAAAACCGGTTACAGCCTGATCGCCACACTCCTGCCTGCCTTCTCTCTTTGAATGAATATATGCTATGGTGAATCCCAATTATTATATTCATAATGCGCTGATTGTAAATGAAAATCAGCGCATTTTAGGAGCCCTTCTCATCCGGAACGGCTTAATCAGTGAAATTTTTCAAGGACAGGCGCCTGCCGGATTCGGATTCCCGGAATCAACCATCTCCATCGATGCGGGAAAAAAGTGGCTTCTTCCCGGGGTGATCGACGATCAGGTCCACTTCAGGGAACCAGGCCTCACGCTGAAAGGAGATTTGTTGACCGAAAGCCGGGCTGCCGTAGCAGGCGGGGTGACATCATACATGGACATGCCTAACACCCTGCCTAAAGCGGTCACCCTCGAACTCCTCGAGGAAAAATACCGGCTGGCTGCTGAAAAATCATTGGCCAACTACTCCTTTTTCCTGGGAGCTTCCAACGAGAACCTTGACCAGATAAAGAAAGCCGACCCCCGGTCCATCTGCGGATTGAAGGTCTTTCTTGGTGCTTCCACAGGCAACATGCTGGTCGATGACCCTGAAACCCTGACCCGTATTTTCGAAAACTCACCCTTGCTGATCGCCGTCCATGCAGAAGAGGAACCGGTCATCAAAGACAACCTTCAGCAATACACAGCCCGCTACGGTGAAGCCATCCCGGTCGAAGCCCACCCGCTGATCCGCAGCAGTGAAGCATGCTACCGTTCCTCCCTCAAAGCAACCGTACTCGCTGCGAAAACCAATGCCCGGCTCCATTTGCTTCACTTGTCCACTGCCCGTGAGCTGACATTGCTCAGGAACGATATTCCTGTAATAGAAAAAAGAATCACCGGGGAGGTTTGTGTCCACCATCTTTGGTTCGATAACCGCGACTATGCCCGCCTGGGTTCAAGGATCAAATGGAATCCCGCGATCAAAACGTCCGATGACCGGGAAAGCCTTTTCCAGGCGGTGCTTGATGATACCCTCGACATCATTGCCACCGACCACGCACCCCACCTGCTCAGCGAGAAAGAAAACCCTTACCTGACCTGTCCTTCAGGAGCTCCCTTGGTGCAACATGCCCTGGTAGCCATGCTGGAATTTTATCACAAGGGTAAAATATCCCTCGAAAAAATTGTCGAAAAAATGTGCCACCACCCGGCCATCCTCTACCAGATCGATAAAAGAGGTTTTCTCCGGAAAGGATACCATGCCGATGTGATTCTGGTTGACCCTGATAATCCCTGGCGCGTATCATCCGGCAACATCCTGTACAAATGCGGCTGGTCTCCTTTCGAAGGGACGACCTTCCGTTCACGGGTCACCCATACCTGGGTCAACGGAAACCTCGTCTGTGACCAGGGAAAATTTTATGAAACCCGCAAAGGGAAACGCTTGGAATTTAACCGATAAACATCAATTCTTACAAATATGCCATCTAAATTGCTGATTAAAACAATGGTTCTTCTCCTGGTAATGACCGGGATTACTGCCTGCGATTTTGAAAAGAAGATCGTCGAAGAGACTTATCCCGACAACAGTCCCAAAAGAATCTGCTGGTACAGAGGAAAGGGTGAAAACCGGGAGATGACAAGAGAAACGACCTTTTACCCCAACCATCAGAAACAAATGGAGGGAGCTTACAAAGACAATGAACGCGACGGAAAATGGATGTACTGGTACGAAAACGGAAAGGTCTGGAGCGAAGGCACTTTTGTAAACGGCAAAGCGGAAGGCAAAAGGACCGCCTATTTCGAGAATGGCAAGGTCCGCTATGAAGGGAATTACCGGCAGGATATGCGGATCGGGAAATGGCGTTTTTATGATGAAACCGGGAAACTTCTCAGTGAAGTAGATTACTCTGCCCCCGCCAAGCGATAAAGACATGATTCATAAACAACAAGCCACTTTGATTACCCAAAGGCATATCAAAGTGGCTTGCTTTGTGAGTGTGAACAGTTAAAAGACCGGTCAATCGACCATGATCACCAGGTATTTTGAATTAGCCCAGAAAGCTTTGTAGTCGTTGATCTTAAGGGCCTGAATGATTTTCTTGTCGCCGGAAAATTTGTAAGAACTGGATGGGTGGCTCGACAATATCTTCGCTTTTTTACTGAGGATGGAGATCTCGGTAACGTTCCGGATGTCAATTTTGGTAAAGAGGGTTTTGTTGAAATCAGACAACACTTCACCGCTCTTGATGATCCCGTTTTTCTTTAGCTCTTTGTTGGTACCAATGACGTAATAAGCGGTATTGAGGGCTTCATCCTGGGCAGCGATGGTCTGGGTCTGATCATTGATCTGGGAAGTCTGGGTCTTCACCGTACGGGAAAGGGTATCAATTTTGAGGTTCGCGATCTCAAAAGCATTGCTGATCTTGGCCAGTTTGGCCCTGAGATCTTCAATCTCCGCAGCTTTGGCAGCAAGGTCACGGTTGAGGCGTTCCACCATCTTGTTCAACTCATCCACCTTCAGGTTCGAATTTTTCAGTTTGCGGGAAAGGGCCGAAATGGTCTCCTTGTTTTTCTGCATCAAACCGTAAATGGTCTGGATGTCATTCTTGATCTGATCTTTGGCAGAAAGTTTCATCTCACCGCCGCGATCCGTGGTCAGGTTGATGATGTTCTCTTTTTGTTTGATGGTATCCAGCGTCCCCTGGATATCGTTAATGGAACGGATGAATTCGTTGATCGCTTCATCTTTTTGAAGGGTCTGACTCAGCAGGCTGTCGTTTTTGGATTGCAGATCCTGAGCTTTTTTCTCGGCTTCGTGTCCGCAGGACAAAAACACCGGGATGAGTAAAAGCAATAAGAACTTTTTCATTTTTTGTCTGTTTATAATTTGATGCAAAATTACTAAGAAATTCAGAACAAACTAAAAAATCATACCCTTACCTTTACACCAAAAAGAAGGATGACGGATTCAGCCATAATTTTTCTCAGACCAGGTAAAGAAGCTGCTGTTAAAAGGTTTCATCCCTGGATATTTTCCGGAGCTGTCGGAAAAACCGAGGGAAAGCTCTGTGAAGGGGATCAGGTAAGGGTGCTTTCATCGCGTGGTGAGTTTCTGGCCATTGGTCATTGGGCTGAAGGCTCCATTGCCGTCAAGCTCTTCTCGTTCGAAGATGTTCCCGTCGATTCTGCCTTCTGGACCGGAAAACTACGAAAAGCCTGGAGGCTGAGAGAACAGTTGGGACTGACCGACGCTACCTATGACAATGGTTACCGGCTGGTTTTCAGTGAAGGGGATGGATTGCCGGGACTGATCATCGACTATTACAACGGCACCGCGGTGATCCAGGCCCATTCACATGGGATGTATCGCCAGAAGGAGATGATTGTCAGCGGATTGATCGATATCTACGGGGAGGCCCTGAAAGCTGTGTACGACAAGAGCAGTGAGACCCTGAAAAAAAGAGGGACTGAGACCCGCAGTACAAAGGATAATCCATCTGATGAAGGCCCCGGAAATCCATCTGACAATCATTATCTTTACGGCAGTCGCCGGAAAGGGGAAATTTTGGAAACAGGTCATCGTTTCCGGGTTGACTGGGAAAAGGGTCAAAAAACGGGCTTTTTTTTAGATCAGCGGGCCAACAGGATGTTCGCACAACACTATGCCGGAAACAGAAAGGTGTTAAACCTCTTCTGCTATTCAGGGGCGTTTTCGGTTTATGCCATCAAAGGAGGCGCCACTTTGGTTCATTCGGTCGACAGTTCCCGGCAGGCCATTGACCTGGTTCGGGAAAATTTCCTGCTCAACGGGATCGATCCCGATCAACATCCTTGTTTTATTGCCGATGCGAAAAAACTCGCGGGAGAAACCCGTGAAAAATATGATATGATCATCCTCGATCCCCCCGCTTTCGCCAAAACCCATACCGTATCCAACAATGCCCTGCACGCCTACGTCTATATCAATGCGGCTGCCCTCCGTTTGTTGAATCCGGGCGGATTGCTCTTTACCTTTTCGTGTTCCCAGGCCATTACCCGTGAACTGTTCAACACGGCGCTTTATTCAGCTGCACTGGCGTCGGGTCGCACCATCAGGGTTCTTCACCGCCTTTCTCAGGGTCCGGATCACCCGGTGAGCATCTTTCATCCTGAAGGCGAATACCTGAAAGGATTGATCCTTGCGGTAGAATGATAATTCCAACCAATTAAACCAATGATATTTAACGCATTATGACTGATTTCTCTTCCTTGCCTTCTTCTTCCGAATTCGCTCATCTTTGGTCTATTGACCCACAGGCCGTTTACCTCAACCATGGCTCTTTCGGAGCTTGTCCTTACTACGTCATGGAGCGGCAATCCCACTACCGGCAACAAATGGAGCGGCATCCCATCCGGTTTCTTATCCGGGAGCTGCCTGCCCTGATGGATGCAGCCAGGGAACGTATTGCCGCTTTTGTGCATGCCTCGCCCACCGACCTGGTTTTTGTCCCCAATGCCACCGCCGGAGTCAACACAGTGTTGCGGTCGCTCAGGTTGAATCCCGGGGATGAAATCCTCATTACCAACCATATCTATGGAGCCTGCCGGAAAGCAGCGGCCTTTGTCTGTGAGCAGTCAGGCGCAATCTTGGTTGAAGCAAACTATGATTTCCCGATAGTTTCACCTGAAAAGATCACCGAAGCCGTGCTGGAAAAGGTTTCGTCACATACCCGCCTCGCACTGATAGACCATATTACCTCGGCTACAGGGATCATTCAGCCGGTTCAATCGATCGTCAAGGCTCTGGAAGCAAAAGGAATCGATACCCTGGTGGACGGGGCCCACGCGCCCGGCAGTATAGATTTAAATATCAATAACATAGGAGCTGCTTATTATACGGCCAATTGTCACAAGTGGCTTTGCTCCCCAAAAAGCGCTGCCATCCTGGTGGTGAGGAAAGACCGGCAAAAAGGTATTTTTCCGCTGATAATCAGTCATGCCGGCCATCTTGAGGCCGATTTTCCGGAAAGGTTTTACTGGCCCGGCACAACCGATTTTACACCGGCTCTATGCACTGTCGATGCCCTTGATTACTTGTCTGGTTTACTCCCGGGAGGATGGCCGGCTATCCTTCACCGCAACCATGACTTGTGCCTTGAAGGAAGGGATCTCCTTTGCCGAACCTTAGGGATCTCCCCCCCCTGTCCTGATGATATGATTGCTTCCATGGCAACACTGCCGTTACCGGATCCTCCCCGGATCAGCCTGCCTGATTACAAATCCACCGACGCGCTGCAGGACATCCTTTATTATGAATTCGGGATCGAAATTCCGGTGATGTACTGGTCGTCGCCTCCGCGCCGTTTCCTGAGAATCTCAACCCAGTTGTACAATTCTTTCGCCCAATATGAGTATCTGGCCGAAAAATTGAAAATTGCCCTCGCCATGGAAGCGAATACTTATAGGTTACCGGGAAAATAAAAAAGGCCGTCAACATTGCTGTTTTCAGGCCTTTGTAGTAGCGGGGACAGGATTCGAACCTATGACCTTTGGGTTATGAGCCCAACGAGCTACCTCTGCTCCACCCCGCAAT
>CALMDO010000187.1 GCA_937862805.1 uncultured Bacteroidota bacterium
TACGCCCCTTACCGGCAGTCGGATCGTTCGGCGGTTTACCGCGAATACATTGGCCAGTTGGTAACCAGTGGTCATGCTTATTATGCTTTCGATACTGCTGAAGCCCTGGAAGCGGCCCGTACCCGGGTGCCGGCAGGGGAGGAGCCTTTTCAGTACAATTACAAGACCCGGAAAGTGATGCAGAACAGTCTCAGTTTGAGCGCGGAAGAGGTAAAGATGCGGTTGGAAAAGGGAGACCCATACGTGATCCGCATCCGGATTCCCGAAGATGAAGTAGTTGATTTCCACGATCTCATTCGTGGGCAGGTCAGTGTTCACACCGCCCACCTCGACGATAAAGTGCTGTTCAAATCCGACGGATTGCCTACCTACCATCTTGCCAACGTGGTAGATGATTATCTGATGAAGATCACCCATGTGATCAGGGGGGAAGAGTGGTTGCCTTCGGCGCCGATGCATTTGCTGCTTTACCGGTTTTTCGGCTGGGAAAAGCAGATGCCGGCATTCGCCCATTTGCCATTGATCCTGAAGCCTGAAGGCAATGGGAAATTGAGTAAGCGTGATGGAGATCGGTTGGGTTTCCCGGTATTTCCGTTGCAATGGACCGATCCGGTGACCGGTGAAGTTTCGCATGGTTACCGTGAGGATGGTTATCTTCCGGAAGCATTCATCAACATGCTGGCTTTGTTGGGTTGGAACCCGGGTACGGAACAGGAACTGTTTTCCCTGGAAGGGTTGACGGAAGCTTTTTCCATTGACCGGGTCGGAAAACATGGTTCAAAGTTTGATCCTGAAAAAGCAAAATGGTTCAACCATCAGTACCTTGCCAGATTGTCGGAAGAAACCTTTTTAACATTGTTCAGACAGCAGTTGGCAGCGCATCAGATCACAGCCTCTGATGATTACATATTGCAGGTACTCCGGTTGATCCGTGAGCGGGCGCATCTGCTTCCCGAATTATGGGACAATTCATGGTATTTTTTCAAGGATCCTGAAACCTATGATCCTTCAACCCTGTCACGACATTGGAAACCCACAACCGGTGAGCTTTTACGCTCTTTTCTCCATGAAATTAACCTGCTCCGGGAATTCAACAAAGATACCCTGCATGAAGCAGTAACCGTTTTTTCGGTGTCAAAAGGGATTAAAATGGGGCTATTGATGAATCCCCTGCGGCTTTTGGTCGTCGGATCGGGTCAAGGCCCGGGTATGATGGATATTGCCGTACTGCTTGGAAAAGAAACCTTTATCCGTCGGATTGAAAAGGGTATACAACAGCTTAATAATTCCGGGCAATCTCATTCTTTATGAACAAAAAAGTCAGTGTTGCCCGTTTATCGGTGGTATCCAACACGACGTTGATCGTCGTCAAGGTGATTGCCGGGTTACTTTCCGGATCGGTCAGTATCATCTCGGAGGCGATTCATTCGCTGATGGATCTTGTGGCCTCGGTTGTTGCATTTTTTTCGGTCAGGATATCCGATACCCCGGCTGATGAAAATCATCCTTACGGGCACGGAAAATTCGAAAATATTTC
>CALMDO010000188.1 GCA_937862805.1 uncultured Bacteroidota bacterium
GAATATGCAAAGTATATGCAAACGACCATCAAAATGGACAAAAATGGGGTGGATCGAATCCTCCCCGGGTTGATTAGAAAAAACCTGATAGAAAAGCACGGCAAAGGTCCGGAAACTCTTATTTTTGCATCTGACAATCACCTCAACCTAAGCACTTGTTATCTCAGGGAACTATTATCAAACTTCGAAACCGCTTGTGGCGGGTGGATGATTATCAGGGCGATACTTTTTCAGCGACGCCTATTAACTCGGATTTGAGCAAACGAACAGTTTTTCTGACGGCTGTTGAGAAATTTGAGACTGCGGGGTTTCAACCAATCTATGAGCATCTTTCAGGTGACCTGGCAGTTCAAAAACTGTTGCTGAATGCCTATCGGTTTGAACTAATCCATGGTTCGGCTCCGTTTTTAGGTTTGCACCGTTCGTCGGTGGTGCCCTATAACTACCAGATGGTTCCCCTGGTGATGGCATTGGAAAAACAGCATTGCAGAATGTTGCTCGCAGATGATGTGGGTCTTGGGAAAACGATTGAAGCAGGTTTGATTATTTCGGAATTGATCCAGCGGGGGAAAATCAGGAAAATACTGATCCTCGTACCCGCATCTTTAAAGGATCAGTGGAAGGAAAGCCTGGATTACTTTTTTCATCTTGATTCCAGAATCATTTCTTCGTTTTCGCGAAAGGAGTTTGAAAGGGAACTGCCTGCCGGGGCTGATCCATGGCAATATTTCAATATCTGTATAGCTTCTGTGGATTATGCCAAATCAGCAGATGTGCGGTATTCGATATTGAATACTCGTTGGGATTTCGTGATCGTGGATGAGGTTCACTCCTGCGGCAAGCCTCATGGAACGAATGGCAGCATTCATCAGATGAAACGGTATGAACTGATCAAAGAGGTAACTTCACGGATTGATCATGTGCTTTTTCTGACTGCGACACCACATAATGGCTACACGGATTCCTTTGCAAGCATCCTGGAGTTGCTTAATCCCGCAATCATTGAATACAGGGGTAGCAATGTCATTATTCATAAAAGCGTGGCCCGGCACAATGTATGCCAGCGAAACAGAAAAAGCCTTGAAGCCTGGTACCAGTCGCAAAACCAAAAATCTCCATTTCCGGAACGTAAACAGATTGATGTGATCCTCACGCCCCACCCGGGCGAACCTTACATGAGTCTTATGCAACGGGTTGAGATGTACGGTGATAAATTGATCGGCCGGAAGTATGACAACAAACGGAAAGAACGCGTTGCCACATGGGTTGCCCTGCATTTACAGAAAAGGGCTATCAGTTCTCCTTTTGCACTTCAGAAATCGCTGGAAAACCGCTTAAACCAAACAGTGCCGCTGGCCGATCTTTTAAAGGAAGAGGAAGATTATATTTTTTCGGTCAATGATCACGATCCGGATGAAAGGCTCGCTGATGAAACCATCGGGCATCAGGTTGATCAGTCGTTGGTGGATGAAGATGAGAAAGAAGAAATAATGAGTTTGCTTCAACGCTGCAAAAAAATCAAACCCGGTGAGGATTTCAAACTGAAAAAACTTCTGAATGAATTAATCCCTGAACTATTCTCGTTCGACTCTAAGATCATCCTGTTTACAAAATACAAGGACACACTCGATTATCTTTTGAAACACCTGACATCGAATGAATATGAGGTTTTTTACATGCATGGTGATTTCAGTTCTGCCAAACGGAAAGAGGTCTTTCTGGACTTTGAGCGATCGGTAAAAGCCATCCTGATTGCCACCGATGTAATATCTGAAGGACTCAACCTCCAGAATCTCGCATCCAACCTGATCCATTATGAATTGCCCTGGAATCCCAACCGGCTGGAACAACGTAACGGACGAATAGACCGAATTGGACAGAAAAAAGATATTGTTCAAATCCGCACCCTTATTCTTGACAATACTATGGACCGGGATATCCTTGACCTTCTCCTCCGGAAAGCCCAGACCATACGTAATAACCGGGATTACAGCGGCGCTTACTTTGGGGACGAAGAGAACCTCGCAAACTTAATCCAAGATGCGCGGAGAAAAAGAAGAAAGAAGCATGAAACAGATCTGAGTCAGTTATCCATTTTTTCTGCACCAGAACAACAATTAACAAAAGAAGCTTTACAGAAATCTTATATTGACCCATTTGCAGATGAAATACTTGATCGTATCGAGCGGGAGAGTTTTTATAACGAGATGAATATTCACCTCCCCGAAATTGATAAACGAATCGAACAAACATTGGAAATTGTTGGTTCCCGCGATCAGGTAAGGGATTTTGTTATTTCATCGCTCCGGAAACTGCATTGCGATGCCCAACTGATCAAGAATGGATTATATAAACTGGTTGTCAATGATAAACGCTTGATTTTACCCAATTATGGGAATATCATCGAGCCGGTTACTTTCGATCCGGAAAAAGCGCTTACTCATCCTGATCTGGTGATGATGGAGGCAGGGCACCCATTTGTTCGGAGGTTGATTGAAATAATCAAAGCCGAATTTTTTGAAAATGAAGGACAATATGGAAGAACGGCATATTATTATTCTGATCATGCAAGCGCAGTTACAATCATATACCATGCCCTGGTTCGGTTTACCATCGGAATCAGCGATAAACGGGTGATCGAAGAGATGGTTGTCTTCGCGATTGATATGATGACAAATGGGTCGTTGACCAAAGAACAGATCGAAATGCTCAGCCAATCAAATACGTCACTCAGGCCTATTGCAGAACAACTGATTGAATACTATGCCAAAGGACTTCATCATGATAAGCTTGGGTTTCTGTTTCAGGCCTCTATTGATGAAAGACGAAAAGCGTTGATCCATGAACGCCTTGGACTTCAGCAGAAAATCCTACAGGAAACTTCATTGCCGGAGGAAAGCAATTGGATCAGGGAAATTGCCGTCGTAGAGGAGGCGAGCCGCGATCTTCTTGCCCTGACCGTTGTACTGCCCATCCCAACTGAATCCTGACCTGCATGCCCATCCAATTCATTCAATCGAGCGGAAATATTATCAGCGAAGAATTTTGCCGGATGCTGGCCAGTGAAACCCGTGCCGATTATGTCAAAGATGCTTCTTTCGATATCAGGAGGGTGGACGAGCATATTGCAGTGTCGTTTGACTTACTCAGGGAGAGATGGGAAGAGATCCGCCTCCTGGTTGTTGAAGAGAAATTCGATAAATCTCAACTTCGCGACAAATGGTTGCGACCCCTGTTTGAATATCTCGATTACAAACCATTTTATTTAAAGAGTTACTTGAGAAGTGAAGCCGGTGGAGAATTTAACTTCTCACATCGGGGATGGGAAAATGAAACTGCCCCCATCATCCACATGGTTGCTTTGAGCCAGGATTTAGATACCAAGGACAATGACAATCGAAGTCATTCGCGGAAAAGTCCACACGAAACAGTGCAACAATTCCTGAATACGACGGGACATCGATGGGCAATTCTCAGCAATGGCAAGAAAATAAGGCTATTACGCGATTTCTTTCACTCCACAACTAAAGGATTCGTTGAATTTGATCTGGAAGGTATTTTTGAAACAGCCTCTTTCGAGGATTTTAAATTACTTTTTCGGTTGTTGCACCGAACCCGGATTGAAAACCAATTTCAGGAAAAAGAAGGAGAGGAAGAGCAAACCTGCCTGCTCGAAACTTTTTACCGGAAAAGCCAGGACACCGGTGTTCAAATCGGGAATCACTTGCGTGAACAGGTACGCCAGGCCATTGAACTGCTCGGAAACGGTTTCACCGAACATCTGCCATGGCAGGAGATGGAACCGGCTGAAGTTCGGGAACTTTATGGTGAGATCATGAATGTGATCTACCGGTTGCTCTTCCTGATGTTTGCAGAACAGAAAGGATGGTTACCGGTTCACCATGAAGTCTATTCCAAAACCTACAGTGTGAATGCCCTGCGGCTGAAAGCTGAACGGAATGAAAATCCTGAAGACGGTTATACCGATTTGTGGGAAGGGTTGAAGATCACCTGCCGGTTGGTTGCAAAAGGTCACACGTTTCCAAATGGTGAGATTATCAATGCATTTGGCGGGCAATTGTTCAGCGATGGAAAAATCAACCATATCGAGCCATTGCCATTGAAAAACAAATACCTCCTGAAGGCCATCCACCGGTTGAGCTTTTTTGAAGATCAGAAAATCAGGTATAAAATAAATTATACAACGCTTGCGATCGATGCATTAGGCAGCGTTTATGAAAGTCTGCTCGATTTTGAACCTTCCATTGCACGCGACACGATTGTCATGAAGAACAGAACGTTTGTCCCCGGAGAATTCTTTTTAGACGATCGGAGCAGCGAACGCAAGACGACCGGAAGCTATTATACCGATCACCGGTTGGTTGCTCAGCTTATCAATACTGCGCTGGTACCGGTTATTGAAAAGGCCAAGAAAAATAAAACGACAAAAGAAGAACAGGAACAAGCCATTCTTAATCTAAAGGTTTGCGACATGGCCTGTGGGAGCGGCGCTTTTCTCATTGCTGCATTGGAGAAACTTGGCGAACATCTTGCGCAGATCAGCAAAGGGGATGAAGAGATGCCTACTGAAGAGCAATTCAGGAATGCCAAACATAAGGCTTTGCTTCATTGCATCTACGGCGTTGACCTGAATCCCATGGCCATCGAACTTGCAAAGTTCAGCCTGTGGATCACCGCGAGCATGCCGAATATGCCCCTCAGTTTTCTGGATCATAAACTTAAATGGGGAAATTCACTCGTTGGCGCCACGCCTGAATTGATTAAACAGGGGATTCCGCCGGAGGCCTACAACCCGCATAGCCTCGACAATAAAGAGATTTGCCGGGAATTGAAAAAAAGGGTAAACCAGGAACTGAACAGCTTGAGCAAAGCCGAAGAGCCCATGGCTCATTATTCCATGGGCCTTGATGTTACCGGCGATTTCGATTTCCTGGCAAGCCGTTACCGGATCATTGAAATTGAACAGGAAGATATTGGCCAGGTGCAGGCAGCCGAAGAAGAATACCTGCGCCTCGCCGCAGAGGAGCGCCATTACAAAGATTACCTTTTAGCCGATTGCCGGACCGCCGCCTTCTTTCTGCCAACAACGGATCATAACCTTGATAACCATGTAACAAACCGGACGCTGCAAGCCATCCGTGATAACCAGCCGGTAAATCGAATTATCCTTGACAAGGTTGATCAGGCCAGGGAGGAGCATCACTTTTTTCATTGGCACCTGAAGTTTCCTGAAGTGTTTGATAAAAAAGATGGAAAAGCAGGCGGTTTTGATTGTATCGTTGGGAATCCGCCATGGGAAAGGGTTAAGCTCGTGGAGAAAGAGTTTTTCATGACACGGGACCCCGTTATAGCAAATGCATCTTCCGCTTCCAAGAGGACTCAGCTGATCGACCAACTTAAAACCACAAACCCGACTTTGTACGGTGAGTATAAAAAAGCATGTGCGACAGCTGAAGCAACTGCCGGTTTCCTGATCAACTCCGGACGGTATCCCTTGCTTGGGAAGGGCGACGTAAACACTTACACCGTTTTTACCGAGAATTCCCGCAATCTGATCAATCCGACTGGCCGGATGGGTATGATTGTTCCCACTGGTATCGCCACAGACGACACGACAAAAGATTTCTTCAGGGAGATTGTTGAAACAAAAACCCTGGTTTCCATTTATGACTTTGAAAACAGGAGAGGACTTTTTTCCGATGTTCATAGAATGTTTAGGTTTTGTCTATTGACCATCGCTGGTTCTTCACACCAAAACCCTTTTGACTTTCTATTTTACGCCACCGATGTCAATCATATTGCTGACGAATGGCGACATTTCAGTCTCACAAGGGAAGAGATGTTAACCATCAACCCGAATACAGGGAACTGCCCCGTATTCCGAAGTAAGCGTGATGCAGAGATTACAAAAAAGATTTACAACCGTTTCCCTGTTTTGATCCATGAAGAAAAGGGTGAAAACATCTGGAACATTCAATACAATACGATGTTTCACATGGCCAATGACAGCGGGCTTTTCCACACCAGAATGGAGCTTGAATCCGGAGGATTTGAATTATCCGGGAATCGCTTTATCAGGGGCGAAGAAACCTTCCTGCCGCTGTACGAGGCAAAAATGATCTGGCATTACGATCACCGGCATGGCACCTATGAGCATTTCGATTTCGACAACGATGGATCCACGCACCTGCCCTCTCCTACGCTGAATCAATACTGCGATCCTGACTATGAACCGCTGCCGCGTTATTGGGTGGCTGAAGAAAAAATGCCAATACTTGCCCGTGTTCCGACATTTGTGTTGAGGAATTTCAACCGAAATACCGGTAGTGGTGAACAGACTCCGGCATTCCTGGAGGATTTTAATGACTGGATAATCGGAAGTTACCTGATTTTGGGTGAGGGGAAAAAAGCGTTGGAATATTGGCTTAAACAACATCCCGGACAGAAAAGTACTGACTTCAATCCGGAATTGTTAAAAGAGAAAGCAGCCTCATTCCCCTTAAATGCAACTGAACTTTCTCAACCGGAACTGAATGGAAATGCAACAGAGATCATTCTCAACAGAAGGTGGAAATGGTTTATCGGGTTCAGGGATAT
>CALMDO010000189.1 GCA_937862805.1 uncultured Bacteroidota bacterium
TGGAATCTTCCGATGGTTTGATCCTCAGCAGGTGTATGATCCCGTCGCCGGCCCGTGTCAGCAACCAGGTGAAGGGATAGGTGACATAGGATATGGCAATCAGCGGATGGACCATGTATTTGATGATCCCTTCCGGGTTGGTCAGTCCGATCCGTTTGGGAACCAGCTCGCCAATGAGCATAGAGACGAAAGTCACGATCACCACCACGATGGCCAGTGCCAGGGAGTGGCTGATGCCCGTTGCCATTCCCATCATTTGGAGCAGATCGTCAAAATAGGAGGCAATTTCATCGCTGGAAAAGACCCCGGTCAGGATGCCGATCAGGGTGATGGCGATCTGGATGGTCGAAAGGATCTTGGTGGGGGCATTGGCGTTTTCAACAGCCAAAAGGGCACGGGAATCTCCTTTACGCGCATCGACCTCCAGCCGGGTTTTACGGGCAGAGATCAGCGCTACCTCTGCCATGACGAACAATCCGTTGACCAGGAAAAGGAATAAGAGAATGATGATTGCAGATGTCATTTTAAATCAGCAATTTAAATATTAGGCAAAGATAGGATATATTTGGATAACCCCGTCAATTCTCCCGGTTATCGGTCAGGATGTGCCGGAGAAGGTCTTTCTTTGAATTCTGCCCCTGCAGAATAGATGAACAAGGCGCGAAGTTTGTCCCAGAAATTTCCGCCCAGCACGAACAAACTAACAATAAATACCAGATCAAAAAACAAATGGAGTATGGTTCTGATCATATAATCCTGTGGAAGGAGATGCGGGGCATAAGCGAGAATATAGTTGGGAATGAAGGGAATGACGAAGAGGAAAAGTCCGACATTGTAACGTGCACGGGTGACCTGCTTTGGGAAGGCCAGGCGGCGGTAAAAGTGGAGTTTGTATTTGATCCACAGGTAAGAGGGTTTGCCCATGATACCAATGGCAACAACTTTCATCAAAGGAGCACTGATCCAAAACACGGTAAGGATCAATCCTTTCATCCAATGGGAAGCATACAAACCCTTCAGAAAAAACCCGATGGGCAGCATGAAAAAGGAGAGAAAGAAAAGTGTCAGTCCGGCATAGAACCGGATTCCGGGGTTTTCCGGCTCTGCGACAGGTACCATATTGTTTTTCATAGGACCAGGTATTGGTGTCACAAAAAGAAAAGGGCCACTCCGCTGACAGCCAGGAGCGCACCGATGATCTCTTTGAGGGTGACTTTTTCCTTGTACAGGATCATCGATGGGGGAATGATCAGTACAGGTACCAGTGCCATGATGGTAGCGGCCACCCCTGTGTCTGCATATTTGATGGCAAGCAAGGAGAAGGAGACCCCCAGAAAAGGGCCGAAGAAGGCGCCTAAAGTCAACTGAAGCATGGGTTTTTTGTAGGTCAACCCACGAAATACCTCTTTCCACAACCTTAAAAAAAAGAAGAGGATCGAAAATCCCGCAATACCGGCAATAACGCGGATTTGAGTGGCGGCAAAGGTATCGTACCCCCGCATTCCGATTTTGCTAAGGACCAATCCGCCGGCCTGCCCCAGGGCGCCTCCCAATCCCAGCAGGATACCCCCGACCGGGTAATTGAACCGCATCCGGGTCAACCCGCCTTTCCCTTCATTCCCTGAATGCTTTTTCAATACAACCAAAGCGATTCCGGTCATGGTCAGGGCCATTCCCAACCAGCTGACAGGCTGCATGGTTTCCCCTAAGAGGATCCATCCGATGAGTGCGGTCAGGGGTGGTGCCAGCGCCATGATCAACATTGAAACCCTGGCCCCGATGACAACGAAAGCCTGGAAAAGGCAAAGATCGCCGAAAACAAAACCGATCAGCCCCGAAAGGGTGAGGTAAAGCCACGCCTCAGATGATGCATCGACAGGCAAAAAATAACCCCTGTAAAAAAATGCAAAAACCGACAGAAAACAGAACCCCACGATCAACCGGAGCAGGTTGACCACCATCGATCCAATCTTTCGGCTGG
>CALMDO010000190.1 GCA_937862805.1 uncultured Bacteroidota bacterium
GCACTTTAATGAGATTACCAAGACCTCTGGCAAGATGATGGAGAAACTGGGGCTGGCCTATGAGTGATATACTACGTGCATTTGTCCAGGTTAGGGATTAAAAGCTATTGAATACTATGAAAGAACTTTATCTATAAGAAATCGCCCCTTCCGGCTGCTAAATTTTCCGTATCTTGCAACCGCTTTTCCACGGGAGTGTCTATGAAACGGGAGAAGCGGCACATTGTCAATAAAACCTGAAGATCTATGAATAAAATATTCCCGCTTTTGCTTCTTATCTTCTTCGCAGGTGGGTGCAAAAAAGAGCTTCGTACCGACTGGACCCTCCAGCAATCGGGTACGGCCAACACCCTGAACGCGGTTTACTTTACCGACATCTATACGGGTTATGTTGTGGGGACCAATGGCGAAATCCTCAAAACGATCAACGGGGGGAGTTCGTGGAGTGCAATCACTTCCGAGACTTCCGCCACGCTGAACGCCGTGTTTTTTTCCGATAAAAATACAGGCTACGTAGCAGGTTCGGGTGGGACCATCCTTAAAACCATCGACGGGGGTTCGCATTGGACCTTGCTGACAAGCGGTACCACCAACGAATTGTTCTCCATTGTATTTTTTAACGCATCCACCGGGTTCGCAGCCGGTTACAACGGCACCTTGTTGAAAACGATCAACGGCGGCGGGCAATGGAGCAGTTTATCGGCGGGAACCGACGCCTGGCTTTGGTCGATCTGCTTTACCGATGCCAATACCTGGTATGTTGCTGGCGATTCGGGAATCATCCTGAAGAGCGTCAATGGCGGTGTGAATTGGGACAGGCTGAACACGGGGGCTTCCAAGAGCATTTATTGTGTGCAATTTGCCGACAAAAACACAGGCTACGGTTCGACCCGGGAAGGAAAAATCATTAAAACCACCGATGCCGGGACACACTGGAGTCAGCTCAACACGGGTATGCCCAACGAGATTTATGCTGTGGATTTTCCCAACACCTCGATCGGCTATGCCGTCAGTTGGCCGGGAGTGATCGTCAAGACCTCCGACGGGGGCAAAAACTGGGTTAAACAAAACTCCAATTCATCCAACGGGCTGAAGGGGGTTTTCTTCATCGATGGTTCCACCGGATGGGTTGTCGGGGTTAAAGGGACCATCATCAAAACCACCAACGGGGGAGGTTCCGACTCCTGATCTCCGGATCACCCGCTCCTGAGCGACTTTCTGTATTGCTCTACCAGCCTGACGGCCTCTACCGCTTCTTTCACATCATGAACCCTGAGAATGTCGGCCCCGTTCATCAACGCCAGGGTGTTGACCACCGTGGTGCCGTTCAGGGCTTCATCAGGCTGTGTGCCCAGGCTCCTGTTGATCATTGATTTGCGCGAAAGCCCAACCAACAGAGGCACCCCGGGCCATTGAAAGGCATTCAACCCCGCTAAAAGCCGGAAGTTGTGGTCCACGGTTTTCCCGAAACCAAACCCGGGATCTACTATGACCTGGGTGATTCCTTCATCACGGCAACGGTCGATCCGGTGTTCAAAAAAATAGGTCACTTCGGCTACCACGTCTGAATAGACAGGATCGTGCTGCATATTTTCCGGAGTCCCTTTCATGTGCATCAGAATATACGGCAACTTCAACGCTGCAATGGTACTGAGCATGTCGGGAGCGTACCTGCCGCCATAAATATCGTTGATGATGTCGGCGCCGTGGTCAGCTGAAGCACGGGCAACCAACGGACGAAAAGTGTCGACAGACAGGATACACGCGGGAAAATGACTACGGAGGGCTTTCAGAGTCGGAAGGATCCTCTCCAGTTCACCTTCCTCATCTACAGACGCTGCACCCGGACGAGTAGAAACAGCCCCGATATCAAGGATTGCAGCGCCCTCCTCCAGCATCTTCTCTGCCCGCCTGAGCTGGTCGCCAGAGGTAAGATACGACCCGCCATCGTAAAAGGAATCGGGCGTGATGTTGAGAATCCCCATTACTACCGGAGTGGTGAGATCCACCACCCGGCCTCCGCTGCAA
>CALMDO010000191.1 GCA_937862805.1 uncultured Bacteroidota bacterium
ACTTCAGCAAAACAGGTACCGGTCACCAGACCGACATACCCGGAACCCACAATGGTAACTTTCATAAGATGGAAAGAGTTAGATGGATGATTTTGCAACAAATATAATAATTAAACAGTCCCTTTGACGAATTTATAGATTAAGTTTCGTCTGAATGGCGGTTACGTCCTGGCGGAGTTGTCTGACGGTCTCTGCCAGGTGGTAATTTTCCGTGGTCAGGTTTTCAGGAATAGTGGGGCTGATAAAATGGACAAATTGCCATATTTCGCGGATATCGGTAGCGGGCATATCGATGGGCGCATAGAGCGGGTTTAGGGAGTGCAGGATCAGTTTTTTTTCTTCTTTTAACCGGTTTTCCACAACTTTAAAAAGGATACCCTCTTCACGGGTAAGGAGGATGCAGGCATCCTTGTCATGAAGGGTATTCCAATCCTGGACGAAGACGCCGGTTACCCAGGCGCCGTGGGGAATCGGAAGCATTGAATCGCCGCTGATCTGGAAGGTGCGATATTTTTTTTGTTTCGACAGGAAAGGCAGCCTGAAAGCCGGTAGTACGCTTATGTACTCGGGATCGGCATAACCGCTGGTATAACCGGCTTTGGCTTTTTCAGAGACCAGTTCAATGTTCTCTTCATTGTCGGGCCCAACCGTGGTAGCCAGAATCCTCAGCCGGGATCCCCTTAAATACACGTCATATCCGTGTTCCACCTGCCGGAGCTGACTTTCGGGCAGTGTTGACAGATCGATCCGGATCAGGGTATCGAGGGCAATGCGGAAAAAATCGGAGAACCTGACCAGCACATCCATCGGTGGCTGAGCTATTCCGTTTTCGTACCCGCCAAGTGTTGAACGCTTCATTGTCAATGAATTAGATACATCTTCCTGCGTCAATTCACGGCGTTTTCTCAAAAATTTTATGTTGGTATTGAAAAACATGATAAAAAATTTTGGCGGTACAAATATAATGATTATATTGTAATCGCAAAAATGATTAAAAATTAATCATTTTATGCCACCTCGCTATTTATGTTTCTTTCCCGCAACATCGTCCACCTCGACCTCGACACTTTCTTCGTCTCGGTAGAGCGGTTACTTCGGCCTGAACTGCTTGGGAAGCCGGTGATTGTAGGAGGCACTTCCGACCGGGCGGTGGTCTCCAGTTGCAGTTATGAAGCCAGGCGGTTCGGGGTTCATTCGGGCATGCCGATGAAGATGGCAAGGGCGCTCTGTCGTGATGCCGTTATTGTGCGCGGCGATATGGAGCAATATTCAAAACATTCGGCGGTCGTGACGCAGATCATTGCCGAAAGGTCGCCGGTTTATGAAAAGGCTTCCATTGATGAACACTACATCGATCTTACCGGGATGGAGCGCTTTTTCGGTTCGCTGAAGTGGGCTCATGAGTTGCGTGAGGCGATCATTAAGAACACAGGTTTACCCATTTCTCTCGGTTTGTCGGTCAACAAGACAGTGTCGAAGATCGCTACCGGCGAAGCCAAACCCAATGGCGAGCTGCAGGTGGTGGCCGACAGGGTCAAACCGTTTCTTTCACCGCTCTCGATCCGCAAGCTCCCCGGGATAGGGGAGAAGACCTATCCTTTGTTGCGATCGATGGGGGTATCGACCATCGACACCCTCAGCCGGATACCCGTCGATATGATGGAACGGGTGATGGGAAAGAACGGCATTGCACTTTGGGAAAAAGCCAACGGCATTGACCTGACCCCGGTAGAGCCTTATTCCGAAAGTAAATCGATCAGCACTGAAAGCACGTTTGAACAGGACAGCATCGATATTGTACGAATGAAAGAGCTTCTGGTAAAGATGGTGGAAAAGATCGCTTTTGAGTTGCGTGACCAGCAGAAACTGACCTCCTGCGTCACCGTCAAGATCCGCTATTCCAACTTCGACACCCATACGCTGCAGCAACGCGTTCCTTACACTGCTTTCGATCACCAGCTGATCCCGGTGGTCAGAGCGTTGTTCGACCGCCTCTACCAGCGAAGGATGCTGATCCGGCTCATTGGTGTGAGGTTCAGCGGACTGGTCTCTGGCAATCCCCAGTTGAACATGTTCGACGACAACCTGGCGATGATCAACCTTTACCAGGCCCTCGACCGGATCCGGAGAAAGTACGGACAAAAGATCGTGAGGAGGGGAGTGGGGTATCCAGGGAACGAAATAGCGAGGTAGTTTATCATGTATCTCAACTGCCACTCATACTACTCTCTCCGTTACGGAACAATTCCGGTTGAAACGCTCGTGGAGGAAGCTGTCCGTTGCGGAGTGAAGGCCCTGGCCCTGACTGATATCAACAATACCGCTGCCATCATGGATTTTGTAAAAATTGCAGGGGAAAACGGTGTCCAACCCATCGCGGGGATTGAATTCAGACATGACAATCACTTGATTTATACCGGGTTGGCGCGTAACAACAACGGTTTCCGGGAACTTAACGAATTTCTCAGCCGCCATACCCTTGCCGGGAAACCCTTTCCTGACTATCCCGAACAACCGGAGAACGTCTATTGGATCTTACCGCTGTCAAACATCAAAAAACAAAAGTTCACCCCATCGCTCCCGCCATCCCTTGCTCTTTTCATCGGAATCCGTCCTTCTGAACTCACCCGTCTGCGCCTTCCCGATTACCGCCCCCTGATCCCCCAAATGGTGATCCACGCCCCGGTCACCTTCAGGAACACCCGTGAATATGAACTCCATCGCAACTTCAGAGCAGTCGACAACAACGTGCTGCTGAGCCGCCTGGAACCCTCCCAAACAGCAGCGCCTGACGAAATCATGCAACCGCTCGACGACCTCCTTCACACCTTTCGCGATTTCCCGGAGATCATCCGGAATACCGAAAAGGTGATCGATCAATGCTCCATCGGATTCGACTACCAATCATCCAAAAACAAAAAGACCTTCACCGGCGATCGGTACGATGACCGTGTTCTGCTCGAAAAACTGGCGATGGACGGACTGGAATACCGGTATGGAAAAAATCACGGGGAGGCCTTTCAACGGATCCGCCATGAACTTGATATTATTTGTGACATGGGATTTGCAGCCTATTTCCTGATTGCCTGGGACATTATCCGCTATTCCATGTCGCGTGGGTTCTACCATGTCGGTCGGGGGAGCGGCGCCAACAGTATTGTGGCTTATTGCTTGAAAATCACTGATGTGGACCCGATCGACCTGGATCTCTATTTTGAACGGTTCATCAATCCCAAACGTACCTCCCCGCCCGATTTCGACATCGATTACTCCTGGAAAGAACGTGATGCCGTACTTGATTATATCTTCAAACGCCATGGCCGCGAACATACTGCCTTGCTGGGCGCCATGTCAACCTTCAGGGATAAATCCATCTACCGGGAATTGGGGAAAGTACACGGGCTTCCCAAGCAGGAAATCGATGCCTACCTGAAACAACCGCAGGAAGCAATCAACCAGAACGACATCATCCGCCACATTCACGAACTGGGAACCCTCATGGCCGATTTTCCCAATATCCGCAGCATCCATGCCGGAGGAGTACTGATCTCCGAGGCGCCCCTTACCTGCTATACAGCGTTGGATTTGCCCCCCAAAGGTTTTCCGACCACTCAGTGGGACATGTACACTGCCGAAGCCATCGGTTTCGAGAAACTCGATATCCTCAGCCAACGGGGTATCGGCCACATCTATGAAACAGCCCGGATCATTCGCGACAACCGGCACATCAACGTAGATGTACACCGGATCCGGGATTTCAAACAGGACCACAAAGTCAGGGAACTTCAGCAGAACGCACAGACAATCGGCTGTTTCTACGTTGAAAGTCCTGCAATGCGCGGTTTGCTAAAGAAATTGCGATGCGACAACTACCGCACCCTGGTAGCTGCCAGCTCGATCATCCGACCGGGTGTTGCACGCTCCGGAATGATGAAAGAGTACATTTACCGGTTTCATAACCCGGAAAAATTCAAGTACCTGCACCCGGTGATGGAAGAACAACTGAAAGAGACCTTCGGGGTGATGGTCTATCAGGAGGATGTATTGAAGATCTGTCACCATTTTGCGGGGCTTGACCTGGCCGACTCCGATGTGCTGCGCCGCGCCATGAGCGGAAAATACAGGTCGAAAAAGGAATTGCAGCGCATTATCGATAAATTTTTTGAGAACTGCAGGCGTTTCGGTTACCCTGAGGAGACTACCCGTGAAGTGTGGCGCCAGATCGAATCTTTCGCGGGATATTCATTTTCTAAAGCACATTCTGCTTCTTATGCCGTGGAAAGTTACCAAAGCCTTTACCTCAAGGCCTATTTCCCGCTTGAATTCATGGTGGGAGTGATCAATAACTTCGGCGGTTTCTATCCGGGATGGGTCTATTTCAATGAGGCCCGGAACTGGGGCGCCCATATCCACCTCCCCTGTGTTAACAACGGCCGGTATAAAACCTCTATACGGGGAAAAGAGATCTACATTGGTTTCATCCATATCAACAACCTCGAAAACCTGGTTGGTCAGGCCATCGAGGCTGCGCGACATGCTGAACTTCCTGCTCCCGGTTCCGCAGCAGATCCTTCCATTCACGATGAACACCCCTTTACCAGCCTCGAAGATTTCGTTAATCGCGTACCCCTTGCGCTTGATCAACTGGTGATCCTGATCCGCACCGGGGCTTTTCGCTTTACCGGTAAACCCAAAGCCACCATGCTCTGGGAAGCCCATCTGCTGTTAGGGAAAAACCATACTGATCCCGCCGCCCTCATCCATCCTCAATCTTCCCTCTTTCCCGTCGCCACCCGCCGTTACGAACTGCCCGATCTGTGGCAAGGCAAACTGGAAGATGCTTATGATGAGATTGAATTCCTGGGATGGCCGGTCACCCTGAGTTGGTTCGAACTGCTCGAAACCTCTTTCAGGGGCGAAATCATGGCGGAAGAAATGAACCGTTTCACCGGCAAAAAAGTCCGGATGTTAGGGCTCCTGGTCACCATCAAATATGCCCGAACCATCAGGCATGAATGGATGCACTTCGGGACTTTCATCGATGTGAACGGACGGTTTTTCGATACGGTACACTTTCCGAAAGCCGTCAATGAATACCCTTTCCGGGGTGATGGGATCTACCTTATTTTTGGCCGGATCGTCGAAGAGTTCGGCTTCCCAAGCCTGGAAGTGGAAAAGATGGCTAAAATGCCCTTGAAAAAGAATCCAAGGGAATAAAGCAACGATCATCGAAAAAAGTAAAATCATTAGCACACCAATAATTTTACTTCCCCGGCTGTCATCTCCGAAAAGATTGATTACACTGTAAGGGGGTTTGACCCGCTTCTAAATTTTTGGGATTTGTGTTTTTAGGGTGTGCGTGAAGGTGTTTTTATTTTCTAAGTCCGAGGAAACTCATTCCCTGGGAGTAAACGATATCCACAGGAATTTTTGCATTTTTGAGGTGATCGAGGTCCTTTTGAAGGGCTGTATGGATCACTCCGTTGGTCTCGAGGTAGGCAGAGGCACCCTGGTAATCACCGTTTCCTTCATAAGTCAGCACCTGGGCACACCAGTCGTTCATGGCCTTGCCGATCTTGTCGAAGTTGACTTTGTAAACCCCGGTGGCGGAACGTTCAAAGGCGCCTTTTTCGGCAAAATAGTTGAAACACATCATGTTGGCTTTGCCGTGAGCGCTGGCTGCGCCAAACCTGACAGACCTGATCAGACCAGCCATAAAGGTGACATAACAATCTTCACGCGTGGCCTCTTTGATCTCTCCTTTCTCGATCAGTTTCACCACCATGTAAAGTCCCAGGATGTCGGCTTTGGCTTCCTCAAAAGCTGCATATTTTTCTTTCAGGGCATCCCTCACCGTGCCTTTCCCATTGATGGTATTCTTTATCCCCAATCCATGAGCGACTTCGTGGAACATCACGTTGGAGAAAAAAGCGTCGAATTTGATGTATTGTTTCTGGGAGGAATCGATCAGTATTTTGGATATCGGGACCAGGATGTTGTCGAACTTGGCACGCATCGCGTTTTTCAACTGCAACCTGCGGCTGCCTTTGGCCATCTGAACTTTTTCATCGTTGGGGAGGTTGATGGCAATGGTTTTGCTACCCGCGTTGGAATGACCGCTGACATAGATGATATCGTAGGCATTCAGATCGGAATCGGTACCCGGTTTCTCGCTTTTATAGGGATCTGACACCGGTAGTTGTTGCTGGAGTTCCGGAAGGAACTGCGCATATTTGGCCAGTTTTTTGCTCCATTCTTTGTCTTTTACCAGCAAGGCTGCTTCATAGGCTGTTTTGCAGCCAAACAACGCGTCTTCATAATTCTCAATGGGGCCCACTACAAAATCGAGGGTGTTGTTTTTCATATCCATCCAGGCCATGTCGCTGTCATAGTATTTGTCAGTCAGCAGGGCCGTGGCTCTAAGGTTCAGGTATTTCCTCAGCCCCGAATCCAGGGCGTAATTGGCTGCCTGGTTGAGCATGGTGGCGGCACGGGTCAATTCGGTTTTATAGAGATCGTGATACCAGACTGCGGAGAGTGTTTTATCGGTTTTGCGTTTTATAACAGTGTAGGGGCTGGTCTTATCCTTGTTCATCCATTTGTCGAATTCAGCCTTGGTCATGTCTTTGGGATAAAAGTTCACGCCGGCGGGTTTTGGTCCAAAACCTTTTACGAAGGGCTCATTGTTGTTGAGCCTTTCCCAGGGTCCGTAATTGATATCAGCAAACCGCCTGATAAAAGGGTCTCTGATGCTGTCTAAGAATTTTTTCCTTTCGGTGATGACCTGTTTCCAATAAAGATCATCCATGATCTTCGCCACTTCAATCAAGAGCGGAATCATTCTTCTGTCATTTTCGCTCAGTTGCGCCACATCGGTTGTAAGCCTGACCATCACGAATTCACCGATTTTTGCTTTCATCAGGGAGTCCTGTGGTGAGAGTTTTGAAACTTTTTTACCATCTGCAAAGCTGTTCCCTGCCGAGAAGAGGAGAAGGAGGCAGGTAAGGGCGGAAAAGATTGTACGGTTCATAGGTTGTTTTTTTTTGCGAAGGTATAAAAAATCCCTTTCTCTTTTTTGTAGTGTTTGTCGGTTCAACCTGTTAAATGCTTAGTTTTGTAATAAGTTTAATTCTTAAATTTCAAATGTATGAACCCATCGCTTCTTCTAATCATCATCGGAATTATAGTCCTGCTTTTTTTTGCAGGTATCAGGATCATCCGTCCGACCCATCGCGGATTGATCGAACGGTTTGGGAAATTCAACCGTTTTGCTCAGCCTGGTTTTCACTGGATCATACCGGTTATTGAAAAAATGTACCTGGTCAACATCACCGAGAAAATGATCAACGCGGAACCTCAGGAGATCATAACCAATGATAATCTTAACGCAAAAGTGGATGCCCAGGTTTATTTCAAGATCAACAGCGATGAGGAGAGTGTGAAAAATTCTCAATACAACGTTAATAGTATAGAATATCAGATAGTAAACCTTGCGAGGACCACGCTTCGTAACATCATTGGAACGATGACCCTGAAATCGGCAAACAGTGAGAGAGGGAAGATCAACAAGGAGTTACATGCTACGCTTTTAGACGAGACAAAAAGTTGGGGTATTCAGATCATCCGCACGGAACTCAAGGAGATCGATCCCCCGAAGGATGTCCAGGAGACCATGAACAAGATTGTAAAGGCGGAGAACGAAAAGATCGCGGCGGTGGATTTCGCAACTGCTGCTGAGACGCGGGCTGACGGTGAAAAGCGGGCTGAAATCCGCCGGGCTGAAGGAGTCAAACAGGGGGCCATTCTCAAAGCGGAAGGAGAGGCACAGGCGATCGCATTGGTCAACGAGGCAGCCGAAAAGTATTTTATCGGAAACGCTCAGATACTGCGGAAAATCCAGGCAATGGAAACGGCTTTAAAGGAAAATGCAAAGATTGTTGTTCCCTCAGGATCGGATTTGGTCAATGTATTGGGTGAAATGGCTGGTGTGGTTCCCCTGCGTGAAAAAGGGGGCAAATCTGAATACGCGATAAACGTGAATTCCAAGGGTTCAGGCGGTCCCCATGATTAATGGGCTGAATTGCATGAACTGAACTGTCAGACCGATCGACGGGGTCTACCGGATCAGATTGGTCAATCCTGCTATCTGAAACACCTCATGGATGGCCGGGGGAACTTTTTCGATTTTCAAATCATACCCGTTCCTTTGCGTATCTTTGGCTGCGGTCAGGATCATGCGAACCCCCAGGGAGGATAAGAAGGTGACCTGTCCGAAATCCAAAATTACCGGACTCTTTCTATCCTCAAGCAGTGCATAGAAACGTGCTGCTTCATGAGCGACCGTATTGGTATCCAGTTTTCCTGAGAAAGCTACTTTCAATAGTGTTTTATCTGAATGAAGAATTTCTATGGGCATAATCAGTGTTTTGAGCAAAAATACTTTATTTAGATGAAATCTGCATCGCAGGTTTCCGTAAACTTTATAATTTTGAAAAAAAATTGATCCATGAGAAAATCCTTCCTGTTTTTCTTGCTGATGCTTCTGACCGGTAGCCTGGTTGCCCAGGAGAATGTATTCAAATACAAAACGTTACCCGATGTCTCACTCAGGGATCTGAAAGGGATTACTTGTTCTTCGGCCGACATCCACAACGACGGCAAGCCGGTGATCATCAGTTTCTGGGCCACATGGTGCAAACCTTGTGTCAGAGAACTTACCGCCATTTCCGACGTTTATGACGATTGGGTTGAGGAAACAGGAGTTAAGTTGTATGCCATCTCCGTTGATGATGCCAGGTCTTCATCACTGGTTGCTCCCCTGATCAATGGCAAAGGGTGGGAATTCACGGTATTGCTCGATCCCAACAGTGATTTTAAAAGAGCCATGAATGTAGGCCCCATCCCTCACACATTCCTCCTCAACGGAAAAGGGGAAGTGGTTTGGCAACATACTTCCTTTGCCGAAGGAGATGAGCTTAACCTGATTGACCTGGTCAGGAAACTGAACCGGGGTGAAGAGATCAAATAACCTACACAACTATTCATCTTTAAATTATTAAGACCTTGAAGAATACCAGGTACTTTTTATCAGCCCTTATTGTCTCCTCTCTTCTCTTTATACAACCACTCAGGGCGCAGGATTTTCTAAAAGGAAGTGAGGTCCACGGAAGCATGCAGGTGGATGCAGCCTATTACCTTCCCGACTCGAAAATGGGTATTACCGACTCGACCCTTGATGGGAAACTGATCCGGATGAACGGTTTCACAGAGGTCAATTATTCGTTGGGCAATTTCACCGCCGGCTTACGTTTTGAGGCCTATCTGCCGCCCATGATCGGATATGATGCGCAGTTGAACGGTGTGGGCGTACCCTATTTTTATGTCAATTATAAGAATGATTTCATAGATGTGACCGCCGGAAATTTTTATGAACAGTTTGGCAATGGTTTGATGCTACGGACTTACCAGGAATGGACCTTAGGATATGACAATTCTCTGCGGGGAATACGTGTTAAACTAACACCCTATAAGGGAATTACCCTCAAAGGAGTTTACGGGGTCCAACGGTATTACTGGGAACCATACAAAGATTACAACCGTGGGATTGTCAAGGGTTTTGATGCCGATTTTTACCTGAACGATATGTTCAACTGTATGAAGGATTCGAAGGTGAAACTGACGTTGGGAGGAACCTTTGTGAGCAACTATCAGCAGGGTACCACCAAGGATGTTGTAAGCAATAACAAGATCTACCAGTTAAACATGCCGGTGAACGTGGCCAATTATGGGGGAAGGTTTAACCTGGATATCGGAGGGTTTAACTGGTTCGCAGAATATGCCCGCAAAATCAACGATCCTGCAGCCCTTAACCAGTACATTTATAAAAACGGGGATGGATTGTTTACGAGTCTTTCATACTCCCGTAAGGGAATTGGCGTTTCGGTGATGTCGAAATGGATCGACAACATGAGCTATAAATCTGACCGGACGATTTCCAATAACATGCTCAATATCAATTACCTTCCTTCCATTACTAAAGAACATACCTATGCCCTGGCGAGCATGTACCCGTACTCCACACAACCCAATGGTGAAGCAGGGATTTCAGGAACTGTAACGGTACATATCCCAAAAAATTCAAAACCGGGCGGTAAAAGCGGAATGACCATCGCAGTCAATTTTTCCCAGGTCAACGGCATCGACAAAAAAGCCATCAACGATACGACTCCGATTGGGGAATTAGGAACCCTTGGTTATAAAACCTCCTTCCTAAGTGTCGGTAAAGAGGTTTACTACCAGGATGCCAATGTGGAAATAACCAAGAAGTTCGGGAAGAAATGGAAAGGGATCTTTACATACCTGTACCAGACCTATAACAAAGACGTAATCGAAGGCCATGCCAATGATTACGGCACCGTTTATTCTCAGATCGGCATAGTGGATCTCACTTGGAACATTACGAAAAAACACAGCCTGCGTTGGGAGGTTCAGGGATTATGGACCAAGCAGGATAAAGGGAACTGGGCTGCCGCGCTGATGGAATATACCGTGTCCCCCAACTGGTTCATCTCTGTCATGGATCAGTGGAACTACGGAAACAAAGACGCCGGTCAGCAATTGCATTATTACCTGGTCAGCGCGGGATATACCCGTAAAACGACCCGGGTTGCCCTTTCCTGGGGTCGCCAAAGAGAAGGGATCATCTGTGTCGGAGGTGTGTGCCGGTACGTTCCTGCAACCAATGGGGTGACCCTTACTCTTACCAGCAGTTTTTAATCCGATTACAACCATTCGCGTCAATTAACCATCTATGAAAATCTTAACGAAAATAGTCTTCACAATACTGCTGGCAGGGCTTACCCTTGCCGGTTGTACTAAACTCGAAGAGCCCTATTACACCGTGAAGTCAGTCAATGGGGATACCAATATGCGGGCAGTCATTCTGGAAGACTATACCGGTCACAAATGTACCAATTGCGCTCCGGCATCCCGCATGGCCCAGAACCTGCAGGAACTTTACAATGGCCAGGTATTTGTAATCGCTGTACACGCAGGCGATTTCGCGGAACCTGACTCGGTAAGATATGGCGGCATCCTGAAGAACAACTTCATTTGCCAGGCAGGTACTGACTGGTTCAATTACCAGCCCTTCAAGATAGATCAAAACCCCAAAGGCATGGTCAACCGGTTAACTTTCGAGGGAAAACAATCCTTTGGAAAGGATGATTGGGCTGGCGCCGTTTCAGCTTCGGTAAAAAAGGAAAAACTGGCCATTCTTACCCTCAATAACAACTACAACGGTTCGAGTAAAATTCTTACCACCACAATCAATAGCCGTTATCTTCAATCCATCGCAGGGAAAGTAAACCTTTGCGTGGTGATCCTTGAGGATAGCATCTATGGCGGACAATTGAATTCAGTTCCTGGCGATTCGATTCCTTATTACAAACACTTCCGCTTCATGGATGTTTTACGCGGTGCTGTCAACGGGAGTTGGGGAGAGCAGGTCTCAGAAAACCCACTGAAAGATGCCTTGATCTCACGGACTTATACTTTTGATTTTTCAACCCAACCGCTTTGGGTGGCTTCCCATTGTAACGTCGTGGCCTTCCTGATGAACGGGGAAACCCGTGAAATCTACCATGCTACAAAAAAAGCACTGACCGGATCGCGATAAAACCGCACGTTTCCCGCTCTGTTTAAAGAAATCTGGTTGTTTTTACCACATATCTTCTTACCCGATTTTTCTCGATATTGCAGGCAGCACCAAGGTAAGCAATTGATCGACAGATTCATCGATGGTCAGGAGATCGGTACGTATTTCCAGGTCACAATGGGCCGGGGCTTCGAAAGGTGATGTTATACCTGTAAATTCCCTGATCTCTCCTCTTCGGGCTTTGGAGTACAATCCTTTAACGTCACGCTGCTCGCAAACCCCAAGGGGAGCGTTGATAAAAATTTCCAGAAAATCATCCTTCCCGATTATGCTGCGGGCCATTTCACGGATTTCATCCGTAGGACTGATGAAACAGTTGATGGTGATGATCCCGCAGTGAAGGAAAAGCCTGGATATCTCAGCTATCCGGCGGATGTTCTCAAACCTGTCAGCCGCAGAAAAACCAAGGTTGTTATTGATCCCGGCCCGGATGTTGTCGCCGTCAAGGATCTGTGTCAGGTATCCACGTTGGAATAATTGTGCTTCGAGATGCCTGGCAAGGGTCGTTTTGCCGGCTCCGGATAATCCTGTAAGCCAGATAACCTTTGCCTGCTGCTTTAACAGGGTTTCTTTTTCTTCCCTTGCCAGGATCTCATGGTATACCGGAAATATGTTTCTTTCTTCTGTGTTCAATGTGCAATTCTTGTCTTTGTCCGTAATGGTTCTTCCTGGATTTGAAACCGACTATTTCATAATTACCAGCCTCTCAGAAACGACAGATTGTGTCGTTTTAATCCGGACGAGGTAAATTCCTGCCGGTACACCTCGGAGGTCAATGGTGCTACTGTATTGATCAGTCACCTCAATTTCTTTACTGGTAAAGCATGTAATCCCTTCGGTATTGATCAGGGAAATGGTCAATTTTTCCCGACCGGGGCAACGGTAGTCGAAGAAGACGGTTTCCTTCGCGGGGTTCGGGTGAAGGCGTAAGGTTACAGTTTCGGCAATACCATCTCCGGATAGTTTCGATTGTAGTCCTTTCAGCACCGGAATGGCAATTTCGCCGTCCCAAGTGCTAAATTCAACAGGAGTAGGTTGGTCGCTGAAAGAAATTTCAGCAGGCAAGTCACCGGTCGTTTGGAAGTAGAGGTTACACAGCTTTGTGCCGGTAAGTGAAACACCCCCCTGGTCGGCAGCCCAGACGAAGGTGAGTATCCCTGGTTCGGGTTGGCCAATGGTCACATCCTCAATTCCCGGATACCAGTCGGAGCTACCGGTAAAGTGCAATTTCTGTGGGTCATAAGCTACAGTGAACTGGAAAGCCCCGGTATTGTTGAGGTTCTCAGCCATTACGGCAACGTCAGTCAGCTTGTTGGATGTCGACAAGGGCAATAAAGTAAGAAGACCTCTGGTGGATTTGTGGGTATTCAGGAATTCTGGTCCGGAAAGTGGAGGAGTATAGGAGGCATTGGCATCGCCGTAACACAAGCCGTTAAAATTCAGTACGACATTGTTTCCGATGACCTGAACAGGAGTATCATCGAAGAGCCAATCTCCGACGTCGAAGGAATCGATGATGTGGCCGATCCGTTTTTTAACAAGCAGAACGTCAGCAGCGGTGAGGCTACCGGTGTTATTGACATCGCCTGAGGAGAGGAAAATTCCCGAGAGCGGGCTGATTCCGGCAATATGTTTTTTATACAACAGAACGTCAGCCGCAGTGACGCCTCCCCAGGGTTTCCCGGTGGAAGCATCGAGGGTGTAGGAACCGTTATTGATTCCTGTGAAATTGTAAAATCCGCTTTCGTTGGTGGAGGTTGTCCCGACAAGGGTGCCGGATCCGTCGTGCAGGTCAAGGTGGATCGCGTTCAGTGGTAACGGTGCCGATTGGGGATAGGAGATGACTCCGCTGAGAGACCTTCCCAGGGTTGTGTCAGAAAATACGTGTACATTGTCAATGTAAAGGTCATTTCCCAGAAAATAATAGCTCTCGAATTTCAACTGTACATTTTTATTTCCCGCCCAGGGTGAAATATCCAGGGTATTGCAGGCACTTCCGAATCCCCCGCCGCACCAATCGGATGTTGCAGTCGGAAAGAATTCATCGGTCATCTGTGCATGGGTCGCAAAGTTCCCTGAGCCATTTTCGCTTGCTCTGAAGATGCGTGTCCAGGTGCTGCCGCAATCAGCGGAGATGAAGATGATGAGTGAATCCCTTGAGGAGGTCAGTCGCTTTGCATAAGCATGCTGGAAGGAGAACCAGACCTGGTCAGCGCCCGACAGATCGAGTACCGGTGAGATCAGCTGATCTCGTTTTCCGGCAACATAATAGTTGTAGAAATTCATATAGGCTGCCTTATCACCCGGTGTCGTCCCACCTACCGTTGCGATGCTCCAGGTTACCGACTCATCAGGGTTCAACACCTGCCAGCCTTGCGCTGAAAAACCATGCTCAAAATCTTCGGTAAAGGGGAGCGACATACCGCCGAGGTTGATATACGCTTCTTTGGTAGTGGTGTCGGGTCCGTTGGCATTGGAAGCGATCAGGGTCACATTGTAGTTCCCGGGAGCATTGAAACGAACCTCCGGATGCTGTGAGGTGGCAGAAGTTCCATTCATGAAGGTAACGGAGGGTGGATCAAAGGACCAGTTCCATGCGTTGGGGCAATAAGCGCTTTCATCTGTAAAATGAACAACGGGTTGTTCTGTATTGCAAAAAGCCTGTTTATCGGCACTGAAATCGGCCAGGGGAACAAGGTTTTCGGGGACATTGATGTATTGTTCAAGAAGGAGCGTGTCGGTTCCTTCAGAATTGGCAACAATCAGCCTCACATCATATTTACCCGGTGTATCGTATACGACACCTGTGGGATTCCGTTGGTTGGATGAGGAGGGGTTTCCACCTTCAAAATACCAGTCCCAGGTGAAGGGAACACCGGTTGAGAGGTCGGTAAAGTTAACGCCGCAACCGATGGGGACAACAGTCTGATCGGCTTCAAACCCGGCACCAGGGGTGGTGAAGTACATTTCAGATTTCCATAAACCACGGCCATAGGTTGATGCTTTGATCCGGTCGTTGGCCGGATTGGCGTCGTTATAATAAATCTCCAGTTCGGTCACTTTTGCATTGACGGGTAAACCGTTGCTGAAAAAATTCCATCCACAGAATGAGGCATCCCTGTAGAACACCCCCATGTCAGTCCCGATATAGATCCCGTTCAGGCTGTGTTTGGAATAGACGATACAACTGATATGCACGTCGGGTAATAGCCCGGTGATATCGTTCCATGAATTACCCCGGTCGGAGGAAACAAATACCCTGTTATCGAAGGTGACATAGACCACGTCTTCCTTTGTCGGGTGTGCTTCGATATCCGTGATGGTCTGATTGACAGGGAGTTTGTTGGTTAAACTGATCCAGTTTGGGGCATCTGCTTTGCTGTTATCAGTCCTAAAGAGTTTGTTACTTCCAGCCGCATACAGGATGTTGGGATTTTTTGGCGATTGTTCGAGCACGTTCAGGTTGTCGCCGGTGAGTCCGTTTGATATCTTGGTCCAGGTCACGCTGTTTACGTTAGGTGCTTTGATGTTAGTGCTTCTCCAGACGTTTTTATAACCCACGAACATCGTTTTGGGATCACTTTCATCGATGAGGAAAGGGGTTACCCAGCCACCGCTTTCATCGATGCCGTTGGTGCCATTACCGGCGATCTTACCTTGTTGGGGATTGTTGTAATGGCGGAAAATATCACCGTAATACAAAGTAGAATACCTATAATGGAAATCGATTGGGTCGACGGCACATTCCATGCCGTCACCACCACCGATAGCGGTCCAGGTTGAGCCTTCATAGCTTGAAGTTCCGTTATCCTGATAGCCATTGATGACAAGGTCGTCAACCGTAGTGCTTTGGCCCAGTTTGTATGTCTGGCTGATGGCCAGCCCGTCGCTGATCTCGGTCCATGTTTCACCACCGTTATTGGTCCAGTAGATACCACCGTCGTTCCCGACGTAAAGCCTGTTAGTCAGGGGATTGTATTCAAAAACATGCTGGTCGGCATGTACCGAAGGCCGGCTGCATCCACCATACCAGTGAGCGTTAATGGCCCAAGTCACTCCGCTGTTGGTTGATTTCCAGATGTCGATTCCGCCAGAATAGATGATATTTTCGTTGGTAGGATCCACCGCAATTTCCAGGTCATACCATGCCTGCCCGCCGGTTCCGCTGCCATCGCACGACCAGTCCATGATGTTGGGGCTGTTCGATTTTTCAACGAAAGAAAGACCTGCATCCGTCGATTTGAACAGTCCCTGGAATTCGTTATCGCTATTTGCCAGAAGGAAATAGACCACGTCGGGATTAGCCGGGGTGACTCCGATCACGCCGCGCGCACCCGAAGGGAGACCGGCCGTAATCTGGATCCAGGTTTCGCCAAGGTCGTTGGAACGGTAGAATTTTCCACTCCCTGATGCGTAGATAATAGACGGATCGTTCGTTTTAAATACGATTTCCTTAATGTTTCCTGAAAGTTTACTGCTCCAGTTCGACCCGCCATCGGTTGTTTTGTAGAGGCCTCCACTGGTAGCTGCCAGAAGGATAGTGGGATTGGTGGGGTGGATGATGAGTCTGCCCACTGTTTTGTCTCCCATCCCGGTATTGCTCGGTTGCCAGGTTATGCCTCCATCAAAGCTTTTCATCACACCCAGTCCCGATGCATCCCCTGCGTCCCGATCGCCGGTGCCAATGTACATCACCTGGGGATTGGTATAGTCCACCATGATGGCTGAAACTCCCAGGGTGGGAAGATTGTCCGTATTGCTGGTCCAACTCGCTCCGCCATCGTGTGTTACCCAAAGTCCGCCGGAGGGCGCTCCGATATAGAGGGTGTTGACATCCAATGGGTGAAAGCCGATCGCGTTGATCCTGCCCAATCCCTTGTAGCCGCGATCACCCAACGGGATGTTGAAAGGTCCCAGGTTGGTCCAGTTACCACCGGTAGAGAGCGGAAGATTGGCAGGGTTGGAAATGTATGCATTGTAGGCATTCAGAGTCCGTGATTCAGAAGGGCGTTCTCCTGTCGGAGAAACCCGGCTTTGCATCATGTATTCCCAGCGTTTAAACGGTTTCCAGCCGCAGCCTTTCGTGATGGGCCTGTTTTCCCAATACTGGTTAAAGGCGGATTGAACTTTGAAAAAATTGACAGAGGGATTCTGCATCATTTCAATCCAATAGGGATAATTTGCAGTGTCTGCACCAGTGATCGTGGTTTGTTGTGCAAGCAGGGCGCTTCCGAATCCGGCGAAAGCGAGGGTTATGAACAGACGGAGAAACTTCATTGCAGTTAAAATTAATAAATCATTGATGGGGAATAAAATACCCGCAAAGCAATGAATCGCCTTGCGGGTATGTAATTAACTCGATATATATCACTATTTTGCAACAGGAGTATAATTTCCATTGGCATCGCCATAAACGATACCGTAAAAATCGAGGGTCAGGTTACTACCGCTGACAGTAAAAGGAGTAGCGTTAAAGAGCCAGTCGCCGGCCGGGAATGAGGTGATGACGGCTGCAATCCTCTTCCTGATTAAAAGCACGTCGATTGCGGTCAGTTCTCCCGAGGCATTGACATCACCGGAAGCGAGGAAGATGCCTTCGAGGGGTTCCACGTCAATGATGTGCTTTTTGTATAACAATACATCAGCTGCTGTAACACCATCCCATGGTTTTGAAGTCTGTGATTCAAGGGTGTAATTCCCATTTGGAACATTGGTAAAAGTATAGGCACCTGAAGTGTTCGTGGTGGTGGTGCCTACCACTGTACCCGACGAATTCTTCAGTTTGACAATAACGCCCTGAAGCGGTGTCTGAGAAGCATTGGGATAGAGAACATTGCCGCTCACAGTGTAGCCGGTGGTTGGAGCACTGATGGCAAAATCATCAATGTACATGCCTTGTTTGGTAGTATTCACATCGCTCGTAAACCGGTAACGGATCCACACGGCAGGGCTTCCCAGGTAGGGGGTCAACGAGAAGGTTTTTTGTTGCCAGTTTGATTGCGTCCCTGTATACTGCGCCAACTGGGTCCAGTTGGAGTTGTCAGTGGAAACCAGTACCTTCATGTAATCATAATTATTTTCTAATTCGTATTTGGTCCAGAATGAAAAGGAGGCTTCGGAACAAGCAGCCAGGCTGAAGGGGCCCAAAACGGCGGAGATATCTTTACTGTCGCCGTATTGACCGGCAGGACTTTCGGAGATGGAATGGGTTGGTGAGTAGGAGGCCATATTGGAGATGCCCCAGGTGTCTTCAAATTGCCAGTAGGGAGCTCCGGTTTCAAAGTTATCAGTGAATGGGAGTACCATCGGCACGTTGGGTTTAACGGTGATGGTGTTCGATTTTGGGGTTTCACGGCCCGTGGCTGAATCGATTCCGGTTACATAATAAGTGTAGGGTGTACCGTTAGTAAGAAGGCTGTCCGCATAAGTAAATCCGGTGGTGCTGTCATA
>CALMDO010000192.1 GCA_937862805.1 uncultured Bacteroidota bacterium
ATCATCAATATCCACCACCTGGGTGAAGCCATTGTGAATTATTTAAGTCAACATCCGCATCCGGGCATGAAGATCTCCTTTTCCGATGAATCAGAACAACTGTTGGATACCGGCGGAGGAATGAAAAAAGCTTCATGGTTTCTCAGAGAAAGCGACCCTTTTATCGTCAGAAACGTCGATGTTATTTCCGATTTAAATCTTACAGCGATGAAGGACTTTCACCAGCAACAAGCAGCCCTGGCTACACTGGCTGTCAGGGATCGCCCGACAAACCGCTATCTGCTGTTTGATGACCAATTTCAACTGTGCGGCTGGGAAAACAGGAAAACAGGGGAAAGAAGAATAATCCGGCGTGTGGATCATTATAACGCATTAGCATTCAGTGGAATACAAATTTCCGGAGCGGCTGTTTTTCCTCTGATAACAGAGACCGGTAGCTTCTCGTTGATTGATCTGTGGCTCCGGCTGTCGGAAAAATACACTGTCAAAGGATATCTCGATTCTCACTCTGCCTGGAGAGATGCAGGAAAGCTGTAAATAATTAATCATTAACTTAATATGTCACTCTCTTTCCTGCAACATACCGCACAGTACCTTCACCGGCACTTCCAGGATGATTGGGAAGACCTGTGCATTGTGCTTCCCAATCGTCGTGCCGGACTGTTTCTGAGGAAACACCTTGCTGAAGGGATCGATCGGCCGCACTGGTCGCCTGCTATCTATGCCATTGAGGATTTCATGGGGCTCCTTTCCGGGCTTCGCGAGTCAGAATCCCTTTCATTATTGGTAGATCTTTATTCTATCCACAGGGAACTGGAAAAGGAGAAAACACAATCCTTTGAAGAATTTTTAAAATGGGCTCCTCAGCTCTTGGCCGATTTCAATGACGTCGACCGGTATATGATCGACGCGGATGAGCTTTTCAGCTATCTCTCCGAAGCGCGGGCCATGAACTTGTGGAATCCGGAACACACTGCCCTGACTGAATTTCAGAAAAACTACCTGAAGTTTTACCAATCGTTGGGGGGATATCACCGCTTGTTGACCCAAAAACTCCTTGAAAAGGGAGAAGGTTACCAGGGTCAGGTTTTCCGTTTGGCATGCGAGCGAATCGAAAAGAATGAAACCGTGCTTGCCTGGGAAAAAGTGGTCTTTGCCGGATTCAATGCCCTGACCCTTGCTGAGGAAAGAGTCATGGAGTGCATGAAACGGCTGGGAAAGGCAGATTTTCTCTGGGATGCCGACCATTATTACACGGATAATCCAAATCAGGAAGCCGGCTTTTGGCTCAGGGAACGGATTGTGAAACAGGGAAAAGATGAAATAAGTTGGATTTTCGATAATTTCAGAACTTCTGATCACGATATAGAAATCATCGGAGTTCCCGATGTTGCCGGTCAGGTAAAATATTGTGGGGAACTGTTATCAAAAATGATTGTCAAACCCGATGAAAGGACCGCGATAGTCTTACCGGATGAAAAACTCCTGATCCCGTTGCTCAACTCACTTCCGGAGAACGTCGAAACGCTGAACATCACCATGGGGCTATCCCTTAAACAGACACCCCTGGCCGATCTGTTTGAACTGCTTTTCAGGGCACGTCTGCATACCGCGCAAATGAAGGAAGATCCATCACAGGTAAAGGTACTTTACTTTCGTGATGTCCTGAAAATATTTCAACATCCGTTGTTCGTCAGGATTGCTGAAAAAAGGATGGTCGATAAGGTTGCTCCGGCAGAGTTGTTCCTGAAAAAATGGCAAAATGGCAGAAGTATTTTTGTCACTTTTAACAACCTGTTCGATGAGGATCTTTTTTCGATCGGATCAAAGTTCATGGATCCCTTTTTCCGACCCTGGGTTCAGCCGGAAGATGTTGTTCATGATCTGAGGGAAATCATCGGCATGGTCAGGGAATCAGAACCTGAGGATGCTTTTGCCTTTGCCCGCATAGTCAACCAAATGGACCACGTGATTGCCACCGCTCCGGGTGTCTTCACATGGGTGACAGTTTACCAGCTTTTCCGGCAATTGACCGAACACACTTCCTTACCTTTTTCCGGGGAACCCCTGACCGGGTTACAGATAATGGGAATGCTGGAAACCAGGGTTTTAGATTTCGATAACATCATTTTGCTCTCCTGTAACGAAGGCATTGTACCGGCAGGTAAAACGGTACACTCCTTCATCCCTTACGATATCCGCAAGGAGTTTGGTCTTCCGGGGTACATGCAACGCGATGCAGTGTTTGCTTATCATTTTTACCGTTTGCTTCAACGGGCCCGAAAAGTATGGTTGCTCTACAATACGGAACCCGATGTTTTGGGAAGCGGCGAGAAAAGTCGCTTTATTCATCAGCTCCTTCATGAACTGCCTTTGTGGAATCCTGCTGCCAGGATAACCGACAAGATCATGATTACCCCGGTCCTTCACCAGCCTCTTCCGGAGATGATTACCATCGACAAAACAGGTGAAGTCCGGGAGCTTTTACTCAGGAAGGCAGTTGACGGATTCTCTCCGACTGCACTGAACGCGTACCGGAAATGTTCCCTTCGGTTCTATTTCTCGGAAATTGCCGGGTTAAAGGAGCCGGAGGATTTAACTGACACTGTAGACCCAAAAACGTTGGGCAACATTGTCCATGAAGCCCTCAACAAACTCTACCACCCCTTTCTTGAACAACCCCTGACCCTTGAAATTTTGCACTCCCTCGATGAAAATACCGGAGTAGCAGTGGAAGAAGCATTCAGGAAAATATTCAGTGGTTCGGCCATCCATTACGGCAAAAACCATCTGATGCTAAGGGTGGCTGGTTTTATGATCAGGAATTTCCTGAAAAAAGAGAGCGCCATGGTTAAAGCTTCGGCAGAGAAAGGTGCAGCAATTTCCGTCGTGATGTTGGAACAGATCCTTCGTCGTAAAATCAGCATTCAGTTCGAAGACAGAGAGTTAACGGTTACTGTTAAAGGTTTTGTTGATAGGATCGACAGGGTGGGAGATCATCTGCAGGTTATCGATTATAAGACCGGATTTACTGACCCGAAAGAGATTCGTGTCAATGAATGGGAAGACCTTCATCATGATCCTTTGCTTGACAAGGCTTTCCAGCTATTGTCGTACAGTTGGTTGCTCCCTGATGACAAACGGGTTTCTTTTCTCCGGGCAGGGATCATGTCGCTGCAGAAACCCGGAAATGGAATTTTGAATGTATCCGTTCCACAGGACGATACTTCCTTAACTTATGAGGCCCTCAGGCATTTCGAGGATGTTCTGTCACAAATTATCACGGAATTATTTACATTGGACATCCCCTTTGTACAGACTTCTGATCCGGAAGGATGCAGGTATTGCGATTATTCCTCCATCTGCAGCAGATAGTTCAGTTATTCTTCGATGATGAAGGCTTCATAAATGAATAATTCAGCGTCTTTCCATCCTTCCCAACCCAGTCCGGCTTTATCCCTTGCACAATGACCCAGAAATTCCTCCGTACTCCAGCCTGTTTCGGTAGCAACCTGGGGCAGAAAAGTCCCCGAAAAATGCCCTTTTTTGAGGTAGATCCCATGTTTCCCAAGGACAATATCATCGGGTGAGTATATCTTTTTCATTGGACTTAACACAGATATTTCGATTGTCAGATCCGGGATTTCTGCTACAGTCACCGGCAAAAACCGGTTGTCCTCTGTGGCAGATGCAATGGCCATGTCACGCACTACCTGCCAGAGTGGAATATCCGCCGTGAACCGTCCGATACAGCCCCTGAGGTCTCCCTTTTCTTTGAGTGTCACAAAAGCCCCTGCCTTGATCGTGAGAGGTGCCGAAAAACTGTCGGGATTGAATTCATGGACCCGCCGGTCTTTAACATAATCGACAATGGTTGTTCTGGCAATGTGGAGCAATTGCTCCTGTTCCTCTTTTGTAAAACTGAACGGGGTTGTTTCTCCGGCAGTCGACCTGACTGCAGCCAGCGACCAGTAGCCGACCACCTGCGATTGATCACCGTATTTTGAATCGCCTGAATTCATGTATTGTATCGGGTGAATTACCAATCCGGGTTCATTGGTGGTCATGTACAGAAGGGTCAGGACACTGGTCCAGCCACACAGGTTGGTGACCAGGTTGGGAACCATTTTCTTTTTGAGGTTCTGTAAGGTTTTCAGCAAGGTATCGGGGTTATTCGAAACGATGGCGTCGCAGGTCAGTTGGTCCTCCTTAATGGCATCGGAATAACCGGGATAGTGGGAAAAATCGCTACTGATAATGAAGAGATTCCGCTTGTTGAACCAGGGTTTGAGCGCTTTGGCGATCTTTTTGCAGGTTTCTTCCGACTGGGTACCGAGGACGATGGGGACGATACAGAATTTTTTTTTCAGGTGGTACTGAAGAAATGGGATTTGCACCTCCAGGCTGTGTTCGTTGTGATCAGCTTCGGGGTTAAAAGTAAATACGGGGTTCTCGCGGATCAATTGATCGGCTAAAGGAATGTTTACGGGGACCGCCCCCAGCGGAGTGATATAATCCCCTTTGTTATAAATGGAGGCGCCCATAAAGGAGACCTGGTGACTTGAAGCAAGAATAAAAATATTGTCGTACTCAGCTTCAGGATTTATTTGGTTATAAGCACTGGCTGCTACCTGTCCGGAGTAGACATAACCTGCATGTGGAGCAATGATGGCAGCAATATTCTGAAATGTACCGGGTTTAGCAAGGACAAACAAGTTGCCCATTGTCGATCTAAGCTCCTGCTGGTTACCGGGATAAAAACGCCCGGCTGCTGATGCCTGCCTGTCTTCGCGGGGCGGTTGATCCTGCGAGGAACAACCTGAATGAAATCCGAATATTAGACCCATGATCAAGGATGTTCTTAAAACTCTGTACATTATAAAAGTGGATTTTATATCTTTGATAAAATTCCTTGTAAAGATACGAAATGAAGCTAAAAAATGCAACCCTTGCGGCCCTTTTCGCCCTTGGATTCCTTTCGATAGGGACACAGATAATCCTTATGCGGGAGCTTCTCATCGTATGCTCGGGCAATGAGATGGTATTGGGCGTTTTGCTGGCCATCTGGATGTTTTGTACAGCGCTGGGTGCAGCCTTAAGCCGCCTGTTCAGACCTGAACGTTTTTCATCAAAGATGATCCTGGCATTGCTTCTGGTATCCGGGATAATGCCAGTGATGATGGTCACCGGTGCTTTTCAGCTCAAAGAATGGTTATTGCCCATGGGGAGCATGGTCGGGTTAAAGGATACAGCGCTGATCGGTTTACTGGTACAATTTCCTTTCTGCTTGCTGAATGGATTTCTTTTTCCGCTACTGAGCGTCAAGGTGGCTTCAGGTACTGAAAGTCATCGATTCAACCCATTTTCACGGGCTTATGCCTGGGAGTCGGTCGGCAGCCTGGTGGCCGGTTTACTCATCAATTTCCTCTTATTGTGGTTTTTCAACCCCCTGAACGCAATCATCGTGTTGACCCTGCTCTATTATCTCCCTGTCTTGCTCTGTGCCGGTGCCAAAACACCAGGGCCGTGGTTCGCAGCAGCACTGGCGTTCGTTTTTGCTTTCGGGTTCTTCATGTACCTTATTGATCTGAGCAGTCTTGTGGAAAAACGGAGATTTCCCGGCCAGAAGATTATTAAAACTGCCAATACTCCCTACGGAAATGTGGTGATCACGCTCAATGCCGGACAACTTAACTTCTATGAGAACGGGGTACTTCACTCTTCTTCAGGTAACGAGATCAGCAATGAGGAGAAAGTTCACTTTCCTATGGTCCAACATCCGGCTCCCCGATCCGTACTGTTGATTTCCGGTGGTTTCTCAGGAACGATCAGGGAGGCAATGAAGTATCGCCCGTTCCGCATTGATTACCTGGAACCCGATCCTTCTCTCATCGATATAGCCAAAACGTTTACAGTTCAGTTACGTCATCCTTCGGTGATTCCGCTTGTGATCGATGCCAGGCGGTTTGTCCGCCTGACCAGAGACCGTTTCGATGTAGCCATTATTGATCTTCCGGAGCCCTCTACACTTCAGATCAACCGGTTCTATACGCGGCAGTTTTTTGCTGAATTGAAACAGAAATTGAACCCGGGAGGTGTTGTCTCTCTGAGCCTGCCGACCACGAGCGATTATGTGAGTGAGGTGGCGGGAAAACTGAATTCCAGTGTTTATAATACCTTGAAAATGAATTTTCGGTATGTTTTACCTGTGCCTGTTGACCGGAATTTTTTCATCGCTTCCGACAGTCTTCTGACCATCAAAATTCCGGAACAGATCGAACGGAAAGGGATCCCGACTTTGTTTGTAAACCATTATTACCTCGGCAGCGATCTGCTAAGCAGCAGGTCTGAACAGATCATTCAACAGATATCTCAGGAAGTACCTGTCAACAATGATTTCCGACCCGTTACCTTGTTTTATCAATTGCAGTACTGGATGTCGGTTTTCCCCGAAGGGTTGGTTCAAACCCTGGTCATTGCCACCATTGCGATCTTTCTTGTTCTCATTTCACTCAATCCGGTCTCAGTCGGGATGTTTACCAGCGGATTTGTCCTGGCAGGTTCTGAAGTGGTACTGTTGCTTTCAGTTCAGGTACTTTATGGGTACATCTACCAGATGATCGGGTTGCTCTTGATGGCTTTCATGTCGGGACTGGCTGCCGGTTCGATGATCTCGTCATGGACACTGAAAAAGAAAACCTGGCAACGGTACGTCGTGGTGCAAATGATGATGGGGTTCTATTCACTCATGATACCCTTACTGATTGCCGGATTGGGGTTAGTGAACTGGCCAGGAGCACTCACGCAGGCGGTTACTATGGGGTGGGGTTTTGCTGGCGCATTCCTGGTAGGAATGGCTTACGATCTGATGACGGGTATTGCCAAAGGTACTCCCAAAAAGGCGGCCGCTTCCGGGTATGCTGCAGATCTTTTTGGATCTGCATTGGGCGCTTTGATCGTGGCCCTTTGGCTTTTTCCTGTATTGGGATTGACAGCGACAGGTTTGATCCTTTCGTCGATCAACGCCGGAGGTGCGATTCTGATTTGGATCAATAATCGATTTTTTGTAAATTTGTAAAGGTAAGTCCTCAGCTTTTATCAACCAATGCCAGAAAAAATTTCGAAACGTGACTTTTTGAAGTTGAGTGCCGCTGGGATCGTTGCGGCAGCATTGGGGTTAGGATCAAGATCGCTGGCGGCCGAAAAATGGATTGTCATGAAAACCCCGCTTTCCCCTTCAAACGGGCCTCTGGGCCGTTTCAGCAAGGAATCGCCCTATGCCGTGGTTACGCCCAAGGGAATCAAATGCCAGATTTGTCCCAACAACTGCATCCTGAAGGAGGGGATTGAAAGTATCTGCAGAACCCATCAGGTCAAGGAAGGTAAGCTCTACACCATTGCCTATGGAAATCCCTGTTCGGCCAATGTCGATCCCATCGAAAAAAAACCGCTGTTTCACTATCTTCCGGCCACCCGAAGTTATTCTATCGCCACGGCCGGATGCAACCTGGCCTGTCTTAATTGCCAGAACTGGGAAATCTCACAGCAAAGTCCGAAATTTACCAGGAACATCGATCTCTATCCCGCTGCTGTTGTTGAAGAGGCAATCAGAAATGGTTGTAAATCAATTGCATATACTTATTCGGAGCCTGTTGCCTTTTACGAATATACTTATGATACTGCACGGATCGCACGCAGCAAAGGGATTAAAAACCTGTTGATTTCCAATGGATACATCAACGAGAAGCCGTTACGAGATCTGGCCGTCTACCTTGATGCGGCAAACATCAACCTGAAATCCTTCAGTGACGAGATCTATGCCAAACTCAACGGCGGTTCGCTCCAACCCATTCTCACCACCTTGAAGATTCTAAAAGAAACCGGGGTTTGGCTGGAGGTTACTAACCTGATTGTTCCCGGGTGGACTGACGACCTGAATATGATTCGCGAGATGTGCAACTGGCTGGCGAAGAATGGATTCAAGGATACACCCCTCCATTTTAGTCGTTTTTTCCCAATGCACAAACTCACCAGTCTGCCATACACACCCCTTCGGGTTTTGGAACAGGCGAGAGAAGTGGCCCTTGCTTCCGGGCTGAAGTATGTCTATTTAGGTAATGTTCCCGGTACATCGGCTGAGAATACTTACTGTCCCTGCTGCAAAAAGGTTGTGTTGGAAAGAAAAGGTTTTACCATCCTGGCCAACCATCTGAAAAACAATGGTTGTGAATTTTGCGGGGCCCCTGTTGCAGGGGTTTGGAAATCGACATGACTTCACCAGCGGAGGGTCAGAAAAACAGGCAGGTGATCGGAAAATCCACCACTGTAGCGAGGACCGTTAAAGGTGCGGCCGGGTTTTGAACCAAGAGATGAGGGATCCTCTTCCAGCAGGAAAGAGGGGCGGTAAACGGATGCTTCCCTGAGGTCGACTTTCAATCTGTTGGATCCCATAACCAGGGTTTTGGTAGCAATGAATTGATCCAGCAGAGCCCATATCCCGCGAAATTTATGGGAACCGTCCTGTCTGACTTTCCCCGCCATCAGGTTGACCAGATCGCAGGCACCGGCCATACCCGTATCTGACCTGGCTTTTAGTACTTCCAGCAGGCTTCTGGAGAAAGGTTCATCGTTGAAATCACCCATAACCAGGATGTTGACTTGTCGGCAACGCTCTTTTTTTGATGAGATCGTATCCTGCCGGCACCATTGCAAAGAGTCAATCAATTGGCGCAGCACCATAGCTACATGGTTGCGTCGGGGTTCTGACTCCTTCGTCCCGCCTCGTCGTGAGGGCCAGTGGTTGACGAAAAAGGTAATGGTATCACCCCCGCCAAGTGTGCCGCTGACCATCAGTATCTCACGGGTCCGGGCCAGTGTGTCGAAAGGAAACCGAATGGAAATGCTGCGACTGTATAAGGGATGGAAAAGATCGGGACGGTAGAGAAGTGCGACGTCAATGCCGCGCATATCGGGCGATTCATGATGAATGAACCGGTACTTCCAGGTTTTCAGCGGAGTTTCATAAATCAGTTTGTTCATAACATAACGGTTTTCAACTTCGCACAAACCAATCACAGCGGGTGGTTCCCAGCCACCTATGCTCAGGAGTGTTTTTGCCACATGGTTTAACTTCCGTCTGAACCTGGAAAAACTCCAGTGCCTTACCCCTTCAGCAGTGAATTCATTGTCCAACGTAGTGGTGTCATCATACGGATCATAAAGGTTTTCAACATTCCAGAAAACGATCCTGACATTTTGACCCGTTTTTTTTGTCGAATCATCACTGGCACGCTTTTCGACCGCAATGACTGGCTGACTTTTTGGCAAGATTCTTGTTGGAAATGATATAAAAAAAAAGAGACAAGCAACAGCCAGAAAGAAGCCGGTTATTTTCATGAGGCGCATGTTACATAATACTATACATAATACTATTAAACGGATTGGTACGTCATCTGCTTAATCGTTAAAGACCCTTAAAAGTCATCTTTATAATCGTATTTCTTAACGATTTTTTAACAGCAGATTAACACTATTTAACAAGCAAACTGAAAATAACCATACTGCGACAGCGTTTGGAAATCAAAACAATTCATTCATCAATAACCTGGTAGAACAATGGAAAGAAGAACTTTGAAACGCGCAGCAGGGATGCTGCTTATTGCAATGGTCGGTGGAGCTGTTACACTGGGAATGTACAAGATTTTTGAAGATAAACAGTCGTTTTCAGCCGACAGGCCCGGGGGAATCCCCATCCGACAGGTGAGTTATAATCCGAGTGCCTCATTCAATCAACCCGATTTTGAAGCGGCTGCAGAGATATCTGTTCACGCGGTCGTTCACATTAAATCAGAATTTCAGAAGAAAAGTCTGGTCTATGATGATTTTTTCGAATTTTTTAATTTTGGCGGAAGATCACAACCCAGAGAGTACATTTCACCATATTCGGCGATGGGCTCCGGCGTGATTGTCGCTCCCGACGGTTACATCGTGACCAATAACCACGTGGTACAGGAAGCTACGGCGATCACTGTGACCCTTAACGATAAAAGGGAGTACAAAGCCCGTATCATCGGTTCTGATCCCAGTTCCGATCTGGCTTTGATCAAAATCGATGAAAAGGATCTGCCTTTCCTCAGTTATGGTAACTCGGATGAGGTCAGGCTCGGTGAGTGGGTGCTGGCAGTGGGAAACCCATTCAACCTGACAAGCACGGTAACCGCCGGGATCGTCAGCGCGAAAGCCAGGAATATTAATATCCTCGGATCGAAAGGAGCTATTGAATCGTTCATACAGACCGATGCTGCGATCAATCCCGGAAACAGCGGAGGTGCCTTGGTCAACACCCGCGGTGAACTGATCGGGATCAATGCAGCCATTGCTTCCGGCACAGGCTATTACACTGGCTATTCCTTTGCAATACCTGTAAACATCGTGAAAAAGGTTGTTGCTGATTTTGTAAAATTTGGTAAAATTCAACGTGCCTACCTCGGTGTTTACTACCGTGAAATCGACGATCAGTTTGCAAAAGATAAAGGTTTTTCAGATCTCAGGGGTGTCTATATCGATGAGATTGTTGAGGGGGGGCCTGCTGACCAGGCAGGAATTAAGAAAGGTGATGTAATCATCACCATCGACAATTCACCCGTAAATGGTAAATCGGAACTGATGGAAGTGATCGGTCAAAAAAACCCTGGTGATAAAGTCGATGTGGTGGTACACCGCGATGGCAAAGAACTGACCCTGCCCGTCACCCTTGTGAGTGAAGACCGCGGCCAAAGCATTGCAGGCACCGACAAACTGATCATTCACGGTGCTGTGTTTCAGGCCCTGACCGACGAGGAAAGAGCGAAGCTGGATGTCGATTATGGTTTTAAAATAGTAAAACTGGATGAAGGGAAACTGAAAAATTCCGGGATAAGGGTTGGATTTATTGTATTGGCCATTGACCGGAAACCTGTGACTACCGCAGACGACCTGAGGGAAGCATTATCCGGGCGCAATGGCGGAGTATTGATTGAAGGTGTTTACCCGAACGGACTTCGGGCTTATTATGGAATCGGACTATGAGACAATTAAAGATTACTAAATCCATAACGAACCGGGAAACCGCCTCGTTGGATAAATACCTGGTAGATATCGGCAAGGAGGAATTGATATCCGCCGATGAAGAGGTTCAATTGGCGCAACGCATCCGGTCGGGAGACCAGGCAGCCCTCGAAAAATTATGCAAAGCCAACCTGCGCTTTGTGGTTTCGGTTGCCAAACAGTACCAAAATCAAGGCCTTAGTCTTCCGGATCTGATCAACGAAGGCAATGTTGGATTGATCAAAGCTGCCCGAAGGTTCGATGAAACCCGCGGCTTTAAATTCATTTCCTACGCCGTTTGGTGGATTCGTCAATCGATCCTTCAGGCGCTGGCTGAACAATCGCGGATTGTAAGGCTGCCACTCAACCAGGTAGGCTCACTCAGTAAAATGTCGAAAGCCACGATCAAACTGGAACAACGGTTTGAAAGACCCCCTTCGGTGAAAGAGTTGGCCATTGAACTGGAAATCCCTGAACAGAAAGTGGCCGATACCCTCCGGATGTCAACCCGTACAGTATCGATGGATGCTCCCATCGACCAGGATGAGGATACCAAGATGATCGATGTCTTCGTGAGTGAGGATACACCCAACACCGATGAACCTTTGATACACGAATCGCTTGCCAAGGAGATTCAGCGGTCGTTATCGACCCTGACAGAAAAAGAACGAGGGATCATCAATATGTTTTACGGGATCGGGGTTGCCCATAGCTATACCCTGGAAGAGATTGGCGCCACCTACGACCTGACCCGCGAAAGAGTGCGACAGATCAAGGAAAAAGCGATCCGTCGGCTGAAACATTCGTCAAGGAGTAACCTTTTACGGGCATACCTTGGTTAAAACCTGAGGGCTTTCCAGGGAATACATTGTGAATGCTGGTGTATTCCGGTCGGAAATCTTTATTGTTCCGACTTTTATGATCTTTCGGGCCGGAAAGGTAATCCTGTTATTGAATTTCAAAGGCTTTGATGTGCTGAGGAGCTTCGAGCGATTAACCCGGAATCACTACTTTTGCTCTTAAAAAATGGCGATTTTGAAATCACTACTCATTCATCAACCCAACTTCCGTGATCTTGGTAGAATACCTACCGCCGGTGGCAAAAGGGTCATTTCAGGACTTCTGTACCGCAGCGGCGACCTCTCATCCCTTTCCCTGGATGAATTGTCGATACTTGATACGATCGGAATTAAAACCATTGTTGATTTCAGGTCGCACCGGGAAGCTGAACATCGACCCGATCTGTTATGGCAGTGCCTGACCACCCGTTATCATTTCGCAATCTATGATGGTGCCCGTGATCGTGCTGAACGCTATCTGCTTGAAGAAAATCTGGCAGGGATGGAAAACGTGTTGGAGACCGACTACCGAAGGATGGTTAGAGATAATGTTCCCGAATTCCGGCAATTCATGCAACTTCTGGCCTCTCCCTTGCCCTTGCCGCTTCTTTTTCATTGTGCTGCAGGGAAGGACAGGACAGGGTTGGCATCCCTCTTTTTGTTGGCAGCGTTGGGGGTAACTATGGAGGTGATCCGCCAGGATTACATGGAATCGAACCAGTACCTGCACGATGCCGTGGAAAGGATTCTCAGCCAGGTCAAGGCAGAAGGAAAGAACGGGGAGCTGCTGCGACCTTTGCTGGAAGTCAGGGAGGCATACATTGATGCAGCCCTGGATGAAATATCCCTTCAATTTGGATCGTTGGATGCTTATCTTACAAAAGAACTCCATGCAGACATCAACGGTTTGCGAACGAAATACCTGACCGCCTGACAGTCTGATCCGGATGAGTTCCGGTAATCACGAAACCAACCTGATGCTTTTTTTATTATTTTGGCAGCCCGGATGAAGCTTCTTTTGAGAAAGGTCGATACCCGGTAATCATTATTATCAAAAATGGCAGAAAAATGAAAACGAAGCAATCCATCCTTCGGTTCCTTTTGGATGGAAGGATTACAGAGATCAATTTTTCTACATCAAATTATCAACCTTCCACCACGGTTTTGAACTTCCTGAGATCATTACAGGATCATAAAGGGGTTAAAGAAGGTTGTGCAGAAGGGGATTGCGGCGCCTGCACGATAGTGGTCGCCGAACCCGGGGACAACGGTAAACTGATATACAGGATAGTCAATTCCTGTCTTATGTTCCTCCCCATGCTTCACGGCAAACAACTGATCACTGTTGAGAACCTTGCCATTAATGAAAAAGGAGGTAAAATCCTGCACCCGGTACAGCAACTCCTCCTGGAGAACAACGGTACACAATGCGGTTATTGTACCCCGGGCCTCGTCATGACTCTTTTCGGGTTGTACAAAAACTACCATAATCCCACACGGGAGGTGATAGAGGAAGCTTTGGCGGGGAACCTTTGCCGTTGCACCGGTTATCAGCCGATCCTTGCCGCGGCCGGTGAGATTTGCCGGCTCAGGGGAGAGGATCATTTCAGCATTCACGAACCGGAAACGCTGACCCTGCTCCATCAAATTAACAGTTCCCGGGAATCTTTAATTCTCGAATCCCCTGATCAATGCTATTACAAACCTTTCAAACTGGAAGATGCGCTGCATATCAGAAAAGAGCATCCGGAAGCGATAATCATTCACGGAGCGACCGATCTGGCAGTAAAACAAACTAAAAAGCGAGAGAAATTCCCGACCCTGCTCGATCTTTCAGATGTGGAAGAACTGAAAAACTTCAGTGAAAACGAGGACCGGGTGACTTTGGGGGCTGGATTGAGCCTGGAGCAGGTAAGAAAACTTACTCGAACCAAGTTACCTCCTTTGCATAGTTTTTTACGGTTTTTTGGCTCCCTGCAAATACGAAACAGGGCAACCCTGGGAGGAAACATCGCTTCAGCATCTCCCATCGGGGATACGATCCCGTTACTATTCGCGTACAAAGCGATACTGATCGCCACATCCCTTACAACCACACGGAGGATCCCGATTGAGACATTCATCACGGGCTACCATCGTAACATGCTTGAGGAAGATGAGATCCTGACCGCTGTTGAGATCCGGGTACCGCCCGATGGTTGCCGGATTGGCGCACTGAAGGTCTCCAAAAGAATGGAACTCGATATCTCAACAGTAAGTTGTGGTTACAGATTGCATTTGAAAGCGGGGAAGACAGTGGAGATCATCCTGGCTTTCGGCGGAATGGCACCGGTCGTGAAACGGGCCTTTAAGACAGAGGACTTTTTAATCGGCAAACCATGGACCCATGAGGTCATTCTTGAGGCGATGCCGCACCTGGCTGATGAGTTCACTCCGATCGGTGATGCAAGGGCTGGCGCACTTTACCGGAAATTGGTTGCCCGTAACCTCTTATTAAAGCTCTATGCTCACCCTTCATTTGATTACGATTCTCCGGTTCCGCTGACCACGCTTCGGGTTTCCAAAGGACAGACAGGGCATGTAACCGGAGAATCGGTCTTTGTCAATGACCTACCTGATGAAGGTCAGGCTCTGACTGGTCGTGTGGTATACAGCCCTCATCCCCATGCTGCCATCCGTTCCATTGACGTTACCAGGGCACGAAATGTCCCAGGGGTTAAAGCTGTGATCCTCGCAGCAGATATTCCAGGTCAAAATCAGATGGGACCGGTTATCCATGATGAACCTTGTCTTGCTGTCGATAAAGTGGAATTCATCGGGCAGGCAGTGGCACTGATCGCGGCAACCTCTGAAGAGGCGGCCTGGGAGGCTGAACGACAAATGGAGATCAGTTATGAACTCTTGAAACCTATACTATCACTTGATGAAGCAATCCGGCTCAATCGGTTGATCGCCCCTGAAAGGACCATTAAAAGAGGAAATGCTCCCCTGGCGATGGAGAAAGCTCCCCATGTTCTCTCCGGCATCTTGAATACTGGCGCTCAAGAACACTGGTACCTCGAAACACAGACGGCGATGGCAGTTCCCGGGGAAGGTGTGGAGATGAAAGTGTTTGCATCCAGCCAAAATCCTTCTGAAACACAGGCTGTCGTTGCTGAAGTCCTGGGGATTAATAAAAATGAAGTAGAGGTGGAAGTAAAGAGAATAGGAGGCGGATTTGGAGGGAAGGAGACCCAGGGAAACCACGTGGCGGCGTGGAGTGCGCTGTTGGCCCGTTCGACAGGCAGACCGGTCAGGATCCATCTTTTTCGTGACGATGACCAGATCATTACAGGAAAACGTCACCGCTTTCTATCCAGGTACCGCATTGGCTTTGACGATGAAGGAAAAATCCTTGCTTATGAAGTGGAATTGAATGCCGATGCAGGTGCTGCTACTGACCTGACACGGGCCATTCTTGAAAGAGCTATGCTCCATGCGGAAAACAGTTATTACATACCCGACATTTCAGTGATTGGCCGGGCCTGGAAGACCAACCTTCCGTCGAATACAGCTTTTCGTGGATTCGGCGGCCCCCAGGGAATTGCAGTGATCGAAAATGCCATTGAAAGAGTGGCCTTTCATTTAGGAAAAGATTCGGCGACAATACGGCAAATAAATTTCTATCAAAATGAAAAACTAAATATTACGCCGTATGGCGAGGAGGTAGTCTATAATCACCTTTCACTCCTTTACGATCAATTAATAAAGACTTCCGGCTATTTCGAAAGGAGACAGGCGATCCTGAAGTTTAACCAGGAGCATGAGTTTTTTAAAAAAGGAATAGCCATTACACCTGTCAAATTCGGTATTTCTTTTACTACGGCTTTTCTGAATCAGGGAGGGGCTTTGGTTAATATTTACAACGACGGTACCGTGCTGGTAAATCATGGCGGAACCGAGATGGGGCAAGGTTTGCATGGCAAAATTCGCCTGATAGCCGCCAATGAATTAGGCGTTTCACCTGATTTCATAAAGATTAATGCTACCAACACTTCAAAAGTTCCCAACACGTCGGCTACCGCGGCTTCATCAGGGAGTGATATTAATGGAATGGCCGTGAAAAATGCCATCGAAATCCTTAAATCAAGACTCACTGCCCTGGTAATAAAAGAATTTTCAAGCCGTTTCCCGGGAGAGGATTCCGATGAAGCAATGATCGTGTTTGAGAACAATACGGTTTTTGACAAAACCTGTAAAGCACGTTCGATTCCATTTTCCGAACTGGCAAAAATTGCTCATCTTAATCAGGTAAGCCTCAGCGCCAGCGGTTTTTATAAAACTCCGGGAATCTGGTTCGATCGTGAAACCGGCAAGGGAAAACCCTTTCATTATTATTCTTTCGGAATGGCGGTTTCAGAAGTGGTCCTTGACACGCTGACGGGTTCCTGTGATATCCTGCGATCGGATATCCTGCATGATGTGGGTGATTCTCTCGACCCTGCGATCGACCTTGGACAGGTTGAAGGCGCCTTCATTCAGGGAGTGGGCTGGTGTACGACCGAAGAGATCAAATGGGATGACCAGGGTAGGTTACTGACCCATTCCCCCGATACCTATAAAATTCCAACAGTGGGAAACATCCCGAAGGATTTCCGGGTTGATTTATTGAAAGCCGCTCCCAACCCTTTGGCAATCCGCAACAGCAAAGCCGTTGGGGAGCCCCCTTTCATGCTCGCTTTTTCGGTATGGCTGGCCATCCGCGATGCCATTACTGCTGCAACCGGAAGAAATCACGATTTTGAATTTACATTGCCTGCCACTCCCGAAGCGGTTCTTCTTGAAATTGAACGACATCGGTAACCCGTTCGGATAGAAAAACAGACTTTCTTCGACTAATCTCAGGTGAAATACATTTTCTGCCGTTTCCTTTTGTAAATTTGCCGGTTCATTAAACCCTTAAAACTGATCCAAATTGGAAGATATTTATTTGAAAATCAACGAAAAAGCACTGGAGTATGCGAATTATTCCGCTGACAATTTATCAGCCCTTGTCAAAGCCCGTTCTTTAAGTACGGGAGAAAAAGAGGTTGCAGCCGTGTTAGCCGGACAGATGAAAAATGCCGGTTTTGATGAAGTACGCATTGACAAGCTGGGCAATGTAATTGGCCGGATCGGGAACGGAGAGAAGATCCTGGTATTCGACGGGCATATTGACACGGTGGATGTCGGCAATCCCGATAACTGGACATTTGATCCGTTCTCAGGCGAAGTCTCGGGCGGGTATGTCCATGGAAGGGGAACAGTTGACCAGAAGGGAGGCCCGGCAGCCTTTGTTACGGCTGGCAGGATATTAAAAGAGCTGGCATTTGATAAAGGACTCACTTTATTGTTTACCGGTACCGTGATGGAAGAGGATTGTGATGGTCTTTGCTGGAAGTATCTGGTAGAAGAGGAAAAGATCCGTCCCGATTTCGTGGTAATCACCGAACCGACCAACCTGAATATTTATCGTGGCCATCGTGGCCGGATGGAGATTGAAGTGACCTTCCGCGGTCTTTCTTCGCATGGTTCCGCCCCGGAACGGGGGAAAAACGCCGTGTACATGGCGTCACGCGCATGCCTTGAAATTGAAAAACTGAATGAAAAACTACGATCTGATCCATTTTTAGGTAAGGGGACAGTGACCGTGTCAGAATTTGTGTCTGGCAGTCCTTCTTTGTGCGCGGTAGCTGATTATGCTAAAATTCATCTTGACCGCCGGTTGACCTGGGGTGAAACCATCGACTCCGCCGTAGAAGAGATCAAGGCAATCGTTGGTGATCAGGATGCCGAAGTTAAGGTTTTGAATTATGAAGAGGTGGCTTACACCGGGCTTCGGTATGGTATGCAGAAATATTATCCCACCTGGAAAATGGAGGAAGGGAGTCCGCTTGTAAGCAAAGCCCGGCAGGCTTTTACAGCATTGTTCGGGAAACCACCGGTGATCGATAAATGGACCTTTTCTACCAACGGGGTGACCATCAACGGCATGTACGGGATCCCTTGCATCGGTTTCGGTCCCGGTAATGAAGTGCTTGCCCATGCTCCCAATGAAAAAGTGCCGGTCAGTGACCTTGTTACTGCTTCAGCTTTCTATGCTGCTTTGGCTTATGAATTAGCCGGTTGATCGTATCCTCATCGTGACCAATAAAATATAAAATTATTAGAAAATGAATACTTATTTTAATACCCTGGTCAGGGAGATGGAGCACCTCCGTCACGATCTCTATCAAAAAGATTTTTTACTCACCTGGGAAAAAAGTCTGGATGAACTCAAAATGGTACTCCTGGTGGCCGAAGCGCTGAAAGCAATGCGCGATAAGAACCTTTCGGTACGTTGTTTCGATTCAGGTCTCGCTATTTCGCAATTCAGGGATAATTCTACGCGCACCCGATTCTCTTTTGCCTCTGCAGCCAATCTTTTAGGCCTGACTGTACAAGACCTCGATGAAGGCAAATCACAAATTGCCCATGGAGAGACAGTCAGGGAAACTTCTGCCATGATCTCATTTTTAAGTGATGTAATCGGGATTCGCGATGATATGTTCCTGGGAGCAGGCAATGCTTACATGCGGGAGGTAGGTGCTGCGCTCGATGAAGCCTTCCACGACGGTGTTTTGCCACAGCGGCCGGGCATTATCAACCTTCAATGTGATATCGATCACCCTACACAATCTATGGCCGATTTGTTACACCTCAAATCGGTTTTCGGGAACCTTGAAAGCCTCCGGGGAAAAAAGATCGCCATGACCTGGGCCTATTCACCCAGCTACGGTAAGCCACTCTCTGTTCCCCAGGGAATTATCGGCCTGATGAACCGCTTGGGGATGAAGGTGGACCTGGCTTATCCCGAAGGCTATGGCCTGATCCCTGAAGTGATGGAACAAGCCTCTGAACAGGCAAGGGAGAGCGGAGGGGAATTCAGGATTGTCAACTCCATGGAAGAAGCCTTCACAGACGCCGATATCGTTTATCCTAAGAGCTGGGCGCCCTACCATGTGATGCAACAGAGAACACTGTTACTGCGCGAAAACGATCCTGCCGGACTGAAAGAGCTGGAAAAGCAGTGTCTGGCTAACAATGCCTGTTTTAAAAATTGGGAATGTACGGAGGAAAAAATGAAACTCACCCGGAAAGGGGAAGCGCTTTACATGCATTGCCTTCCGGCTGACATTTCGGGAGTATCCTGCAAAGAAGGAGAGGTGGCTAAAACTGTTTTCGATCGCTATCGGGTACCTCTGTACAAACAGGCGGGATTCAAACCTTACATCATAGCCTCCATGATGCTTACCAACAGGTATCCCGACCCTGCTGCAGTACTTCGGAACCTGGAACACCGTGGAAGAAACCGTCTCCTTTAGAGGATTGTGATCCGGCCGCGAAGGGTCATTCCTTCGTAAATATTTGAATCACATTTTTGTACTTGGTTTTTCGTGGAGATGATCTCTTCGAAATCGGGATTGAGCAGGACAATATCTGCGTCAAAACCGGGAGCTAACCTCCCTTTTGAGTGGGACAGTCCAAAGATCTCTGCTGGTCTTGAGGAGGTAAGATACACCATTTTTTCAAGAGAAATCCGCCCTTGTAGTACTCCGTAAGTGTACAACAAGCGTGTACGGTATTCGATGCCACCCACCCCGTTGGGAATCCTTGTAAAATCTTTTAAACCAATGTCTTTCTGTCCGTATGTGTTGAAAGGACAATGATCTGTTGCTACAACATCAAAGGTCCCGTCGTTCAGACCCTTCCACAGTGCTGATTGATCTTCTGTTGTACGGAGGGGTGGCGACATGATACAGGGAAGCACCTCCCTGTCGGGTATCTCTGCTCCATAACGGGAGTCATCCAGGAGAAGGTAATGGGGACAAGTCTCGGCGAAAACTTTGATCCCCGATTGTTTGGCGGCGGATATAAGACGGGCTCCCTCGCCGGTGGAAACATGTACAATGTAAACAGGGCAGGAGGTTTGGACTGATAATTCAAGAACAGTGGAGATTGCCCCGGTTTCAGTTTCAGCCATTCGCGCAATGGCATGGTAAAAGGGGCGGGTCTTGCATTCAGAAAGTAAAATTTTACATAATTTACTGATCATATCTCCATCTTCACAATGGACCATGACCGTTGCTCCTGTCGGAGCCACAATGGTCATAAGTTCTTTCAAGGCTGATGGGGTGATGCCGATGGTTTCCTGGTAAGCCAGGTAGGCCTTGAAAGAGGTGATTCCCTGGCTTTCGATCAGTGGTACTATCTCTTTGGCTATCTCGTTATTCCACTCGCTGATCCCCATGTGCAGGTGACAGGGACAGCGCGAACGTTCACTTTCCAGGCGGCGTTCGACGAGGGCCTCATGCAAAGATTGCCCCCGCCGTGGAGTCACGAAATCAAAGAGGGTGGTCGTTCCTCCTGCAAGTGCTGCACGGCTTCCCGAAAGGAAATCATCAGATGAATTACCGGCCGGGGTCGGCAGGGAGAGATGGACGTGGGGATCAATGCCGCCTGGTAAAATCCGGCAGCCCTCAGCGTCGATCACCCGGCCATTTTCAGGCAATTCCCCGGCGGCAATGGTTCCCGTTTCCACAATCTTCCCATCGTGAACCAAAAGATCTGCCTTACGGGACTCTTCCGCATTAATCAGTATCCCGTTTTTTATGAACATATTTTTCATTGCATCCTGGTCCACATTCTTTCTGCCGCTTTACATGCTTCTGAAAGGATATTTTCTTCATCGACCCTGGTACATCTTCCTTTTTCGACAATCAACCTGCCATCCGAAATCACATGGGTGATTTGTTTTGATTCCCAGCCAAAGAGAAAGTGGCCTGCGAAATTGTCCCGGGTGAAAGGTGTCGGTGAAGCATAATCAAGAACCACCAGGTTGTTATCGCTGTCGCCCGTGAAGCCATTTTGATCAAGATAGCGGTGAATGTTCCGGAAGCGCCGGTATGTTCCCGGATAGTCAATTGCATCGTGGAGATGTCCCGCAAAATAGGCGGCCTGAGCGCTTCTGATCATGTCGCTGTGCATCCCGTCAGTACCTAACATGACCCTGTTAAACAGGTGCTCTCCGTTGAAAAACCCGACCGCGTTGTTGAGGTTGCTTTCCATATTTTCAGCAATCCACACGGGAGTTTCGGAAAGGAGCTTGCGTTCCTCTTGTTCAAGGTGGAGACAGTGTGCCAGAATTGTTTTTGGGAATTGAAGCGCCCCCGCTTTATTGAGCCGTGGTATGATCCGGGAATGATAGGTTTCGAGGCAATGCTGTTGATCGTATGTATCTTCAGCCACGTGGATGTGGATACCGGCGTTGTGCCGGGCTGATAGTTCGATGCTTTTTTGCAGGGTTTGATCTCCCACGGTAAATGATGCATGCAGGCCGACGAGACCCTGCCGGTGTTCGAGGTAACGGGCGGTTTCCGCGATTCCTTTGGAAGCAATTGTTTCCCCGTCGCGGTCTGAGATTTCGTAGCAGAGCAGGTGGTTTACACCGACTGTATCAAAAGCTTCGGCAATGACATCGAGACACCCGTCGATGGCAAATGGGGAGGCGTGGTGATCGATGACGAAGGTCGTTCCATTTTTTGCACAGGCGATGGCTGTCACAAGCGCTGAAAAACGGATAGATTCGGGATCCAGGGCTTTATCAAGTGTCCACCAGACATATTGAAGAATTTCGCGGAAGTTCCCGGGTGTTTTTTGGGGTGGAGGCATTCCTCTGGAGAGTGCAGAATAGGCGTGGTGGTGGCCATTGGCAAAAGCGTGGGTGATTATTTGGCCGGAACAGTCGATTATGATGTCTGCTTTTTGTGATGAGGAAGGATCGACAAAAAGGATGCGGGCGTTGGTGCCTTCTTCAACCAGCAGATCGGTTGTAGTGAATTCCAGTGTTTTCCAGTCGATGTAAGTTCCGTTTCGGAGGAGGATCATAAGGTATTAGTTTTTTGAGCTAAAGTGTTTACCGATCAGTTCAATGAGAATATTTTTTTGGATGGGTTTCGAAATATGGCCGATACACCCTGCAGCCAGCGCCAATTCCTTGTCGTCGTTGAAACTATAGGCAGTCTGGGCTATCACGGGAATTTCAGGGCGAACACTATGGATGGCGCGGGTGGCTTCATAACCGTTCATTCCGGGCATCTTGATGTCCATAAAAACCAGATCGATGGAGGTTTCTTCCCTTACCAGGGTAACTGCTTTATTACCGTTGTCGGCAGTGAGAATGCGCGCTTTGGTTCCGGTAAGCATGCGGGTGAGCAACAGTGTGTTTTCCGACAGGTCATCGACGATGAGAATTGTTTTACCCGTCAGATCCGGAAACCGGGTCTGATTTGCACCGGAAGCGTTTTCCGTTTTTTCCGGTATAATTACCCCTTCGAGTTCGAGATAAAAGGTTGACCCTTTTCCTTCCTCCGATTCAACCCATAGCCGTCCATTTAATAAAGCCGCAATTTCACGGCAGATGGCAAGGCCCAATCCCACGCCGCCATGTGTTCGTGTCATGGTATCTTCTCCCTGAACGAATAACTTGAAAACAGAATCAATTTTATCACCCGGGATTCCAATGCCAGTATCTTTTACGAACAAGGTCAGACGCTCTTCATTGGTGATAAAACCGTAATCGATGGTTCCCGTATCGGTATATTTTAACGCGTTATTGATAAGGTTACTCATCAACTGAAGGATTTTTCCCCTGTCTGATTGGATGAATGGATGAGGATTGTCAGGGTCAGGCTGATACCGTGTCACGAGATGTTGCCTGTTCTTACGTTTCTTTTCGAAAAGGATGTATTGATCAAGATTTGCAAAAACTTCCGAAAGCTCGAAAGTGGTCAGGGTCAGCTGCGATTCTTTGGATTGTAAAAGAGCAATGTCGAAAATGGATTCGATGATCGAAAGGAGGTGTTTCCCGTTATCCAGGATGATTTTTCCGAATTTCCGGATTTCTGAAATCTCATCGTTTTCGGTAGAGATCAGGTCGCTGTAACCGATGATGGCATTTAGAGGGGTTCTCAATTCATGGCTCATGGTTGCCAGAAAAGTAGATTTCATTTTGTCGCTCTCTTCAGCTTTTTCCTTGGCCTGAAGTAAGGCACTCTCTGCTTTTTTACGCAGGGTGATATCGTGGATAATGGTAAAAATGATGGTCTGCCCTTCGACAATGATGGGGGAAGTGTGAACCTCAACCATCCTTGTTTCACCGTTGGCAAGTTGATGCTCTAACTCAAAAAACTGCCGTTCTCCCTTCAAAGCTAATTGGCGCAAAAGGTATCCTTCTTCAGGTGATTGCTTTCTTAAATCAGAGGTATGCATGGATCGAAGCGCTTCCAGCGAATAACCATAAAACTTTGCAGATGCTTCATTGGAATCCAGTATTTTTCCGGTAAGCGGCTCGATCAGCTGCATTACTACATCGCTTCTTTCAAAAAGCTGTCGGAATTTTTCTTCGCTTTTATGCAGGGCCCTGCGGATTTCAAAATGTTTTTGCCTGCTGACCATCAGAAGTCCAAAAAGCAGTGAACCAAGAGGATAGATAGTAAGAATGGGAATTCCAACTGCCTCAAGAGTATGGAGAAAACGTTCTTTGGGCAGAAGCAGTGTAAGGAGCAGCATTTGAAGGTGTACGGCAAATCCAAGCATCAGGAGCTCAACGACTGGTTTCTTTTTTTGCCACTCCGGACGGAATCTTCTCCAAAGAAGTCCGGTGGCTCCCGATGTGATGATGACTCCCAATCCCATCCACATTCCCGGACCACCCATAAAAAGCCTGTAAATGGCGGTGATGAGCATGGCGGTGAGGGTGGGTATCGGTCCAAAGACCAGACCTGAAATGGAGAGCAGGATGGAACGGGTGTCAAAAACCAAGCCCGGAAGCAGGATCCAGGGAGTAAGCATGATCATCATCCCGACACTTCCCAGGAAAAAGCCCGCAAACAGTTTATCCGTGAAGGTTACGGTCCCGGGATTCTTTTTCCACAGAAAACCTCCGAGCAAGCTGATGGCGATCAGCAAGGCTATATTGTGGATCAGTGCAAGGATGAGTTCTAAAGTCATGGTTCAGACATTAGAGGTTTTTAACCAGCATGAAGCGTGTTCACAAATATATAAATATCTGTTTTACTTTTCTAAAGGGAAGATCTCCTCTCCCAAAGTTTGTTATTGGGAACCAACTAAATAGTTCGGTTTCAAAGGCAATTTCTTTCTACGGACCCCGTCGAAAGCGCACAGGGCATTCGCAACAGCAGCAGCAGTCGGGACAAGCCCGATTTCACCGATTCCCTTGGCTCCGTAAGGCCCGACCGGATCTGATTCTTCAATGCCAATTACATGAATATCAGGTGTTTGCATCGCCGTCATGACCCCGCAATCGCGCAATTTATGGCTGACCAACTGACCATCTTTCATGGGAAGATCTTCAGTAAGGGCATACCCGATACCCATGTGTACAGCGCCCTGGATCTGACCTTCAAAAAATACCGGGTTCATGATCTTGCCGGCATCATGGGCTGCATAAACACAGGAAATTTTTCCATTTTCATCCAAAACCACCAACTGTGCGGCATATCCGTAAGAATAATGGGTGATGATCTTATCCACCGCTGCTCCGGGTTTTGTGGTCCAGTCACAATAATACTTCCCGAGGTACATTTTTCCGGCCAGAAGGGCTAAAGAATCTTCATTTTCCGGTCGGATGGCCGCTTCCCGGATATCTTCCCTGATTTGCAGAGCTGCATCGATGATGGCGTTTCCAAGAAGCGCTGTTGCTCTTGAAGAGGTGGTCATTCCGGTAGGCATTGCTGCTTTTGTATCGACCTCCACCTCGATTAGCCGGACAGGAATTCCTGTCTCCTGATTCAGTGTTTGGATGGCCATGTTGTGCACGCCTTGGCCCATCTCGGTCCAACCATGCTCGATCAATACCCTGCCACCGGTTTGTATGGTGATCCTGACGTCACTGAAATCGACCATTCCGTTCCCGACACCGGAATTCTTGATGCCACAGGCAAGACCTGCATAACGGGCTTTGTAAAAATGCTCTTTTAAGGCCAGTAAACAGGATTTGATGCCGACTCCTTTTCCCAGAACCTGACCTGTTGCTGTCATCTTTCCTTCTTCCAAAGCATTGTCATATCTGAACTTCCAACGGTCAAATCCTCCCAGGGCACACAGCTCATCAACACAACTTTCTATTGCGAAAGCTGCCTGGTTTGCTCCAAACCCTCGCATAGCGCCGCAAGGGATATTGTTGGTGTACACGGTCAAGGCCCGGATATCAACATTGGGAACATGGTAACCTCCGCTTGCATGACCTGCAACCCTTTCCATCACCTTGTTCCCAACGGATGCATAAGCCCCTGTATCGCCGATGGCTTTTAATTTCAAAGCTGTCAGTTGTCCTTCCCTGTTACATCCCAAGGTAATGTCCATCCAAACCGGATGCCTTTTCGGATGCATCCGGATCGACTCTTCCCGTGTGAGATGGACCATAACCTGCTGTTTTAAAAGGAATGAAAAGAGCGCAGCATGGCCCTGAACGGTGAGGTCTTCGCGCCCACCGAAACCTCCGCCGCATGGAACCAGTGTCACCCTTACCTGCTCTTCAGAAATATTGAGCAATGAAGCCACTTGTTTTTGGTCGACATACACTCCCTGCCCCTGGCTGTATAGATGAATACCGGCATCCATCGGGATCGCCAAAGCTGCTTCCGTCTCCAGAAAAGCGTGCTCTATACGTTGGGTCTCATAAACTCCTGAAACTGTAAAATCCGATCCCGCCAATGCCGGTTCAATGGGTTGGCCTCTTTGTACTATACATTGATCCAATAGGTTAGAGCGATCTATGTGCACGCGGGGCGCATCGGTTTTCAATGCTGCATGGATATCTGTAACCGGATCGAATACCTCATATCTGACCTCGATCAACCGGGCGGCTGCTCTGGCAGTAGCTTCATCGCAAGCGACAACGCCGGCGACAACATCTCCTATGTAACGGGTTGTCTCCCCGGTTGCGATCATGAGTGGCCAATCACTGAAAATCAATCCGGTGTAACGATCGCCGGGGACATCATCCGCTGTAAAGACCCTGATAACTCCTTCCATCGCCATTGCATGGCTCCCATCAATCGAAATCACCCTGGCCCTGGGGTGGTCACTGAACCGGAGCGCCCCGTAGCACATCCCTTCAACCCTCATATCATTGACGAAAAGTCGCTTTCCGATGGCTGTTTCAAAAGCCTGGTATTTCTCAACGGGCATACCGACTCCACATGGTTCAGAGGAGCAAACCGCTCCCGGGTTATCCGTTGTATCATCTTTAACCTGCACATGTTCTTTTGGGTCGTGGCGGTTGAGTTGATGAAGCGCTGCTTCAATGGCATCCACTATCTTCTGGTATCCTGTACACCGGCAAAGGTGCGGATTAATGGCTTTCCGTATATCATACCGGGAAGGTGCCGGGTTATCTTTGAACAGGATTTTCGTCCGCATGATCAATCCGGGCGTACAAAATCCACATTGAACCGCTCCTTTGTTGACAAAAGCTCGGGCAATGATATCTCTTACGGGGATGGGTATCCCTTCCAGGGTCACGACATGGGCCCCCTCAAGATACTTCAGTTTTTGAGTACAGGATAATCGTGCCTTCCCGTTGATCTCCACCAGGCAGGCACCGCAGGCCGCCTGGCCGGAACAGCCGTCTTTTACGGAAGTGATGTTCTCTTTTTCCCTCAGAAAATGCAACAAGGAGCCGTCTTCATCACCGTCGAATTTTACAGGGTGGTCATTCAGGGTAAAAGTGATCATGTCAAACTCATTTTTCGAAGAGATGTTCCAGTGTGTCTTTTTCAGGGTCGAAAGGCTCGGGGAGAACAACCGCCGAACGGACTGCTTCCGGATCTTTCAGCCCGCTGCCTGTGAGTAATGCGACGTTTTTGGATCCTGGGGAGAGACGCTCTTCTCTGTTGTACTTCAATAAACCGGCAAAAGCAGCAGCGGCCGCAGGTTCTGCAAAAATCCCGGACATCCTTGCCAGGTTTCCTGCAGCCTCTATTATCTCCTGATCGGTGACAGCAATCGTTTCACCCTGGTATTTTTTGAGAAAGCCTGCTGCCATGTGAAAATTCCGGGGGATATCGACAGAAATGGAATCAGCAATTGTCGAGGAGGATCTGGCGATAAACTGTCCTCTGTGAAGGTTATCCATCAGGTTTCTGCTACCTTCGGCCTGAACAGCAATGATCACGGGTATTTGTTCGATAATGCCACAATGCAACAAATCTTCGAACCCTTTATACAGGCCGGCCAGGATAACGCCATCACCCACCGGGATGAAAAGCCGGTCGGGGCATCGGAAACCCAACTGTTCATACAACTCCATGGCTGCCAGTTTTTTACCTTCGACAGTCAGGGGGTTGAAAGCGGTATTGCGGTTATAGAAACCGAATAAACGGCTTGCTTTAACGGTTAGATCAAAGGCCATGTCGTAATTCCCCCTGACCGGGATGATGCGTGCTCCGTACATGACGATCTGGGTCAGTTTGGCGCGGGGGGCTGAGGCTGGTACAAAAATCACTGCCCGCTGTCGTTGGGAAGCACAAATACCTGCAAGGGATGAGCCTGCATTTCCGGTAGAGGCCGCGATGATGGTCTGCTTACCATGCGCCGCCGCCCATCCTGAAACCAAAGCCGATGCACGATCTTTGAATGAAAAGGTCGGGTTTTGCGAATCGTCTTTGATGAAAATTTCAGGACTATCTGAAACATGGGAGGGCGCCTTTAAAGAAGTGTCTGGTGCATTCCCTGGAAACGGCTTGTAAAAATTATCCAGCTTGTAAAGAGGCGTATTACCGATTCGGAGAGGTGGCTGGCAAGTGAGGTCTGGCAAAGGTAGCAATGGTAAGAATCCCTCGTTTTTGAGGTTTCTGAACCTTGTTTCAGGGTCTCCATGCAGCAGCCTCCCCGCGTCTGGATAAATCACTTTCAAAACGCCCAAAGGAGGCTGACCAGGCTTGTTAAGGGGCTCACATACAGGGCAAAGATAGACTGCTTCCCTTGTACTTATGGTGTGGCCGCAATTGCAACATTCGTAATGAAAGATATTTGCCATAATTATTTCAAAAGCCCTGTCCGTTCGTTGAATTCATTGATCAACGAATCCCATCGGTGTGGCTGGTTGAAAAGTCGGGGCCAGATTTCCGGGTCATCCCAAAGCTGCCGTAGATCATCCACAGTCTTTCCCTGTTGCTCAACCCAGGTAAAATATTTCAGGTTATGGATTGTTTTCTGGTCGGTATAGGTCAGCTCTTTCAAATGGTCATCGGTGGCTCCCAGGAGGCATTTTTCATGGTCTTTGGCTGCCTGAAGGGTTGAATAGACACCTCTTGTTCCGGCCAATTCCTCGATCCGTGAATGGTACATTTCGGCTGAATCGGTGGCAATGGTGACCAATACATCGTCGCCAGTCATATCAAAATGCCTGGCTGTTTTAATGGCCGAAAGGATGTTCCCGATTCCGGAAATCCCAATGGCCCCCAGTTGTGAAGCCACTTCAGGACTGACCCCTTCGCTCTCAAGGTAGCGGCAACCATCCTGCTCATTGAACAATCGCAGGATCCGCATACAATCCTCATCGTCAATGGCGGTAACCACATTGGTGTTTTTGATATTGTGGATCCATGGTACATGTTTATCGCCGATCCCTTCGATTCGATGGCCTCCAAATCCGTTCAACAGCAACGTGGGACATTGGAGGGCCTCACTGGCAACCACACGGATATGAGGGAAACGGGTCCGGAGATAGTCGCCTGCGGCAATAGTACCCGCTGACCCGGTGGCCGAAATGTAACCGGCTAAACGATTTCCGGGGTTGGCAACCAGTTGATATGTCTCCTCAATGGCAGCCCCTGTCACCTCATAATGCCAACATGAATTTCCGAATTCCTCAAATTGGTTGAAGATCATCGCATCTTTTCGCGTTCTCCTTATCTCCCAGCATTTATCATAAATTTCTTTGACATTGGATTCACATCCGGGTGTCGCGATCACTTCGGCACCTATCTCTTGTAACCATTCAAACCGCTCACGGCTCATCTCTTCAGGCAGGATGGCAACTGCTGTCACATCCATTAAGTAAGAGTCAAAAGCACCGCCCCGGCAATAATTACCGGTTGAGGGCCAGACCGCTTTCTGCCAGGTGGGATCAAAACGGCCGGTGATGATGCGTGGCGCCAGACACCCATAAGCGGCGCCAACCTTGTGGGCCCCTGTGGGAAACCACTTCCCCAACATGACAATAATCCTGGAATCAATGCCGGTCAACGCTTTGGGAAGTTCCAGAAAATTGGGACGGCCATACAACCCACCGGCAGGCCTTGGTTCATTTTTCCAGGTGATCCTGAAAAGGTTCAGCGGATGAAGATCCCACAATCCGATGTTTTTCAATTTCTCCTTGATCTTCTCCGGGACCAGCTCAGGATTTCGCATCTGGGCAAAAGTCGGGAGAATGATCCCTTTCTCGCGGTAACGGTCGATCGCTTTCTGTAAAACCACCGGATCGATAATTTGTTCTTCAGTCTGAATCATTGTTT